>JAICKJ010000172.1 GCA_025928015.1 Thermomicrobiales bacterium
CAGGAGATGCTTCGACTTCGCTCAGCATGACGAGCAAGGAAAGCGCTGCGCGCGGGGATGCTTCCCGTTGGTCAGCATGGCGGCGAGGCGGGTTGGAACAGGGTAAGGAAACGGTCAGTTCGCTCTCGCGTAGCGAGCGGCCAGGTCGGCGAGGGAGTTGGAGAACTCGCCATTAGCGATCGTGCGGGCGACGCCGGCGGCGCGGGCGGCGCGGAAACCGTCCACATCGGTGTGTGGGCCGAAGGCGATCATGGGGATGCCGGTCGCGATCGCGCCCTGGAGCGCCTGCCAGGCGACCGGCCGGTTGAAATCGATCAATCCCAGCACGGCGCGCTGGTCGCCGCGCTGCAGGTGGTTGGTGAACGCGGCTGAGTCCTGCGCCAGCGCCACCGTGTAGCCGAGCTGCCGCAGCGTCGTGCGAATCCGCATGCCGAAGAAGAGGTCGCCGCTGAGGACCGCCACCAGTCCTCGCGCGGCTACGCGCTCGTCGCCGGCCGGCTCCGCGCCTGGATCGGTCGTCATCCGCTGTCACATCCCTTGCGCCACATTCGTCCACCGGGTGATCCCGCGATCACCGGCGGCAAGATTGGCACAACCCCGGGCCGGTGTCGAGGGCGTGATTTCCCGGCTCGGACCGCAATCCGAACGGTGTTCGTGAAATGATTGACAAGTACCGGACCGCGCCCTAGACTGCCAGCGATATGGGTCCTCCGCCGGCCCCCGGCGGTGGCCGCCACGCCCGTGCGGGCAACCGGGACTCCACCGATCGGGACGCCGCCAACGGCAACCGGCGCTCCCCGTCTCGTGCGAAAGGCTCAGCATGGCGAACAGACTCTCTCCCGAAGGCCTCGCCCGGTCCAGCGGCCGGCATCCCTGGCTGACGATCGGCATCTGGATCGTCGTCCTCGCCGTTGGTCTCTCCTTCACGCAGCTCTGGCTGGCGGACGGGCTGAACAGCGCCATGACCATGTCCACCAAGCCGCAATCGATCACCGGCCTCGACCGCCTCGAAGCCGCCGGGCTCAATGGTGCCGGCTCCGTCGGCGAGACAGTCATCGTCCAATCGACCAACGGCCAGACCGTCGCTGATCCGGCCTTCAAGGCCAAGGTCACCGCCGTGACGAACGATCTGCGGGCGCTCGTCAAGTCCTGGGAGCCGACGGACTTCAAACCCGACCCGACCGAGCCGATCGTCACCAACTATTACGAGGTCGCCGCGCTCGGCTTGCCGCAGGCGCAGGCGATGGTCTCCAGGGACAAGACGACAGCGCTGATCCCGGTCAACTTCCCGAAGGACATGGTCGCCAAGGTCGACATGAGCACCTTCCTCCAACACATCGAGACGCTGCGTGGGAACGACTTCAAGGTGCTCACCGTCGGCACGCTGAGCTTCAATGAACGCACGACCGAGATCGCCCAGAAGGACCTGGTGCGGGGCGAGAGCATCGGCATCCCGCTCGCGCTCATCGTCCTGGTGCTTGTCTTCGGCGCGCTGGTCGCCGCCGGCCTGCCGATCGTGCTCGCCCTCTTCAGCATCGGCATCGCCCTCGGCATCACGGCGTTGACCACGCAGGTCTACACCCTGAACGTCTTCATCGAGAACATGATCACGATGATCGGGCTGGCCGTCGGCATCGACTACGCCCTCTTCGTCGTCGAGCGCTACCGCGAGGAGCGCCGCCTCGGCAACGTGAAGCAGCGGGCGATCGAGCGCGCCGCGGCGACGGCCGGCAAGGCGGTCCTCTTCTCCGGCACGACCGTCGTCTTCTCCCTCGCCGGCGTCTGCCTGATCCCGACCAACGTCTTCCGTTCGCTCGGCCTCGGCGCGATCTTCGTCGTCATCGTCGCGGTCGCGGCGACGCTGACACTGTTGCCGGCATTGCTGAGCCTGCTCGGCGACCGCATCAACTGGCCGCGCCAGTCCGCCCAGAAGCGCGCGATGAACCCGGCGCTGGCCCACGAGGTCGACGCCTACACCGGCTTCTTCGGCCGCACGACGCGGCTCGTCATGGCCCGCCCGGTCGTGTCGCTGGTGCTTGTCGGGGCGCTGCTGCTGGCGGCGACCGTGCCGCTGCTCGGGATCAACACCGGCACCTCTGGCCCCGGCGCGTTGCCGAAGAGCGACGTCCGCGACGGCTATAACATCCTGGTCAAGGATTTCTCGGCCGGCATGCTCAGCCCGGTCAAGATCGTCCTCGGCGGCCCGAAGGCTCAGACCGAACCGGCCATCGCGAAGCTGACCGGGACGATGCGATCTTCCGGCCGCTTCCTCTCCATCAACCCGCCGGTCTGGAGCGAGGACAACCAGACCGCGCTCGTCACCGCCGTCATGAAGGACCCGGCCAACTCGAATGCCGCTTATGACACGGTGAAGTGGCTGCGGTCGGACGCGCTGCCGCCCGCGCTCCAGGGCACGGCCGGGACGCAGTTCTGGGTCGCTGGCGACGCGGCGATGAACCAGGACTTCCTGGCGCTGACCGCGAGCTGGACGCCGTACGTCTTCGCCTTCGTCCTGATCCTCAGCTTCCTGCTGCTGATGGTCGCCTTCCGCTCGATCGTCGTGCCGCTCAAGGCGATCGTGCTCAACTTGCTCTCGGTCGGGGCCTCCTACGGCATCATGGTGCTCGTCTTTCAGCACGGCATCGGGCACGACCTGTTCGGCTTCGCGCACACGCCGATCATCGAGGCGTGGATCCCGATCCTGCTCTTCAGCATCCTCTTTGGCCTCAGCATGGACTACGAGGTCTTCCTGCTCAGCCGCATCCGCGAGCACTACGACCTGACCGGCAACAATCGCGAGTCGGTCGCCGTCGGGCTGCGAAGCACGACCAAGATCATCATCGGCGCGGCGCTGATCATGGTCTTCGTCTTCGCCGGCTTCGCGACCGGCAGCCTAGTGATGCTACAGCAGATCGGCTTCGGCCTGGCCGTCGCGATCCTGATCGACGCGACGTTGGTCCGCTCGGTCCTCGTCCCGGCGACGATGACCCTGCTCGGCGACAAGAACTGGTATCTGCCGCGCTGGCTCCGCTGGCTGCCGGACATCCGCGTCGAGGGCGAGCTGCCGAAGGTGACGGCCGAACCCGAGCATCTGCCATCAGCCGCTCCGGCGGACTGACGCCCTCACCCCGCGCTGCCGCGCGACCCCTCTCCCGAGTTCGGG
The DNA here is from genome assembly GCA_025928015.1 of Thermomicrobiales bacterium. Classification (GTDB taxonomy): domain Bacteria; phylum Chloroflexota; class Chloroflexia; order Thermomicrobiales; family UBA6265; genus JAICKJ01. The sequence continues at coordinate 3,164 of JAICKJ010000172.1, forward strand.
AGAGGGGCCTTCTTGGCCCTGACGCCGCTTGGCGACGGCCCGCGCGCGGATGTCCCGCCGTCCGGACGACGTTCGCCGCCACGGAACCGATCCGCAGGAGGACAGATGACGAAGCCGATCACGCGCGAGGAGCTTCGCCACGCGCTGGCCGGCGGCGTCCGCGGACGAGACGAGAGGAAGACGATGAGCAAGATCGTCACAGGCATGCGATGCTACCTGGTTGATTATCAAAAGCACGTGTGCTTGTCTGAACGAAGCAACGCGGATCCGGAAGGGGTCCGCGGTCGTGATCCGGTAAGGTGACCACGCCATGAGGTTGACGACGACGACGAACGTCTCTTTGGACGGCGTGATGCAGGGGTTGGGCGGATCTGACGAGGATCGCCGCGGCGGCTTCGAACGCGGCGGATGGGCCCTTCCGCTTGTCGATACCGAAGCCGGGGACCATATAAACGAGATCTACGGCGGCGCGGCCGCGTTTCTGTTCGGCCGGCGGACGTACGAGATCTTCGCCGGCTCCTGGGGCGCGATACCCGAGATGAGCACGAGCCCGATCGGCGCCGCGCTGAACAGCCGGCCCAAGTATGTGGTATCGACCAGCCTGACCGACCCGCAGTGGGCGGGCACGACCGTCCTCACCGGCGACGTCGCCGCGGCCGTCCGTGATCTGAAGGCGCGGCAGGACGGTGACCTGCTGGTGCCCGGCAGCGGGGTCCTCGTCCGATGGCTGCTCGCCAACGACCTGGTCGACCAGCTCGACCTGCTCACCTATCCCGTCGTCGTCGGCCAGGGCACACGGCTGTTCCCCGATGCCGGTCCGGACATCGCGCTCGAGCTGGTTAGCTCACAGACCACTTCAGGAGGCATAACCATCCAGACCTATCGGCCTGCTGGGCGCCCGCAGTACGCAGTGTCCCCGGCCGACCCGAACCCATGACCTAGCTGCGCCCCGACCCAGGATCGCGTCGCGCAGGACACCCAGGATCCGTCCACGCCTCAGCGCGGAGCAGCAGCCGCTGCCCGTCCGTGAGAGCGACCCGATGCAAGGCCGTCACAGGCATGGGCACGGTTGTGCCGCACCCGCGGCACGCTGTCGTGTCGACACGTTGACACCGGGGCGGCACCTCGTACGTGTTCATCACCGATGGGATCGAGGCGGCCCTGGAGCGAGCGCAGCGGGCCACGAGGTCGCAGGACGTGTTCGTCAACGGCGGCGCGCCGCTTAGCTGACACCCCGGACCCGCCACCGGCGACAGGCTGCAGGTGGAAACAAGCTGCATCGGAGGACCGAAGGAGCATCACCCATGGCACTCGTCCGCGTCCAACACTTTGCCGTCTCACTCGACGGCTTCGGCACCGGTGAGGGACAAAGCAAAGACGCCCATTTCGGTCACGCCGGCGAACAGCTCCACGAATGGATGTTCGGCACCCGCTGGTGGCACGAGGGAGGGGGCCAGCCGGGCGGGACCGGCGGCATCGACGACGCCTTCCTGCGGCGGCACGATGACGGGATCGGCGCCGAGATCATGGGTGCCGGGAAGTTCGGCCACCCCTGATGGCACGAGGACCCCGAGTGGAAGGGCGCGTGGGGTCCCAACCCGCCGTTCCACACACCGGTCTTCGTCCTCACCCATCACCCGCGCCAGTCGATCGAGATGGCGGGCGGCACGACCTTCCACTTCATCGACGCCTCGCCCGCCGAAGCGCTCGGGACGGCCCGCGAGGCCGCCAATGGCAAGGACGTGCGAATCGGGGGAGGTCCCACCATCATCCGCGAATTCCTTGCCGCCGGGCTCATCGACCACATGCACATCGTGATCGTGCCGATCCTGCTCGGCCGAGGCGTACGCCTCTGGGACGGACTGGAGGGCCTCGAAAAGGACTACCAGGTCGAGGCCACCTCCTCGCCCAGCGGAGTCACGCACGTGACGTTCACCCGCACAGGACCCTGAACCGCCGGTATCGGTGTCCAAGGGTGACGCACCTGGTCTACGACCTCGAGCATGCAGCCGCGAGCCGCTGACTCCACTGACGACGACACAGCTGAGGATATGCACGCGCAGCGCTTGCCGGCGCGATCGCCAATCCTGCGGAAGAGACAGCAGCCATACAGTGAGCGGGAACGAATGCCGGACGCGTCCGGCGGACGCGTCCGCCGCGCTCCTCGCGGAAGCCGGCTTCGAATCCACCGATCTGACGCCAGTTGGTGGCAGACTTGCGGTCGTCGAGTCGGTTACCGCTGCCCGACGGCCGCCACGCCCAGGGGCGCGAAGGCGCTCGGCTCGCCCTCGGCCTCGAACTCGGGGAGGGTGACGACGAAGGCGTCCTCGACCGCGGTGCAGGACTTGATCTCCTCCAGCGCCTCCGGCGTGATCCGCTCGTCGACGTTCGTCACCATCAGCGCCTCGCCGCGCGGCGCGTGCCGGCCGACCTGCATGCCGGCGATGTTGACGCCGTGCCGGCCGAGCACCGTGCCGAGCTGGCCGATGACGCCGGGCTGGTCGTGGTGGTGCGTGATCAGGACGTGTCCGGAAAGCGGCTTGTCGAGCGAGAAGCGGTCGATCTCGACGATGCCGGCGTTCGCGCGATCCCACTGGATCGTCACGCCGTGGCTGGTCGCGCCACGGGCACCGAAGACGAACTGCGGCAGCACGTCCTCATCCCGATCGCCCGAGACGTGGGAGACGGCCAGCCCGACCTCCTCCGCGACCATCTGCGCGTTGACCGGCGTCACGCGCCGGCCCAGCCAGCGCTGCAGCGCTTCGCTCAGCGCCGCGCCGAGAACGTGCTCGGTCACGTCGTCGGGAACCATGCCACGCACGGTGAGCTGGATTTGCGCCGGCAGCTCCGGCGTCAGCACGGAGAGCAAATGCCCGGCTGCGCTGGCGACGGATGTCAGGCGGCGCAATTGTGCGGTTTCGACCGTCGCCGCCGGCATGTTGACCGCATTCGCGACCGCTTCGCCGCGCAGCGCCGCCAGCGTCGAGGAGGCGATGACTCGTCCGACCGCCTCCAGCGCCTCGGCGCTCGACCCGCCGGTGTGCGGGGTGACGACGACGTTGGGGAAGGCGAAGAGCGGGCTCTCGGTGCAGGGCTCGTGCGGGAAGACATCGACGCACGCGCCGGCGATCGCCCCTGCTTCCAGCGCCGCGCACAGCGCCACCTGGTCGACGACATCGCCCCGCGCCGCGTTGAGGACGATCGCGGACGGCTTCAGCAGCCGCATCGACTCGGCGTTGAGCATGTTCCGCGTCTCGCTGGTCGAGGGGACGTGGAAGGTCACGACGTCTGCGCTGCGGAGCAGCTCGTCGTAGGCGACCGGCGTCACGCCCAGCTCTTCGAACCGCGCCGCCGGGATGTAGGGGTCGTAGGCAATGACGTTCATCTCGAACGCCTGCAGCCGCTTCGCCACGACCGTGCCGACGCGGCCCAGCCCGACGATCCCGACCGTGCGGCCGCGCAGGTCAATCGGCTTGACCTTCTTTCGTGCCCAGTGCCCCTCGCGCGTGGACTGGTTGGCGAAGGGGATTTGACGCGTCAGGGAGAGCAGCAGCGCGATCGTGTGCTCGCCGGCGGAGGTCGCGTTGGCGCCCGGCGCGTTGAGCACCAGCACGCCGGCGCGGGTTGCCGCGTCCAGGTCGATGTTGTCCACGCCAACGCCAGCCCGGGCGATGACCTTGAGCCGCGGCCCGGCCGCGATGACCTCCTCGGTCACCTGCGTCTCGCTCCGGACGACGAGTGCGTCGGCGTCGTGGAGCGAGGCGAGCAGCGCCGGCAGATCGGTCCCATCGACATCGACCAGCTCACCATGCTCGCTGAGCTCGGCACGGGCGACCGGATGGATCGCGTCGCTGACGACGATCCTCGGCCGCTCCGTGACGCCGCTCTCGACCGGCGGCAGCATCTGCCGCAGCGTCGCCCGCGGCACCGCGCCGGGCTCGCCAGCGATCAGATGGGCAACGATCTGCTCGAACGACTCGACCGGCACGATCGTCGGGTCGTCCAGCTCCTCGGCGGTCAGCGCCGAGCCGAGCAGGAAGCAGGTAATGCCGCCGGCGGCGTAGTTGCGGGCGTGGCGCTCGCTGTCCTCGACCGCGTAGGCGCAGCCCTGCACGCGCGCGACCGACATCTTGTCGTCGGCGAAGACGACCTTGCAGACGGGAAAGCCATGCGCCTCGAGCCACGCCTTCGTCATCGCCGCGCTGCGCTCCGGCCGGGCCGTGATGATCAGGACATTCTCCGCCCCGAAGAGATGCAGCACTCGGGCGAGGAAGTCACGGGCGCCGGCGGCACTCTTCAGCGCAGCGGCCGGGCCGTTGTCGTCATAGACCCACTCCCGCACCTCCAGCGGGACGTTGAGCCCGGCGGAGTCGATGAAGGCGCGGTCGGGCAGGTCAAGCCCGAAGTGGCGGTTCGCCGCCTGGGCGAGCGGCGCGGGGTATTCGGTCAGGACACCGTCGAGATCGACGGCGATGCGAGGCGCAACCGGAATGAGTGGGGTGGTGAACGAGGTCAACGTACCGGATCCTTCTTGCGTGGTCGGATGGGGCGGAGGCGGTTCATTGCCGCGAGCCGCAACATCGCGGCGGAATCGAGTCGTGCCGGCGGCGCAAAACGGTCCGCCAAGCTGTCGTTCTGAGCGTAGCACGCGGTCATTCCACGCGGCGAGACGCGCCATCTGGACACGGATCGCGTCGTCTGCGATAAGCAACCCGAAAAACCAGACCGCGTGACGGCTGACCGCGATTCGCATCCCTGGAGTGACGACCATGACCACGGCAACAACCGATCTGACCAGCGTCGTGCGCGAGCGGCGCGCGAAGACTCAGGAGACCCTGCGAAACGCCGGGATCGATGCGCTCCTGCTCGGCCCGTCGGCCGACCTCTTCTATCTGACCGGCTACGACGCGCACCTGAGCGAGCGGCTCAACCTGCTCGTCCTGCCAGCGGAGGGGCAGCCCTCCCTGGTCGTGCCGGTGCTGGAGGCGCCGCTGATCGGCAAGGCCGGCGAGGGCATCGCCATCCACACCTGGCAGGAGCACGAGCCGCCGGCGAAGCTCGTCGCCAAGGTGCTGGGCGACGGCGCCGGCAAGAAGCTGGCGGTCGGTGACCAGCTCTGGGCCGCCTTCCTGCTGCGCATCCAGGCGGAAGTGCCCGGCGCGAGCTGGTCCGAGGGCGGGCCACTGATGCGGCCACAGCGGATGATCAAGGATTCCTACGAGCTGGCGCAGCTCCAGGACGCCTCGTCCCGCACCGACGAGGCGTGGGAGGAGTTCATCGCCACCCAGAAGCTGGCCGGGTTCAGCGAGCGCCAGGCGATGGACATCCTGGTTGAACTGACCGCCAAGCGTGGGCTGAACATCTACGGCGGCATCTGCGCCAGCGGGCCGAATTCCGCCTCGCCCCACCACCACACTGGCGACCGCATCATCCAGCAGGGCGACGCCGTCGTCTTCGACTGGGGCGGCTCCCTCAACGGCTACAAATCGGACGTCACGCGCACCGTTCACATCGGCGACCCGTCCGAGGAGTACAAGACCGTCTACGGCACCGTGCTGGCGGCCAACCAGGAGATGCTGAACGCCGTCAAGCCGGGCGTCGAATGCCAGCAGCTCGACCGCGTCGCCCGCCGGGTGATTACCGAGGCGGGGTACGGGCCGGCCTTCCTGCACCGGGTCGGGCACGGCCTCGGGCTGGACGTCCACGAGGAGCCCTACCTGGTCGAGGGCAACACGCTGCCGCTGGCCGCCGGCATGGTCTTCTCGGATGAGCCGGGCATTTACCTCGAAGGCAAGTTCGGCGTCCGGATCGAGGACACCGTCGTCTGCACCGAGGACGGCGGCCGGCGGCTGAACGAGGCAAC
>JAICKJ010000234.1 GCA_025928015.1 Thermomicrobiales bacterium
AGCAGCGGCCCCCGGCTAGTCCGGGAACGAGTAGACGCCGGTGATCTGTAGCTAGCGGCGGTCCCGGTGCTCGTCCCGGTCGCGGGTCAGGTCCAGCCGCAGATAGGCCGCCGCCGTGTCGAGGAGCGCGAGGAGCGCCGCGAAATCGACCAACTTGAGGTCGTCGGCGTTTTTCGCCGGCACCTCGCCGTTCTTGCACCAGGACGGTTCCTGCGGCCGGCCAGGTACTCGCCGGAGTAGCGGTAACCGATCCCGACGCGCTCCAGCTCGACCTGCAGATTCTCGCCGTTGAGACGAACTCGTCCACGCGCCCGTTGTCGTGCCCGATGGTATAGATGCACCCCGTCCTGTCCGTCGCCACCGAAACGTCCCGCCACGTCGCCGTATCCGCAACAGTACACTGACCAGTCTCGCTGTGGAGCAGGGTCGAACCCGGCATTGTTGTACGGCGTATAATGGACATGTGGTTGGACATATGTCCTGCTCGTGAAGGAGTCCTTCATGGCCGTCAGTCAGCAGTCGTTGAGTTCATTGGGACGGGAGCGCGTCTCGCCGGAGCGCGGACCGATCCGTATCGCCACACTGCGGCACGATCTTGGCATCTCGCGCGAGCGCATGGCCCGATTGCTCGATGTCAGCGCCAAGACGATCCAGCGCTGGGAGGAGCACGATCAACTTCCCGCGAATCGCTGGATTTTGCAGGTCGTCGTCGAGTTGCAGAATATCGCCGATCTCGGACTCGAGGTTTTCACCCCGGAGGGCTTCTCCCTGATCATGCGGCAACCACAGCCCGTCTTCGAGCACAGGTCCGGTTTGCAGATGATCGAGGAAGGGCACGCGGACGATGTGTACGCCGAGCTTGCCGGAGCATATGAAGGCTACTTGGGTACATAGCGGACCTGCCGAGCTTCGATGCGGGATTCATTATTGACGCTCGTCCTATACTGATGGTGTCCGGACATTTGTCCGAAACCTGCGACCCGGAGAGACGTCATGGCCGTCGTCCATCACTCGAATCCATCGCTCAACCCGGCCGAAATCCGGCGTGATCTCCACCTGTCGCGCGAACGCATGGCCCGGCTGATGGATGTCAGCGCCAAGACGATCCAGCTCTGGGAGGAGCGGGAGACACTCCCGCAAGATCAGCGGGTGCGCCGACAGTTTGCTGACCTGCGTGAGATCGTCGATCTCGGTCTGGTCGTCTATACCGAAGATGGGTTTCGCGAATTTTTGACGACGCCGCTGCGCGCTTTCGATGGCCTGACCGCACTGCGGATGATCGAACTTGATCGTTCAGACGAGGTGCTCGCCGCGCTGGCAACCGACTACGAGGGCCTGGGCGCCTGACTTGGGCGCACTGGATGCATATCTCACACCGACACTCTATCTCGCCGGCGATGCCGGTATCGTCGCGGCCGAGTGGGGACGTCACCTGATCAACGATCGGTCGCCGGACATCGCGCGTCGCGCGGCAGAACGTATCGTTTACCGGCTTCGCCTCTCCCTCAACGCCGTTCTCGACCTCCGCCAACCGGAGATCTGGCGGCGTCTCTCGCTCGTTGACGCGCCGTTCTGCTTCATCGATCGCGCAGTCACTCGCGCGGCCGCGCAGGCGATTCGTGAAGGATCAGGCGCTCAGGCGATCCTCGTCCCGTCCGTCGCGTTTCTCGACGACCTCACGCGCTGGAATCTGGTCGTTTTCCTCGACAAGCTGCCAGCCGATCCCCACGTCTGGATCCAGCGCGTCGAGACGGTCGGGCCGCTCCGTTGGGGCAGCGCCGACCATTAGCTGACCGGCGTCGCGGAGCCGATCGGGGAATCGCCGGTCGGGCCGAGCAGATCGTAGTCGTACGTCGGGACCAATCCCCCCAGGACCTGCGTATCGCCAGCGCCCGGGAAGACGTCCCACAGGCCACCGGTCGATTCCGCCGGCGGGTGTTCCACCGCGTCGCCGCTGCCCGGCCCGGCGTTCATCATGAACCGCCCGAATCGCACGAGCGCCGGCTTGAGCGCCGCCTCCGGCCCGTCGGCGCGGATCAGGAACGCCAGGTTGTCGCGATGCGCGATCAGCAGCGCGTGCGCATTGCCGTCGCCGATATCGGTCCGCGCCAGGTAGATCGCCGCCTGCGGTCCGACCGTCCCGGCGTCGGTCTTCGTGATCGTGCCGGTCGGCTCGCCGACCATCTCCCGGATCGTCGCGTCGTTCAGGAACAATCGCTCGGCCAGCCCGAGACTGATCGACGAATTGAACTCCAACGCCGTCGCCGTCACTACCAGGTGCTGAACCTCCGGCGTGGGCGTCGCTGCCCCCGGCGGCGCGACCATGTCCGCCGAGAGGTACTTGCGGGCGTGGGCCGTCTCCAGCCCCGGTAGCTTCTTCAGGATGCCGATCGGGTCGGTTTGCGCCGCGACTGCGGCCGGTTGCGCGACCAGTACGGTCATGAAGACGACGGCCAGCACGGACGCCAGCCGGTACAATCGAGAAGTCAAACCCACTCCAATTCCACGGTCCGCGCGGCATCAGAAAGAGCCGCGCGAAAACGGCAAGCAGCGTCCCTGCGTGCAACGCGAATCCCCGGCCACCGTTCTGGTGACCGGGGTTAAGCGTGGAGATTGAAACGTGGCGGACCGGCGGGATGCCTACGCCGGCACACCCTTGCCTTCGTATGCCTCGCGCAGCTTGGCGATATCGAGCTTGCCCATCTGCATCAACGCCTGCCCCGCGCGCTGCGATCCCGCGGCATCCTCGCCCTCGATCAGTTCGCCCAGGTTCTCGGGCACGACCTGCCAGGAGAGGCCATATTTGTCCTTCAGCCAGCCGCAGGGGCCGGGCTCGCCGCCGTCCGCCGTCAGCTTGTCCCAGAAGTAGTCGATCTCCTCCTGATTGGCGCAGTCGATCTGCAGCGAGATGGCCTCGGAGAAGCTGAACTCCGGTCCGCCGTTCAGGGCCCGGATCTCGTTCCCATCGAGCGAGAAGTTGACGACCAGGACCGTGCCCGCTGGGAAGGGCATCCCCTCGCCGTAGTGGCTGGTCTCCAGGATTTTCGAGTTCGGGAAGATGGACGTGTAGAAGTTCGCCGCCTCTTCCGCGTTGCCGTTGAACCAGAGAAATGGGGTGATCTTATTCTTTGTCATTGTGGGTGCTCCTTGTCGATCGCCGCCCGCGACCCGATCCGATTGCCGTATGCCCAGTCTAGGGAATGGTCGCCTCCCCGGCTTCTCCGATCTTGCGCAAAGACTCCCCTCTCCCAGCGTTGGGAGAGGGGCCGGGGGTGAGGGCGTCCCCTCGTGTATACTCGGCGTTCCGACCGTCCAACTTCCCGCACCAGTGGACGTTGACAGATTTCTTCCGGGAGCATCCATGCCGATCATCGAGGCGCGTAACCTGACCAAGCGCTTCCACCGGCCGGTGAAGGCGCCGGGCGCCGCCGGGGCGCTGCGCCACCTGATCCGGCCAACGTACACGGACTTCACCGCCGTCGACGGCATCTCGCTCAGCCTCGAGCCGGGTGAATCCGTCGCCTACGTCGGCCCCAACGGCGCCGGCAAGTCCACCACGGTCAAGCTCCTCACCGGCATCCTCGTGCCGACCGCCGGCGAAGTCCGCGTCTGCGGTCTCGTCCCCTTCGCCAACCGGATCGCCAACGCGAAGAACATCGGCGTCGTCTTCGGCCAGCGCACCCAGCTCATGTGGGACATCCCGGTCGTCGAGGCCTTCCGGCTGCTCGGCGATATCTACGAGGTGCCGGACGATCGCTACAAGCAGACGATGGCCGAGCTGGTCGAGGTGCTCGATCTCGAGCCGCTGCTGCCGGTACCGGCGCGGCAGCTTTCGCTCGGCCAGCGGATGCGCTGCGACCTCGCCGCAGCGCTCATCCACGCGCCGCCGGTGCTCTACCTCGACGAGCCGACGATCGGGCTCGACGTCGCCGTCAAGGCCCGCTTCCGCGAGTTCATCACGTACATGCATGAGCGACGCGGGCTCACCGTCATGCTCACCTCGCACGATCTCGGCGACATCGAGGAGCTGTGCCCGCGGATGGTCATGATCGATCGCGGCCAGATCGTCTACGACGGCCCGTTCGCCGAGGTCACCCGTCGCTTCGGCTACGAGCGGCAACTGCACCTGACCCTCTCGGCACCCGTCCCCGATGTGCCGGCGGCGCTCGCTCCGGTCATCGGCGGCCGCGCGGCGCGGATCACGGATGCGGCCGAGCAGCAGCTCTCGCTCACCTTCGATGGCCGCGCCATCACCTCCGGCGAGCTGATCCGCGACCTCGCCACCGCGCTCCCCATCGCCGATATCCGGCTGGTCGAGCCGACGGCCGAGTCGATCATCCGCAAGCTCTATCAGGGTGAGTTGCGCTTCGACGCGCAGCCGGCGGAGACGGCGCCATGAGCGCCGCCGCGCCGGCGATGCCGGTTTCGCGCAGTCGCCCGCGCTATCTCGCGATCGCGCTCGCCGCCATGCAGCAGGCGGTCGCCTACCGGCTCAGCACGATCAGCTCGATCATCGGCAACTTCTTCTGGGTCGCGATCCTCTACTATCTCTGGCGCGCAGCCTTCGCCCAGAACGCCGATATCGGCGGCTTCACCTGGCCCGAGATGCGGACCTACATCCTGCTCGCCTACGGCATCAACGCGCTGGTCGGCTTCGCCAGCGCCTCGCGGATGATGTACGCGATCCGCACCGGTGACGTCGTCATCGACCTGATCCGCCCGCTCAACTACCTGCGGACCCAGCTCGCCATGACGGCCGGCGCGGCGGTGATCGAGGCGCTCGCCAGCGCCGCCATCATCGTCCTGCTCGGCCTCGCGATCCACGCCGTGCCGCCGGCCTCGGCCCTCGCCTTCATCCTCTTCGTCATCAGCCTGCTGATCGGCTTCGTGACCAAGTTCCTCGTCGTCTTCACCGTCTCGCTGCTCTGCTTCTGGACGATCAACTCGACCGGTCTCAACTGGGCGCAAGGGGCGGTCATCAGCCTGCTCTCCGGCACGCTGGTGCCGATCGCGCTGCTCCCCGACTGGCTGCAGGTGGTCGCCAACGCGTTGCCGATGCGCGGCATCGTCGCCACCCCGGTCGGCATCTACCTCGGCCAGTACACCGGCTGGACCCTGGCCGGCATGCTGGCGTTGCAGATCGGCTGGCTCGTCGTCCTCTGGCTTGCCGCCGACCGCGCCTGGCCCCGCGCCTTCCGCGCCGTCGAGATCCAGGGTGGGTGAGATGCTGATGGCCCCCTCCCCCGACCCCTCCCCCAATCCTGGGAGAGGGGAGAACGCAGGAACAGACTGCCACATCTGCGATCCTTCTCGCTTTTCCCTCACGCATTCGGAACATGCTCCCCTCTCCCGAAATCGGGGGAGGGGCTGGGGGAGGGGGCGATCTTGCTGACCCTCGACCGTCACCGCGCCCGCTACTACGTCCGCATCTATCTCCGCCTCGTCGGAATGCAGCTTCGCGCCGCCGTCGAGTACCGCGCCGATTTCTGGATCGGCATCCTCGGCGCGGTCCTGATGCACGGCAGCGGCCTCGTCTTCATCTCCGTCCTCTTCGCCCACATGCCGAACGTCGCCGGCTGGACCGGCTGGCAGGTCGCGATGCTCTACGGGCTGACGATGATCCCGACCGGCCTGCGCGAGATGCTGGCGGACGGCATCTGGACGCTGCGCGGGCAGATCAACCGGGGCGAGTTCGACCGCGTGCTCGTCCGGCCGCTCTCGCCAGCCGTCCAGACGATGACCTCGCTGGCGAGCATCCACGGCAGCGGCAACTTTCTGCTCGGGTTGGTCGTCTTTCTCGTCGCCGCGAGCCGCGCCGGCATCGACTGGTCGGTCTGGAAGGTCCTCTGGGTGCTGGTGACGGTCGGCTGCGGCCTGGCGATCGTGACCGCGATGTCCTTCATCGCCAACCTGATGGGCTTCTGGGAGCCGGGTACGCTCAGCGGTCTGCCGTTCATGATCGCCAACGTGGTCGAGTTCGCGAAGTTCCCGCTCGAGCTCTACGGCTGGGCGATCCGCTTCCTGATCACCTTCGTTTTGCCCTACGGTTTCATCAGCTACTATCCCGGCCTCGTCCTGCTCGACAAGCAGACCGGCTGGCGCTATCTCGGCTACGCCACCCCGCTCGCCACCCTCCTCATCGCCCTCGCCACCGCCTGGCTCTGGCGCAAGGGCCTGAGCCGCTACCAGGGGGTTGGTCACTGAGCGATGAGCCATGGTGGCAGAACCCCCGGGAATTTCCGCCCGAAGGCCCGCTCGGCGACATCTGCTCATATCGTTCACGCCCAGGACGTGGGCGAAAGAGCGGTCGACGTTCGTCTTGCCGCATGTTGATATCCGGGCGGATATCGACGCCATCCATGCTAGACGTGACCTGTACGATCACCAGACGCGACAGCTCGCTATGAATGGTCGAATAATGGAGCGGGAATCAAACGGAAACGTCTTTCCGGTGGCCGGGGAAGATTTCTATAGGCCGGCGGGGAGGGACGTCGCCGCCATGCGCGCCCACTGGCGATACAA
>JAICKJ010000151.1 GCA_025928015.1 Thermomicrobiales bacterium
AACGTTTCGGAGTAGAGCTCGATCTTGCCCGTTGGCATGGCGAAGCCAGTGGGTATGCCATCCCGCTCCTCCGCATACGTGCGGTAGCGAGGCTGGAGCGGCACGCGCACCCCGGCGGGGCTCGCGCGGAGCGTCTCAAGCGCAATCCCCGCGGGGGCGAGCTGGTGACGGTAGGCGGCATCGATATCGCCGTCCCAGAAGTGGCGACCGAGGCCGAGCCGGACGGCCAGGTCGAAGACGATTTCCGTATCGCCACGCGCCTCGCCCTCCGGCGCCACCACCGCCGGCCGCAACTGGACGAGTGACTGCGCCTCCGCGCTGACATCGAACCCGATCTTGAGCGCCTCCCGCTCAAAGGGGCTGGCGACGGGCAGGACGATATCGGCCAGCTCGGCCGTGGGATTCATGAAGAGGTCGGCGTGGACGTAGAAATCCAGCTCCGCCAGCGCCGCCCGACCGCGCCGGCTCTCGGCGTGGGAAAGCAGGAGGTTGGATCCGAAACCGACGAGGCCGCGCACGGGATAGGGCTGCCCCGCCTCGATGGCGCGATAGAGCTCGTCCGTCGTGACGAAATCGAAGCGGGAGGGCCCCAGGGGGCGCTCGCCGAGCCCGAGGGCCGGGACGCGTCCTTCCGCCGGGAGCAGGTCGCGACCGCTGACATCGGCGGCCGGGATGGACGGGAAGAGCATGTTGCCGCCCGGGGCGTCGAAGCTGCCGGTGAGCGTGTAGAGCAAGGCGAGCGCGCGGGCGAACTGGGTTGTATTCGTGTGCTGCTCGACACCGCTCCACGCGTAATAGGCGACCGGCCGCGCCTCCCAGAGCAGGCGGGCGGCCGCTTCGACCTGGTCGCCTGGCACCCAGCAGATCGCCTCGATCGTCTCCGGCGGATACCGCCGGCAGAGGTCGGCCGCGAGCTGGAACGCCGGCCGGCAGATGAGGTCGCCGGTCGGGGTCGCGAGCGCGTACTCACCGAAGAGCGCCGGGACCGCGTCGTGACGCTCGTAGCGACGGGTTGTCGGGTCAAAGTGGAGCGGCCGCGCGGCCGTCTCATCCCAGGCGACATACGTGCTGGCGCCGCCATCCGGTGAGAGGTCATGTGCCGTCAGCAGGCGACCGGTATCCGTCCTCACGAGGAGCGGGCCGTTCGTCCAGTCGCGGACGAAGTCGCGGTCGTACCATCCTCGCGCGATCATAACGCCGGCGATGGCGAGGGCGAGCGCGCCGTCGCTGCCGGGACGCGGACGCAGCCAGAGGTCAGCCTTGTTGGCGAGCCCTGCCCGGCGGGGATCGACGACGAGCAGGCGAGCGCCGCGCTTGTGCGCGGCCACCGTCCGCGTCGCGTGGGAGAGGCGGGCGATGCTCGGGTTGTAGCCCCAGAAGAGGACGCAGCCGGCGTGCTCGATGTCGGGCATCGGCGTCGCGCCGTCGAGCCCCATCGGCGTGCCATACGTGTAGAGGGCGGACATACGCCCCCAGCCGCAGAGCTCCATCGCCACGCAGAGATTGGGCGTGCCGAACGCGCGCATCAGGCGTTGCACCCAGTGGATCGAGTCGGCGATCGCCGAGGTGGACGGCGAGACGCAGCGGAAGGCGACGCTCTCCGGACCGTCGCGCTCGGCGAGGCGACGCAAGTTCTCCGCGGTGACATCGAGCGCCTCGTTCCAGCCGATCCGCTGCCAACCCGGGTCCGCGTCACCCTTCGGCCGGGTCCGCTGCAAGGGATAGCGCAATCGGTCCGGGTGGTAGACGAGTTCCGGCGCGGCTCGCCCCTTGGCGCAGAGCGCCTGTCCGGTCGGATGCGACGGGTCCGGCTCCAGGGCCACGAATCGGCCATCCTCCACACGAGCAACCGATCCGCAGCGCGAGATGCAGAGCCCGCAGTAGCCAGGCACCCGCTCGACCGTCGTCCCGGTGGCCATGGGCCCGCTCCTTTCCGCGCGTCGTGCCGATACAGATCCCGTCACCTGCAGGTGCCAGGGCAACAGATGCCCACATGGCGCCAGAATTGGCATCCTCGGCCACCAGGGCTCCCCGCGCCGGCGCAATGTCCGGGGCGGATGCTGGCGGCCGAGGCGCGCTGATCAGCTGACCGGGGTTGCGACCGGCGTGCCGGACGCGGGCACCAGGCCGAGCTGGCTGGCGATCGTTGCGGAGTCGTAGTAGTCGGAGCTCCGCGCGATCTTGTCGCCCTGAAGCTGGAAGATGGTCGCGATCCGCACTGAGAACGATTTGCCTTCGCCGCCAGGGATGAGGCCCCGGTCCGTGGCCGAGAAGGTGTATTCGAGCGCGGCCCATTCGGACGTCGAGAAGGCGTCCATCGGCGTCAGCTTCACGTCGCTCACGCCCTTGGCGAACGCCGCCAGAAAGCCATGGACATCGCCACCCTGCGACCGGGTGTTCGTGGGAACGTCCTCGTAGACCGCGTCTGGCGTGTAGAGGGCCGCGACCTGCGTGGCGAGGTCGGTCGATTGGTAGGCGGTGACCCACTGCTGAATGATGTTCGGCATGGCGGTGCCTTGGGCGAGCGCGGCCTCCCCCGGCCGTGCCAGCGCCGCCAACGCGCCCGCCATACTCACTTTCGCCGCGCCGGCGACGACCGCGCGGCGCGAGAACGCTGCGGATCCCTGTCGTGGCTCCATCACGTCGTCCTCCTGGTCTGTTGTGCCATCCGGACCGTCAAGAAGGCGGCCGGTCGCGCATATGGTGTTGATGGGAACCCGCCGCGATTGTACAGGACGGCGGGGACGAAGGGAATGCTCATCGCAGGAGTCAGAAAGGTTTAGGACGGGCGGCCTAGCGGCTCGTGTAGCCACCGTCGATGGGCAGGCAGACGCCGGTGATCATGCTCGCGCCGTCGCTCAGGAGGAAGACGATCGGGGCGGCGATCTCGTCCTCGGTGGCCCATCGCCCCAGTGGCATCTGCGCGAGGAACGGCCGCTCGATCTCCGGACGGCCCCAATACCAGGCCGACATCGGCGTCATGACGACGGTTGGATTGACGCTGTTGACGCGGATGCCGTACGGCCCGAGCTCCAGCGCCGACACCCGCGTGATGTTGTCAACCGCCGCTTTTGACGCGCCGTAGGCGATGTGTCCCTTGAGGCCGACGAGCGCCGCCTGGCTGGAGACGTTGACGATTGCGCCGCCCTTGCCCAGCCGGATCATCTCGCGCCCCGCGTATTTGGTGACGAGCAGGACGCTGCGCGCGTTCGTCGCCATCACCTTGTCGAAGACGTCCACGCTGGCCTCTTGCGGCGTCTCGATGTCCCCGCCCCAGCCGCCGCAATTCACGACGCCATAGAGATCCAGCCCCTCGATTGCCCCGCGGACGCTTGCCTCATCGGTCAGCTCGAAGGTCAGCGTCCGCGCCCCTGTTTGATTGGCGAGCCGCGCCAGCGCATCCTCGTTGCGGCCCGCGGCGATCACGTCCGCGCCGGCATCGACGAGGTGACGTACCGTCGCGCCGCCAATGCCTCCGCTCGCGCCGGTGACGAGGATGGTGCGCCCGCTGAAACCGGTCATGTCCGTCTTCTCCATGCGATCTGGCCGGGGATGGTGAGCGGGCAGGGTTCAGCGTACCCTGTCCACAACGCGCCGCGGCATCCACGAGCGGCCCCTGTGTCACAGCAGTATATGGCCCCGGTGAAGCAGGATTGGGGAAAGGAGAGCCCATGGTGTCGTTGAATGAGGCCACACTCAGCCGGCTCCCTGGCACCGTCGGGATACCCAGATACGACCGAGCTGCCGTTTCCGCCGGCGTCGTGCATTTCGGCGTGGGCAACTTCCATCGTGCCCACCAGGCCATGTTCATCGATGGCATCCTGGCGCGCGGCGTTACCGACTGGGCCATTTGCGGTGTCGGCGTCCTCGAGTTCGATCAGGCCGTGCGCGACGCCCTCCGGGCGCAAGACAACCTGTACACGCTCGTCACCATCTCTCCGGACGGCGCGGCCGCTGCGCGGGTGATCGGCTCGATCCACGAGTACCTGTACGCGCCGGACGACCCCAACGCGGTCCTCGACCGCCTCGCCGATCCGGAGACGCGCATCGTGTCGCTGACGATCACGGAGGGCGGCTACAGCGTCAACGACGCCACGGGAGAGTTCGACCCGCGCGATCCGCTCACGTTGCGCGATCTGCAACCGGATACGCGCCTCCCCGCCAGCGTCCTGGGCTACATCACCGCGGGGCTAGCACGACGTCGGGAGGCGGGCACGCCGGCGTTCACGGTGATGTCCTGCGATAACATCCAGGGCAACGGGCATGTCGCGCGGACCGCGATCCTGGGCTTCGCTGCCCGCAAGGACCCCGATCTCGCCGCCTGGATCGCCGAGCACGTGGCTTTCCCCAACTCGATGGTCGATCGCATCACGCCCGCGACCACGGACGAGACGCGGGAGAGCGTGCTGACCGACTACGGCATCGAGGATCGGTGGCCGATTCGCGCCGAATCCTTCGCGCAGTGGGTGTTGGAGGACAAATTCCCCCTTGGTCGGCCGCCTTACGAGCTCGTCGGTGTCCAGGTGGTCGACGATGTCGAGCCGTACGAGCTGATGAAGCTGCGGCTCCTGAACGCATCGCATCAGGCGGCGGGGCATCTCGGCCTCCTGGCCGGCGAGGAATGGGTCCACGAGGTGGCCAGGGACCCCCTGTTCGCGGATTTTCTCCTCGAC
This sequence comes from Thermomicrobiales bacterium, assembly GCA_025928015.1. Taxonomy (GTDB): domain Bacteria; phylum Chloroflexota; class Chloroflexia; order Thermomicrobiales; family UBA6265; genus JAICKJ01. The sequence continues at coordinate 4,674 of JAICKJ010000151.1, forward strand.
TACATGCACCGGGAGGCGATCCCGACGCTGCGGCCGGTGCCGGGGATCGACCTGGACGCCTACTGCCGCGAGCTGATCGACCGCTTCAGCAGCGAGGCCATTCGCGACACCCTCGCCCGTCTGGTCGTCGACGGGTCGGACCGCATCCCCAAGTTCCTCCTGCCGGTGGTGCGCCAGCAACTGGAGACCGGTGGCGAGATCCGGCGCAGCGCGCTCGTGCTGGCGGCGTGGAGCCGCTGCCTGGAAGGGCGCAACGAGAACGGCGGCCCGGTGCCTATCAACGACCGGCGGGCGACGGACCTGATCGCGGCCGCGCGGGCGGAGCAGGCCGCGCCGGGGGCCTTCCTGGACGAGCGGACCGTCTTCGGGGATCTCGGGGCCAATACGCGCCTGCGCGAGGCGTTCGTGGCCTGCCGCGCGTCGCTGGTCGAGCATGGGACACGGGCAACCGTCGCGGCGATGACCTCATGAAGATCGGTTCCGACCGGGCCGGTGCCCGGCCATGATCATCCTCCTCGGCACCCGGTTCATCACCTGGGGCTCCGAACGCACCGCCACCATCTGGCATTGCCCCAACTGCGAGCACGATGATCGTTTCGTCCGCAAGCGCGGTCGCCGCTGCGTCGCGCTCTTCTTCCTGCTCCCGATCATCCCCCTCGGCCGCGTCGAGAACTTCACCCAGTGCCCCAACTGCGGCGCCCGCTACGTCGACCCCGATGCCGCCTGACCGCTCCTTCGCTCTGGAGGATGTGAAGCGGCTGGTGAGCCGGTGGTCGGGCGGCTTTGCGTGGGCCATTGAGCTCGCGACGGATGGCGTCTCCACACCGGTCTACCGGCTCAAGCGCGGCGCGGAAACACGCTACCTGCGTTTGGCCGAGCAACCGGGTGAGTGCCGAATCGCCGAGAAACGGGCTCACGATCTCGTCCGTGATCGTGGCGTCCGCGTGCCCGAGGTCGTCTGGTTCGATCCGCTGGCGCCGGAGGTCAACCGCTCGGCGATGATCACGACCGCAATTCCCGGCGTGCCGCTCGACCGGGCAATCGACACGGATGCCGCGTCCGCCATCGTGTCATTGGCCGGCCGCGATCTCGCGCGGATCAATCGCATCCCGGTGCGGGGGTACGGGTGGGTTGTCGCTGTCGATGGAGATGGCGGGTTGATCGCGGAGCATCCGGATCGCGCATCGTGGACGAAAGAATACCGAGCCACAGTGGACGGGATTCCCGCTGGTTTACTACTCGATCGTAATCGTCTTGCGGATACGATTGCCGAGTGGGTGGCGATGCCCGAACGGCCCGGGAGTCATCTCGCCCATGGTGACCTGGACGTCAGCCACCTCGTGTGTCAAGAAAGTACGTACAGCGGGCTGATCGATTTCGGGGAGATCCGCGGGGCGGACCGCGCCTACGATCTCGGCCATTTTCTCCTGCACGACGGCGAGCGCCTGTCGGCGTCGCTCCTCCCGGCCCTGATCGACGGATACCGGGCTGCCGCGCCCGATGTGGCGATCACCAGGCGGGAAATCGTGGTACAGGCCGTCGCCATCGGTGTCCGCGCCCTCTCCCGGGCGTTGCGCGATCCGGGCTCACCCTACACCGGCTTCCTCGTCCGGCGACTCGCCGCGCTGCTCGACGAGCTTGCAATCAGCGCGGCGCCGACTCGTTGACCGCTCCGAGGCGCAACGCTTCCCCCAAAATAACTCCTGCCATGGGGTATCGAGGCGGCATGTTTTCTCGTATACTGCTGTCTGGGTAGCAACATCAGGCCAAGGCGCGATGGAGCGTCTCTGAGGCGCGAACCGATCTACGTCCGTCGATATTCGCCTCCGAAGGAGATGCGGATCATGGGTCTCTATGCGTTCATCGGTCTCCTGACCGTGGTAGGCATCGCCGTCAGTCTCTGGCGAGACAAGCAGCCGCGCACCCGCGCCCGCGTGCTGGAGCTGCTGCTGCTCAATGTCCTGGCCATTGCCATCGGCGTCTTTGGCGTCGTCGCCTTCTCCGGCCATGCCTTCAAAGCCGATGAGATCGCCCGCCAGATCGGGTTTCCCACCGGCAACCCGTTCCAGTTCGAGGTCGCGATCGCCGATCTGACCATCGGCGTGCTCGGCATCTGCTGCATCTGGTTGCGGGGCAGCTTCTGGCTGGCGACGATCATCGCGACCAGCGTCTGGCTCCTCGGCGATGCCGTCGGCCACATCCGCGAGCTGATCGTCAACCACAACCACCATCCCGGCAATTCCGGCCCCGCCTTGTGGGCCGACATCGCGATCCCGCTTGTCGCCATCGCGCTCTACGCCCTCTACCGGCATGCCCTCGCGAGTGAGGATGAACCGGTGCCCAACGAGCGGATGGCCGTCGCGGCGCGATAGGTCCCGTCAGACTTCATCTCCAGAACTCATTGTCGTGCCCGGCCCACGCCGTTTCGCGTGGGCCGGGCCGTTCCCCCGCGCCGCTGGACGGGCACCGGACTTGCGAGAGCGGCGCGAAAAGATGCCGTCATGGGCCCGTCATGGCGGCGCTTCGTTCCTATTCGTTTTGGAGGAGGAGCGTGATGAGCGAAGAACATGCGGAACGTGTACCGTCCGGCGCCTTGGCGCGCCGCGAACAGGAACGGTTGACCCGGCGGGACGTCCTCCGGGGCGTGGCGGTGATCACGGCCGGGGCGACCGCCTTCGAGCTGGCCAGCGGCGCGGCACTCGCCCAGGGCGCGACGCCGGCCGCCGGCGGCGTGACGGTCGATCAGCTCATGGCGCTCTCGGTCACGCTCGTCGGCGGCGGCAACCTGAACGCGGACTTCGGGCCGCAACTGCTCGATCTGTTCAGCAAGGATCCGACCCGGCTGCGGGGACTCCAGGAGCTGCTCGCCGCCGGGCCGAGCGCGGCGACGCCAACGCCCTCGTCCCCGGCCGCGAAGCAGGCCGCGACCGACATCCTCTCTTACTGGTATCTCGGCGAGTTCGACGGCAAGCCCGTGCCCACCCGTCAGGGCCTCTACTTTGGGCTCGCCTCCTGGCAGACCGTGCCCTACATCACGATCCAGTCCGTCTGCAAGGGGTTTGGCTACTGGGCCAAGCCGGTGCCCGTCAACCTCAAGCCTGCATAGAGCCGACGCCGCTCGCCAGGACAGGAGCCCGTGATGCAAGCAGAGAACTACGATGTCGTCATTGTCGGCGCCGGAGTGGCCGGCGCACTGATCGGCGCGCGCCTCGCCCAGGCCGGGGTGAAGGTCGTCTTCGTCGAGGCCGGCCCGCGCACCGACCGCGACTCCGCCGTCAACCGCTATCGCGCCGGGAGCTATCCCTACGAAAGCCCGGAATGGGCGCCGCAGCCGACCGTCAGCGACCTCGACTACTACTACGTCCAGACCGGACCCGAGAAGTTCGGCAGCGACTACGAGCGCCGCGTCGGCGGCACGACCTGGCACTGGCTCGGCAATTGCCCCCGCCTGCTGCCGAGCGACTTCCAGATGAAAACGCGCTTCGGCGTGGGCCACGACTGGCCGCTCACCTATGACGATCTGGAGCCCTGGTATGGCGAGGCGGAGAAGGAGCTGGGCGTCGCCGGCGACAGCAAGGCCGATGTCGGCTCGCCTCGCAGCACGCCCTACCCGATGCCGCCCATCCCGCTCGCCTCCGGCGACGCGATGTTCGCCGACGCGGCGAAGCAGCTCGGCCTGACGCTGGTGGCGACGCCACAGGCCCGTAACTCGGTCGATGGCTACCAGGACCGAAAGATCTGTTGCGGCAACGCGATGTGCATCCCGATCTGCCCGATCCAGGCGAAATACGACGCGACGGTCCATATCGCGCTCGCCGAGCAGGCCGGCGCGAAAGTGCTGGAGAACGCGGTCGTCTACCGGGTCGACGTCGACAGCGACGGCAAGGTCAGCGGTATTCGCTACAAATCGCCGGACAAGTCCGACCACACGGTGACCGGCCGGACCTACCTCGTCGCCGCCAACGGGATCGAGACGCCGAAGCTGCTGCTCATCTCGAAGAGCGAGGCGACCCCGAACGGCGTCGCCAACTCCAGCGATCTGGTCGGGCGCAACCTCTCCGACCACCCCGAGACGAGCGCGACGGCCTACGCGCCGAAACCCTACGCCGGCACGCGCGGACCGCTCCAGCTCTCCGGCATCGACCAGGTGCGCGAGGGCGACTTCCGCGACAAGCGCGCGGCGATCCGTCTTCAGGTGGCGCAGAGCGTCGGCAACCCGCTCCAGCTGGCGCGCACCTACATCCAGGAGCAGGGGCTGAGTGGCAAGGCGCTCTTCGACAAGATTGCGCAGACGGCCCCGTATCAGGTCAGGTTGGCGAGCATGACCGAGCAGCTGCCCAACCCGGCGAACCGCGTCACGGTCGACGACCAACATGTCGATGCTCTTGGCATCCCCCGGCCGGTCCTGTCGTACGCCTACGATGCGTACTCCCAGCAGGGCAAGGCCGCCGCGCGGACGCTGCACCAGCAGCTCATGGAGGGGATCGGCGCCCACGATGTGACCTACGAAGAGGGGTTCCACGGCGTCGGCCACCTGATGAGCACGTATCTGATGGGCGACGACCCGAAGCAGTCCGTGACCGATTCCTTCGGGCGGACGCACGATCATCCGAATCTCTATCTGGCTGGCTCCGGCCTCTTCCCGACGACCGGCACCGCGAACCCGACGCTGACCATCGCCGCGCTCGCCTTGCGCACCGCCGCCCAGATCGCGCACGAGCTCGGCGTTATCAACGTCGCAACGCCGTCCGCGTCGCCCGTCACGTCGCCGGTGGCATCGCCCGAGGCGTCGCCGATCGCGACGCCGGCGTCATAGCGTTCGGGGCACGCTTACGCAGGGCGCCGGACGAGCGTGTGCTCCTGTTCGGCGCTCTTCGTGAGGAAGAGCGCGACGCCGATCATGACCAGGCCCAGCGCGATCATCGCGATGGCGACCGGCCACTGGACCTCGGCCGGCAGGTAGAGCGGCAGGAACCAGCTCTTCACGTCGCTGCCGACCAGCAACACGAGCGCCGGCGCGAGTCCTTGCGGCAGCAGCGGGATCCAGGAGAACCACCAGCAGAAGCGGACCAGATTGCGCTGCCAGCCGGCCGGTACGGCGTCGATGCCGGTCGGGCGGGACCGGGCGGTCTCCTGCTTGCCATACTTCATCAGTGTCAGCAGCTCGGGACCATGCCGTTGGAGCTGTCGCGTCGCGATCCGCCCGCCCCACCAGAAGAGCAAGGCGCCGGTCGCGACGCCGACCGGCACCCCGATCCATTGCGCC
>JAICKJ010000131.1 GCA_025928015.1 Thermomicrobiales bacterium
CAATGTTGGTCGCCGACCTGCTCGGGGAGGAACGCGGCAGCATGCCGGTCCGCATCTTCGCCACTGATGTCGCCGCCGACGCCATCGACTTCGCCCGCCATGGCGTCTATCCGGCGGCGTCGCTGGCGGGCGTGCCGCCGGATCTGGTCGAGCGGTATTTCACCCCGCGCGACGGCACGTATGAGGTGACCAAGCTGATCCGTGGGATGGTCATCTTCGGCGAGCATAATCTCGTCCATCGCGCGCCGTTCCCACGCATCGATCTCATCCTCTGTCGCAACGTGCTGATCTACTTCACGCCGGAGCTGCAACGGCGCTCGCTCCAGGTCTTCGCGTTCTCCCTGCGGTCGGGGGGTTACCTCGCCCTCGGGAAGGCCGAATCGGTCAGCCCGCTGCCCGAATTCTTCGCCCTGGAGAACACCCGGCTCAAAATCTTCCGCCGCATCGGTGGCGCGGCGCCGATCCCGGCTGACCACATCCTCGACACGACCGGGCTCGGCATCGCCACCCGGCCGCCTCGCCGGCCGCCTCCCAGGCTGAGCGGGTCCATCTCCCGCGTGCCAGCCACGCCGACGGTGGCGCAGGAAGTGGTCGGCATGCTCGATCAGGTCACCGTCGGCATCGTCGCGGTGGACCGGCACTACGACGTGCGGTTCATCAACCTCGTGGCGCGTCGCCTGCTCGGCATTCGCGACAGCGCCCTGGGCGATGACCTCGTGCATAGCGTCGTTCCGGCCATCGCGGCCCCGCTGAAAGGCGCGCTCGACGCCGCCTTCCGCGGTGAGACCACCGCTGTCATCTGCCAACTGCCACCGGACGCGGTCGACGACAGCCGCGAGCTCTCGCTCACCTGCATCCCGACTCGCGACGACGATGGCGAGGTCCCGGTCGAGGGCGCGATCGCGGAGGTCATCGACATCACCGACGCCAGCCGGCAACGGTCGGATGTGGCGCAGGAGCGGGACCGGCTGCAACGCGAACGCGACGATCTGCACCGCCGCGCGGCGCTGGCGGTCAACGAGGTGCGGGAGTTGCGCTCGGTCAACGAGACAATGGCGGCCGAACAGAGCCGCCTGCGGACGGACAACGAGCACCTGCAGCTCGCGCACGAGGAGTCGCAGGCGACGGCCGAGGAGATCGAAACGCTCAATGAGGAGCAGCAGGCGACGGTCGAGGAACTGGAGACGCTGAACGAGGAGCTGCAGGCGACGGTCGAGGAGGTCAACGCCTCCAATAGCGAGCTGGAGGCGCGCGCGATCGAGCTGGAGTCGATGACCTCCCGTCTCGATCTGCAGCGCCGCGACAGCGAGGCCGATCGGGACCGGCTGGAGGCGATCCTGACCAACATGAGCGATGCCGTGCTGGTGGTGGACGACGAGGGCGGGACGATCCTGATCAACGCGGCCTGGGAGGCGATGTTCGGCACCGGCGCGGAGATCGAGGCCCAGGACGCCAATGGCCGCCTCTTGCCCGCGTCGGAACAGCCGGGCGCCCGCGCCACCGGCGATGAACCGTTCACGATGACCTTCACGTTGCCCGGCGCCGGGAACAGCCGCCGCTGGTTCGAGGCGAGCGGCCGGCCGGTCCAGGGCGCCAGTGGCGCGCGTTGGGGCGTCATCGTCGTCCGGGACATCAGCGAGCGAAGTCTGCGCCACTTGCAGGAGCAGTTCCTGGCGACCGCCACCCACGAGCTCCGCACCCCGCTGACCGTTCTCTCCGGCCGGTTGCAACTGCTCGCGCGCCAGCTCCGCCGGGCCGACGTGGATGACAAGACGCGGACGCTCGCGGACCAGGCGCTGGATCAACAACGGCGGGTCGAGGCGCGCGTGAGCGAGCTGATGGATATGTCCCGGTTGCAGCGCGGCCCGATGATCGTCGAGCGGCAGCCGGTCGACCTCCGCACGGTCGTGCGCGAGACGGCCGAAGTGATGGAGCCAGTCACCAACGGGATGCCCATCACGGTCGACGTGCCGGCTGAGCCGGTGGTCATCGCCGGCGACGTGGACCGCCTCAACCAGGTGCTCATCAACCTGCTCAACAACGCACTCAAGTACGCGCGGGAGTCCGATCGCATCGATCTCCGCGTCACACGGGATGCGGATCACGCCACGATCGAGGTCGAGGACCATGGACCGGGCATCCCGGCCGAGGCCTTGCCCAACATCTTCCGGCGCTTCTATCAGGGACACGCGATGCGGTCCTCGGCGGACGGCCTCGGCATTGGGCTGTTCATCGTCCACGAGATCGTGGAGGCGCACGGCGGCACGATCTCGCCCCGCTCGACCGTCGGCGAAGGGACCACATTCGTGATCGAGTTGCCGTTGCTGCCGGACGGCGCGCCCGCCGGCGAGACCGCGCCAGGCGCGGAGACAGGCTCACAACGTGATAGATCAACACCATGATCTCGTCGTCATTGGCGGGTCGGCCGGGGCGATCGAGGCGATCCGCACCATCGTCGGTGGCCTCCCCGCCGATCTGCCGGCGGCGGTGCTGATCGTCATTCACATCCCGCCCCTGGCCGACAGCCACCTGCCGGAGATCATCACCCGGTCCGGGCACCTGCCGGCGTCCCACGCGCGCGACGGGGAAACGCTCCAGATCGGGCACATCTACATTGCGCCGCCGGACCAGCACCTGCTCGTACGCACTGGGCGGATCGAGCTCTCCCACGGGCCGCGCGTGAACCACAGCCGGCCGGCGATCGACACGCTCTTCCGGTCCGCCGCGCGGACGTACGGCCCGCGCGTGATCGGCGTGCTCCTGTCCGGGGCGCTCTACGACGGCACAGCGGGGCTGGTGGCGATCAAGGATTACGGCGGTCTGGCCCTGGTCCAGGATCCGGATGAGGCCGTGGTGCCAAGCATGCCGCGCAGCGCGCTCAGTCTGGTCGAGGTTGACGCGGTGCTGCCCTCCACGCAGATCGGAGCGGAGCTGGAGCGCGCGGTCTATTCGCCGGCGCGGCGCCGCGAAGGAGCAGCGATGGTGAGCGACGAAGAGCGGATCGGGAAGATCATCGCCCGGGATATCCATGAGCAGGCAGCGGGTGGGCGAATCGACCAGGAGACGGTCTACACCTGTCCGGAGTGCGGCGGCGTGATGTGGCAGGCCGACCCCGCCGAAGGCGGCCTGTTTCACTGCCACATCGGCCACGTCTACGCGCCCGAAGCCCTGCTGAGCCAGAAGTCGGAGGAACTGGAGGCGGCATTGTGGACCTGCGTCCGCCTGCTGCGCGATCAGGCGACCCTGACCCGCCAGGCGACCAAACGCTCATTTAGCGACAAGCGGGGGCAGGTGGGCGAACGGCTCGAGGAGCGGGCGCAGATGGCGGAGCGCCAGGCACAGATCATCCGGGAGCTGCTGGAGAGCGGCGCGATCCGCGCCGATTCCCCGCCGGAGCCCGTGCCGGACTGAGCAGCGTCAGCGACGGTAGTCACGGACGTAGCCGGGCACCGGCAGATCGCTGTCGGGCTCCGGCGGGCCGAAGACGGTCTCGACCGGGATGACGCCCGCCCAGAATGGAAGGCCCAGATCTTCGTCGTCGTCTTTCGATGAACCACTCCGGACTTTCAGCGAGACTTCGCGTAAGGGGAGTCGCAGCACGGCGGTCGCGGCCAGCTCGCGCCGGTTGGGCGGTCGGCTGTCGGCGGCGCGCCCGAGCGCGACGTGCTCGACCAGCGCGGTGAGCGCCGCCATTTTCTCGTCCGGATCGGTCACCAGCGTGGCGTCGCCGCGTACGACAACACACCGGTAGTTGACCGAGTGGTTGAACCAGCTCCGGGCCATGACGAGACCATCGGTCAGCGTGACGGTGACGCAGATTGGCAGCGTCTCGTCCGGGAAGCGCATCAGGCCGGCGCCGGTCGAGCCGTGGAGGTAGAGGTCCTCACCGACGCGGACATAGAGCGTCGGCAGCACGAGCGGCGCACCCTGGTTGGGATAGCCGACGTGACAGACGAGCCCTTCATCCAGCACGGCATGCACCGCCGCGACGTCATACCCGATCCGGTCGGGCCGGCGATTGACTTTCGTGCGCGGGGATTGAGGGTAGGTCGTTGCTTCGTTTGTCGTCATGGGCGTTCTCTCTTGGCAAACAATGCTGATCCCAGGTGAATCCGCTGCCCGTCATTCTGAGCGGAGCGAAGAATCCCCGCGCGAAGCGCTTGCCCGCAGGCAACTTCTGTCTCGCGAGGCTCAAATGTCCGCTGTGACGGACCGGCTTCGCAGGGGGATTCTTCGGCAAGCTCGGAATGACGATTGATTACTGTGGGCGCTTCCTGTTCCCAGCTTCGTCGTACCAGTTCCACGCCAGATCGTTCCAGCGCGGGTTCTGTTCGGCGATCAGCGCCAGCTTCTTCGCCCGCGTCTTGCCCTTCAAGCTCTTCTCCCAGACGATCGCATCGTCAATGCGCGAATATTCCGCAACGTAGACCAACTTCGTCAGTCCGTACCGCTTCGTAAAGCCATCGAATGCACGATTCTTGTGGTCCCAGACGCTCCGGTCGAGATTCGTCGTGACGCCAACATAGATCGTGCGATGTGTGTTCGCCATGATGTAGACCCAGGCGGTCTTCACATTCTCTCCGCGTTCTCCTCTCTCGTCATTCTGAGGCTCGAAGAGCCGAAGAATCTCCGCGCGAAGCGCTTCTCCGACACCACGAACGTTCTGGTTGGCCGCATTGTCCGCTGCGCGGACCGGCTTCGCCGGGGGATTCTTCGCTCCGCTCAGAATGACGGCGAGGTGAGATGGCACTGGCATCGCTCCTTATTCAACACTCAACGCCCTCCCGGATCTCCTCCAACCGTCTGCGCTGCTGGCCGCGCGCGTCGAAGTTGGCGTCGGCGAGCCAGGTTTCGTGGGCGCGGGCGATGTGGGGCCAGTCGCGGTCGAGGATGGCGAACCAGGCGGTGTCGCGGTTGTAGCCCTTGACGACGCGGTGCTGGCGGAAGGTGCCCTCGTAGGTGAAGCCGAAGCGCCGCGCGGCGCGCTGCGAGCGGGCGTTGAGGGCGTCGCACTTCCACTCCAGCCGCCGGTTGCCGAGGTGCTCGAACGCATCGCGGGAGATGAGGTAGATCGCCTCGGTCGCCTGGCGGGTGCGCTGGAGGGCGGCGCCGAACCAGATGTGGCCGATCTCGATCACGCCGTTGGGCGGGTCGATCCGCAGGTAGCTGAGGATGCCGCCCGGTATACCGGTCGCGTTGTCGACGATCGTGAAGAAGAGCGGATCGGTCGAGGCCACGGCCTCTTGCAGCCAGGCGGTGAAGGCATCCTGCGTGCCGAACGGGCCGACCGGCATGTAGTCCCAGAGGGCGGGATCGGCGCCGGCACCTTCCGCCGCCCGGAAGAGCGGCGCGGCGTCCCGCGCGACGTCGACCGGCGCCAGCGTGACGAAGCGGCCGGCGATCGGCGCGCGCGCCGGCGGCTTCGCGCCGGTCCAGTCGGTCAACCGTTCGCGTGTATCCGTCATCCGCGTTCCTTCCCGTTCTGATGGCCCATCCGCCGCGGCGATAGTACGGGGTGAGCCAATCGCGGTCCAGCGCGAACCCGGCTTGACGATGTCACATCAGCGGAGTACAACCAGTCCGGCCCCGGAGCGCATAACCGCGCCCATTTCGCTGGCCGCCGAAGGTTCAGGAGGTTCGACGCACAATGGATAGCGACGGCAGTCGCCAGGTGCGCCGGCTCCGGCCCGGCGGGCAGCGCTGAGCGTTCCCTTCCCGCGCTGACTCCCCCTCGCCATCCCGGTCGCACCGATCGGCACGTGAACTGACCGACCGCTCCGCGAGCCGCGCCGGTGCGCGGCGGGCGCCGCGCGTGCGCCCGGAGGTGACGAGATGGAGACGACCCAGATCCACGAGATCGGCGAGCTGATCCGGGCCGGCGACGCCGGACGCCTCGCCAGCCTCACGGCCCACCTCTCCCCGGCCGACTGGGCGGATGTGGTGCATGGGCTCGATGAGGACGAGCTCGAAACACTGATCGCGCTGCTGCCCGAGGCGGAGGTGCCGGACATCCTGTCCGAGCTGACGCCGGAAGACGCGGCGACAATGCTCCGCGCCCTGCCCCGGCACGAGGCCGCCGACGTCTTGGAGGCGATGAACCCGGACGACGCGACCGACGTCGTCGAGACGATGAGCGCCACCGAGGCCGAGCAATTCCTCCACGCGATGGAGCCGGAGGAGGCGCTGGAGCTGCGCGAGCTGCTCGCCTACCCGCCCGATAGCGCCGGTGGATTGATGACCCCGGCCTTCGTCGGCATCGAGCCGGATTTGACGGCCGACGAGGCGATCGACGGGCTGCGCCGCCTCTCCCAAGAGGTCGAGACGTTTAATTATGTCTATGTGATCGACCCGGAGGAGCACCTGCTCGGCGTGCTCTCGCTCCGCAACCTGCTGCTGGCCGACCCGACCACGCCGGTCCGCGACCTGATGGTGGTCGACGTGGCCAAGGTGCGGGCGACGGAGGATCAGGCGGTCGCCGCCGAGATGGTCCGCGACCTGAACCTGCTCGCGCTGCCGGTCGTCGATGACGAGGACCACATGCTCGGCATCATCACCGCCGACGACGCGATCGACGTGCTGGAGCGCGAGCTGACGCAAGACTACCTGCGCATGGCCGGCACGGACGCCGAGGAGATGGAACGGCGCTCGCCGGTGCAGGTCGCGCAGTTGCGGCTGCCGTGGCTGCTCGGGACGATGGCGCTGGAGCTGGTCGCGGGGCTGGTGATTCACAAATTCGACCATGTGCTGAGGGAAGTGATCCTGCTCGCCTCGTTCATGCCGATCATCTCGGCGATCTCCGGCAATGTCGGCCTCCAGGCGGCGGCGATCGTCGTGCGCGGGCTCGACACCGGGCATGTCAGCCTCAACCGGTGGTGGAAGCAGCTCTCCAAGGAGCTGGAGACGACGCTGCTGATGGCGGCCGCCTGTGGCCTCGTCCTCGGGTTCATTGGCGCCGTCTGGTCGCGGCACCTGCCGTTCGGGATCGTGATCGGCGTCGCGCTGACCACCTCGATGATGACCGCGGCGGTGATGGGGACGATGATCCCGATGGTCTCCAAGCGGCTCGGCTTCGACCCGGCGACGACGGCCGGTCCGTTCGAGACGGCGTTCCAGGATGTGATCGGCTTCGGCGTCTTCCTCTGGCTGGCCTCGCTGCTGGCGCACTGGTTGGTGTAGCGGGAGCCAGACTATTTCGGGCTGGCCAATACCCGTCATGCTGAGCGGGCGCAGCCCCGAACGCCTGGCCTGAGGCATCGAATGGCCATCCCCGCGCGCAGCGCGTGCCCGCTCCCGTCATGGTGAGCGCAGTCGAACCATCTCCTGCCGCAGCAGCTGTCCGCGGCGGCGGACCGGCTTCGCCGGGAGATGCTTCGACAAGCTCAGCATGACGGCGGAGGGATTGGCACAGGCAAAGCGAATTGACCGGCCACGAGCACGCCGCTGCGGCGTGAGATTCTTCCCTGTGGTCAGAATGACGGGGAGGCGGGTTGGCAGCATCGGACGGATCTGGTTGGAAACAAAGACCTCGTGTACGATGGCAGCCGGATGCTGCCTAGGTCAGCAGCATCCGGTCGGCGACCATGACGGCGAAGATCAGCGCCAGATACCAGAGGGAGTAGAAGAAGGTCTGCCGGGCCAGCTTCTTCGTGCCCTCGCGGACCAGCCGGACCGCCAACCAGACGAAGATGCCGTTGATGATCAGCGCGCCGATCAGGTAGAGCCAGCCCATCGTCAGCGGCACCAGCAGCAGCCCGACGGCCGCCAGCAGGATCGTGTAGAGCAGGATCTGCTTCTGCGTTTCGGCCGCGCCGGCGACGACCGGCAGCATCGGCACGTGGACCCGGCCGTATTCCCCTTGTTTCAGCAAGGCGAGGGACCAGAAGTGCGGCGGCGTCCAGTAGTAGATGATCGCGAAGAGGACGAACGCGGCGGGCGAGAGCGTCCCGGTGGCGGCCGCCCAACCGACGAGGGGTGGCATCGCGCCGGCCGCGCCACCGACGACGATATTGTTTGGCGTCCGCCGCTTCAGCCAGAGCGAGTAGACGAGGACGTAGTAGAGATTGCCGATCAACGAGAGCATCGCCGCCAGCGGGTTGACGAAGATCAGGAAGACCAGCGTCCCTGCGACGGAGAGCAGGATGCCGAAGTTCAATGCCGCGCGGGGGCTGATCGTGCCGGAGGCGGTGCCGCGCCGGCGCGTCCGGTGCATGTACTGATCGATGTCGCGGTCGATGTAGCAGTTGAGCGCGCCGGCGCCGCCGGAGCTGAGCAGCCCGCCCAGCATCGTCCAGAGGACGAGCGAGAGCGGCGGCACGCCGCGGACGGTGATGAGCATCGCCCCGAGGGTAGTCACCAGGAGCAACACGATGATGCCGGGCTTCATGATCGCGACATAGTCGTTGATGACGTCGATGAACGTCCGGTTAGTCGCGGGAGCCGCCGCCCGGCTCGTGGGACGCGGTAGTTCGATGTCTGTCATGGGCGCGGCCGTTTCCCCTTCCCGTGCGGCAAAACCGTCGAACGGGATTGTACGTTGCAGATGGCGTTGGCGACAGGCCCGGCGAGGTCCAGCCTCCTATGGTGCCAAGGCGCGCGGGCGCGAGACCGTGGGCCGGCCCGATGGCAATTGAACCACACCCGCGATGATGCGGTCCGGTCGCTCGGGTAAGCCTGCACGGCCCTCCCGGCACCGCTCGTGCTTGAGTGGCGACGACAGATACGTCGGCGAGGAGGATGCCAGTGACCGACCAATGGAAAGGGAGCGTGCGCGCGCCGGGATTCCCGGAGGGTGTGCTGTGGCTCAATGGCGGGCCGTTCACCTGGAGCGATCTGCGCGGCAAGGTGGTGCTGCTCGATTTCTGGACCTACGGCTGAATCAATTGCCAGCACATGCTGCCGCAGTTGCGGCGCATCCACGAGCACCTGCCGGGCGTCGTGCAGATCATCGGCGTGCATTCCGCCAAGTTCGCCGCCGAGCGCGATCCGGACAATCTGCGCGCGGCCGTCGCGCGGCTCGGCGTTGATCATCCGGTCGTCGCCGACCCGGAGATGCGCGTCTGGTCGCAGTTCGCGATCCGCGCCTGGCCGACGGTCGTCTTCGTCGATCCGACCGGTCGCGTGATCGGCCAGCACGCGGGTGAATTCGACCTCGAACCGGTGCTGAACCTGCTCGCCGAGATCCTGACCGCGCATGGATTGGCCTCGCCGCCACCGTTGCCGCCGGCGCCGGAAACGCCGGTCCCGGCGATGGAGACGACGCTGCGTTTCCCGACCAATGTGCTCGCCGATCCGGCCCGACACCAGATCATCATCGCGGACGGCGGGCATCATCAGCTCGTCGTCGCCGGACTCGACGGATCGCTGCGAGCCCGGGTCGGCGACGGCGTCAGCGGGCTGCGGGACGGCGATGCAGCGACGGCGCGCTTCGCGACGCCGCAAGGGCTCGTCCTCGGGCCGGACGGCGACGCGCTCTTCGTCTCCGACACCGGCAATCACAGCGTCCGCCGCGTCGATCTGGCGACCCTCGCGGTGACGACCATCGCCGGCACTGGTCGGTTGGGCACCTCGCGGACGATCGGTCCGCCGCGGCAGACCAGCTTGCGCTCGCCCTGGGGGCTGGCGTGGGCCGATGGTGAGCTCTGGATCGCGATGGCCGGCTCGCACCAGCTCTGGGCCTGGGATCCGGGGCGGGACGCGCTGCGGGTCGCCGCGGGCAGCGGCGCGGAGGCGATCCAGGGCGGTCCGCTGGCGACCGCCACCTTCGCGCAATCGAGCGGCCTCGCGAGCGCGAACAGGATCATTTACAGCGCCGACCCGGAGTCGAGCAGCGTCCGCGCCGTCGATCGGCAGGCGGACCGCGTGCGACGGCTCGTTGGACGCGGCCTCTTCGAATTCGGCGACCGCGACGGCCGCGGCGACACTGTCCTGCTCCAGCACGACGAGGGGATCGCGGCGGGAAGGTCCGAATCTGGCGCCATGCTCTACGTGGCGGACACCTACAACGACAAGATCAAACAGCTCGACCCCGAAACGCGGGAGACCGTGACCCTCGCCGGCAGCACCAGCGGCTATCGCGACGGCCGAGCACTGGACGCGCAGTTCTGGGAGCCGATGGGCCTCGCCGCCCTCGACGACGCCCTCTTGATCGCCGACACGAACAACCACGCGATCCGGCAGCTGTCGCTCACGGACAACGACGTGACGACACTTATCCTGAAGCGGGCCCCGAATTGATGCCGCCCGAATACTTGACAAGCGCGAGCGAACGCGGAGAATGGTCGCGTGAGGTTGTGCGATTCATCACAAAGTCTGCACGACGCGTTCACACGGGCCGCACCGACACAATCGACGCAGAGCCGGGGCGCCGTCGCCCTGCTTATTCTCTGCCGGAACGCGCCGTCGTGCAGTGGAGCACGGGCGCCCATCAGGAGCACCGTCACCGATGACTGTCGCCACGCTGGAACCATCAACCGTGACTCTGGACGCCGGGGAGACCTTCCTCGCCCCGGGACAACGCTATCTCAGCCTCGACAAGCTCGAGCAAGTCACCGTCGCAAAGCTGGTGCGCGACAGTCTCGGGCTGCTGCACGTCACCATGCGCACTGCATCCGGGCGCGAGCTGAGCGCCTTTGCCCGGCAGGTCGAGGACGCGATCTCGGACGGCGCCCTCGTGCCGTTCGGCGCGGAGCGCGCGATCCCCTGCTGATCATGACCCGCTGAACGCAACACCGTCGCGG
>JAICKJ010000081.1 GCA_025928015.1 Thermomicrobiales bacterium
AAAGCTGCCGCGCAGGAAATACCGATCCCGCTCGGCGGGCAGATAGGGCAACAGCGCGGCGAGCAACGAAGACTTTCCGCGGGCGGCGCTCGTCGCGACGATCGCCATTGAGATGCCGCGGCGCGCAAGCGCGACCAGTATGTTGGCATCCTCCGGTCGGAGAAAACCGGCGGCGATGAGCTGGGGCAGCGAATGCGCGGCTCGCGGCGGCGCGTTGCCGTACAGATAAAACGGCGTGCCGTAGTCCGGCAAGTCGCTGAGCGGTCGCATATTCGGCTCTACGCGTCGCCCAGCAAGTTCTGGAGGAAGCGCGCGACAGCGCCATAGGCGGTGATCTTGTTCTTGCGCTTCGACATGCCGTGTCCCTCGTCGTCAAAGACGATCATCTCGACCACTCCGCCGCGCCCGTTGATCGCTTCGACCATCTGCTCCGTCTCGTAGAGCGGGACCCGCGGATCGTTGCGGCCGTGGATGACCATCAGCGGCGCGCGGATACGGTCGACCTTGTGGATCGGCGAGATACGCTCGAGGATCGCCCGGTGGCGGTCCGGGTCGCCATACTCGGCCGCCCGGTGCTTGCGTCGCCAGGGGCCAGTCCGGTCGAGGAACGTGACGAAATTGGCGATGCCGACGACGTCCACGCCAGCAGCCCAATGCTCCGGATACTCAACCAGCGCGGCAAGCGTCATGAAGCCACCGTAGCTCTGCCCCATAACGACAATACGGTTGGCATCGACATCCCGGCGCTCCTTCAGCCACTTCACGGCCGCGTCGAGATCGGCGACGGAGTCGAGCCGTTTCTCGATGTCATCGAGATGGCTGTAATCCTTGCCGTAGCCGGTGCTGCCGCGCACATTCGTCGAGAGCACCGCGTAGCCGAGCGAGACGAAGAATTGAGTCAAGGGCGTGAACCCGGGCCGGCGCTGGCTCTCGGGGCCGCCGTGAACGTCGACGACCACGGGCCAGGGCGCAGCCGAGTCCGGGGTGAACCAGAAGGCCGGGATCCGGTGTCCATCGAACGAGGTGAAGCGGATCGTCTCCGGCGCGGTCAATTCGAACGAGGCGGTCGTGCCCGGTACAACCTCGCTCACCTCGCCGTGCCGATCGACGGTGAAAATGCCTGACGAGGCGGTCGGCGTCGTCATGCCGACCGCCAGCTTCGTGCCGTCCGGCGACCAGGCCATCCGGTCGATGACGCCCCGGCTGAGGCGAGAAACCGGCCGCGGATTGTGGCCGGAGACCGGCACCAGGAAGAGGTGCGAATAGCCATCCTGGTTCAGTGCATAGGCCATCATCCGTCCGTCTGGCGCGATGGCAAGCTGTTCGATATCCCATTCTTGCTGAACGACAGTGGTTCGTTCGCCGGACTCGATGGTGATCCGGTCGATGCCGATCCAGTTGCGTCCGAGATTGGTCAGGACCCAGACCGAGGCGCCATCGGGCGAGAAACCGGCATAGGGCACCCATGCCTCACCCCGGTGCGGCAGCAACGATTTGGATTCGCCCGAGGCGATGTCCACCAGCAGCAGGTCGCAGTCCAGGTTCGTATTCATCCGGCGGACGAGCAGGCGCGCGCCATCCGGGCTAACGTCGATCGGCATCAGCTGCCCTTCGCCCTCCATCACCAGCCGCGGTGCCGGCTTGCCGCCGGTGGCATCGACCACCATGACGTCGAAGAGGGCCTCGTCCCGCGCGTTGGTTCGGTAGGCAACGAGTTTGCCGTCTGGAGAGAGTGCGCCAGGTTCGTGGATCGAGTCAGGCTGGCGGGTCAGCCGCTTCGGCTGATCGCTCCCCGGCGCGAGATAGGAGATTTGCTGACGCTCATTGCCACCAGTGTCGTCGCCGAAGACGATCGCGCCGTTGCCCCGTGCGATGAGGGACAACACTCGCTCGCCGCCATCGGTGAGCTGCCGCTGCTCACCCGTGGCGATGTCCACTGCGAAGACCTGTGGCGTCCCGGTCTTGTCATTCAGAAAGACGAGTTCGTGGTCGTTCAGCCACGTCGGAGCAGTGCTCGCCGCCATCGAGAAGAGCTCGTCGAGGCGCTGTTCTATGGCGAAGGTTGGTGAGTTCGTTGCCATTCCTGACCCTTTCTGGACGATACCCGCTACGACTATCATTACCCGACTTTGCATTTTTGCAACCACGAACGTGCGAAGCGCTGATCACGTCCCGATCGTTGGCCGCATACGGAGGCCCCAATCGCTGATGAAGACGACGAAGATTCGCCACATCTCACCGATCCTGTCGGTGATTTGTCTCCTCCTCATGGTGGCCCCGATCGCCGCCCAGGCGCAACAACCGGACGCGGCGCTGACGAAACGCCTCGACACGATCGAGCAGACGGTCTCCGAAGTGCGGCAACTGCCGCTCAAGCAGCCGATACAGCTCGAGTTCAAGACGCGTGAGGAGCTTCAAGGGGAGGTCGATCGCGATCTCGCGGCGCAGTACACGAAGGAGGACCAGGCACGCGACGAGCGCGTGCTGCTCGCCTTCGGCCTGATAGCGCCGGCCACGAACCTGCTCCAGGTCCAGCAGAAAGTGCAAGGCGAACAGATCGCCGGCTACTACGATCCCAAGACCAATCAGATGGTCGTCGTGCGCTCGCCCAGTGATCCTTCGAGCTTTTCCGCGATGGACGAGTTCGTGTTCGCGCATGAGGTCACGCACGCGCTGCAAGATCAGAACTTCGACCTCGACGCGCTGATCTCGAATGAAGACAAGGACTTGGACGACCAGAGCCTGGCGATCCTCGCGCTCATCGAGGGTGACGCGACCGTCTGCCAGGTCGATTACCTCAAGGCCAACAAGGCGCTGATTCCGCCGCTGATGGTCCAGCTCAACAGCCCCGACCTGTCATCGGAGGAGCTGGACAAGGCCCCCGCGTTTCTGCGTGAGACGTTGCTCTTCCCCTACGACCAGGGCATGACCTTCGTGGATGCGCTCAAGGAACGTGGCGGCTGGGACGCGGTCGATCAGGCGTACAGCCGGCCACCGGCCAGCACGGAGCAAATCCTTCACCCCGACAAGTACGTCGCGAACGAGCGGCCAATCGACGTCACGGTCCCTGATTACAGCGCGGCCCTTGGCGCGGGCTGGTCACCGGTCGAGACCAATGACATGGGCGAGCTCGGCGTCCGCATCCTGCTGTCCGGGCAGTCGGAGAGCAAAGCCGACGCCAACCGCGCCGCGGCCGGCTGGGGCGGCGATGAGTACCGGGCCTGGGGCAAGGGTGACCAGACGGTCCTCGTCTGGCGCGCGGCCTGGGATACCGGCACCGATGCCGATCAGTTCACCTCAGCGATGAGCGCGTACGAGGCGCAGCGCTGGGGAGTGAAGGCGAACAACTCAGCCGCCGGCCAGCACTGGTTCGAATCGTCCGGGCAGGTGACCGTCATCGTCCGGAACGGCCAGGACGTCACCTATGTCCTGGCGCCGGACCGCGCGACCGCCCAGCGCATCGTCCGTTCACTGTAGCAGCGGCTCGCGCGCTGCCATCACTGGCGCGTCGGTTTGCAACGAGCGGACGACGCCGATGAACGGCTGATGCGCGTGGGCCGGCTGCAGCGAAAGGCCGTAGCCGGCCAGCAGTTCGTGGGGCGCGGTGAAGGCCGCGCTATCGATCCGGACATCGACCAGGCGGGCGGAGACGCGGTCGAGCAAGGCGCAGGTGTGGACCACTGTGACGCTACGTCGGGTCAGCCAATCCTGCACATAGCGCAGGCTCATGCCCGTGCTGACCACGTCCGTGAGCAGAATAATCGGCCGATCACGGACCACCGCCCGTAGTGGCCGGCAGATGCGAACGTGGGCGAACCCCTGCGGCCGCCGCGCGCGGGCCAGGCGCAGGTGATCGATCTCGGGCGAAATGCCTCGCAGGACGAGCGCCGCCCGCAACTCTCGCTGCCAGCGGACCGCGCCGCCACCGAGCGCGACCAATACCGGCGCGTCGCTCAATTCAGCGCAGACGTCGGCGATCTCGCTCGCCATCGCGTTGATCCGACACCGGATCTCGTCTTCGCTCCAGAGAATGGCGTCGATTCCGGCTTCGGCGGGCGAGGCGATGGCCCGCCGAAAGGTCTCGACGAGGCGCAGGAAGTCGCGCCGGTAGACGAGCTTGATTCGCGCGTTTGGATAGACCTGCGTCAGCAGCCGGACCTTGCGGTTCTTGCGGGTCACCAGCCGCTGGCGCATCGTCGTCAGCTCGATGTAGAGCCGGTGGTCCGGGAGGTAGAAGTCGGGCGTGAACATCTCGCTCGGGTCGCCGTCCGGGTGCCATTCAAGCGCGAACGTGGTCGGCTCGTACGCCCAGCGGATGCCGTAAAAGCTGAAGACCTGCGCGAGCTGGGCTTCGGCGGGATGCGCAAAGCGCGGCGGGTCAACGGGCGAGAGCTGGCCGCGGTAAAGCGGCAAGATCGATTGGATTGCACGGGTTGTCGCCGTTTCCGCGCCCTCAGCCAACATGCACAGCCGTCCCTCGCATGGCGCGAACAGGCCCTCTCCGGGCGGCAATGGCTGCCCGAGGAAACGTCCGCGACCTGTAGTTGCTCGTGATTCGTTCGGCGGGGTGCCCCTATTTTTGCACAAGCCGTCGCTGCGGGCAACCGAATCGAGGGCGTGACAATTTGTCGCGAATCGTAGGTCGTGAAGCTCGTCGCCGGCGCTATTCCTCGACGATCTCCATCTTCCCGGGCAGGAGGATCGAGAGATGCGTGAAGTCCTCGCCCGGCTGGGCGCCGTGCCAGTGGCGTTCGCCGGCGTCGATCAGGATGACGTCGCCAGGCGCGACCCGACGCTCCTCCTGCATGCTGGCGACGATGCCGCGGCCGTGGGTGACGACCAGCACCTGCTCGGTCGAGTGGTGATGCCATTTGTTGCGAGCGCCGTTGAGGAAGCTGACGGAGGTGACCCGCTGACTCGGCGCGTCACCCTCGGCGATCAGGTTCTGCGTCAGGACATCACCGATGAAGATGTCGCGGTTATCCGGCCTGGCGTCAGACTCTGTCTGATGAACGATTTTCATGCGGCTCCTCGCTTCCTCGTCGATCCGTGGCGTCAGCCACCGTTGGTCGTGGATAATCGCATTCTACGATGGGGACGCGGGAAGGAGTTGCCATGCGGGTTGCGGTGATGTCGGATATCCACGGATTCAGCCTGGCGCTCCGGACTGTCCTCGCCGATATTGCACGACGCGGTCCATTCGATCGGGTTGTCATCGCCGGTGACCTGTGTGAGGGCGGCCCCGCGCCCGACGAAGTCCTCGAGCTCCTCGCCGGTCTGGACGCGGCGGTCATCCAGGGCAATACCGACCGCGACCTGGCTCAGGGCGCCGTGCATTCGGCGACCGCCCGGTACGCGTGGGACAAGGTCGGTCCGGCGGGCATCAAGTACCTGGCCGACCTGCCATTCGAGGCCCGAATTCAACCTCCCGGCAGCGCGGATCCGGACGACGACCTGCTGGTCGTGCATGCCAATCCGCTGGACCAGGATCGACACGTCCCGCCGGACGCGAGTGTCAGGGAGCTGCGGGAGTTGCTGGGCGACACGCTAGCGGCGGCGATCGCGTTCGGTCACCTGCACATCTGCTATACCCGCGAGGCCCTCGGCAAGCTCCTGGTCGATGTCTCGGCCGTTGGCAATCCCAAGGACGGCGACCTGCGCTGCAAGTGGGGCGAGCTTTCCTGGAATCCGGATGAACGGCGTTGGACCGCGCAGCTTCACAAGCTTCCCTATCCGCTTGAGGAAACCGTGGCGCAGATGCGCGAGAGCGGTATGCCGAACCCCGACAACGCGATCGCGAAGCTCCGGCGAGCCTCGTATTCATGAGTGATCCAACAAGGTCACGGACACCGGCGATCGTCGCGGCGGTCGACGTGGGCTCCAACACGATCAAGGTGTCGGTCGCACGGAAAAAAGGCGATGACCTGGATGAACTGCTCGCCGACGCCCAAACGGTGCGCCTCAGTGCCGGGCTCGAAGCGACGGGACGGATTGATCCGCAACGCGCCGAAATGGCGATCGCCTGCCTCCTGCAGTTCGCCGCGGCAGCGAGAGAAGTCGGGGCGAGCGGGTTCATCGGGGTCGCGACTGAAGTAGTGCGCGTCGCCAACAACGGAGAGGAGCTGCTGGCCCGAATCGCCCTCGAGACCCCGTGGCGCCTCAAGGTCATCTCCGGCGACGAGGAGGCGCGGCTGACCTATGCCGGCGTCCGCCTCTCGCTGCAAGGAGCCGTTTCGGCCGTCGTGGCCGACATCGGCGGCGCGAGCACCGAGCTAATTTCTGCCACCGGCGATGCGGCGGAGGGGTTCATCTCGATCAAGATCGGATCCGGGCGATTGACTGATCGCTTCGTGCGGAACGATCCGCCGACGAACGACCAGTTGCGCGACTGCCGTGAGGCCGCATTGACGACGCTGGGCGCTGCCGACTTCCGGGCGCCGGCTCCGCTGGAACGTCTGCTCGTCACCGGTGGGACCGGGCTCTACCTGTCCGCGCTGGTTGGTGGAGATAGCGGCATACCACCGGCGCGCCTGGCCATGGCCAGGCAGACCTTGCTCGGCTTTCCGAGCGCGATCCTCAGTGACTTCCTGCATATCCCGGTCGAGCGGGCGAAGGTATTGCCGGCTGGTGTCGCGGTCGTCGAAGCGATGACCGAGCTCTGGCGGCCGCGGGAGTTACAGATGACCGCGAGCGGGATTCGTCGCGGTCTGCTCCTGCGGTATTTTGCCGGTGAATCCGACCAAGGCTGACGCGGCGAGCGCGTATTGCGCCCGCCGCAGTGTCACCTAGCTGTCGCTTGCCTTGTCCTTCACCGAGTCAACGGCGTCGCTGATCTTGTCCTTGGCCTTGCCGATGCCCTGCTCGACCTTGCCGGCGCCCTGATCGGCGCGCCCCTGCTGGGTGATGCTCTGGTCGTCGGTCGCCTTTCCGACTGACTCCTTCACCTTGCCCTTCACTTCGTCGAATTTGCCTTCAGCCTGGTCTTTGGTGCCATCGCCCATGATGGAACTCCTTCCTCGCTACTTCGACGTGTCGCGGCCGGACCGTTCGCGCCGGCCACTTGCTGGGAGGAGGGCGCAGGGATCATGCCAACGACACGTCAGCTGTCCAAACGGCAGCGCAAACGCCCGTGTCTGATGGGATCGTGGATAATAGGCGCGTGTGATTCGGGGAAGGGTCATTCGCGATTCCTTCCTCACATCGGTCAATGAAGACTGGAGCAAGTCGCGTCATGAGCGAGGCCGGAGAGGTTCAACAGTTCGATTTGGTGCTGCTGGGCGGCGGGACGGGCGGGTATGTCGCCGCGATCATCGCCAAGCAGCTCGGTCTGAACGTCGCCGTGGTCGAGGAATACAAGATCGGCGGCGTCTGTCTGCACAAGGGCTGCATCCCGACCAAGGCGATGCTCAAATCCGCCAGTGTCTTCGACCAGGTGAAGGCCGCCAAGGAGTTCGGCGTCGATGTGCCGGGCGACGCGTCGTTTTGCTACGACACCGCGCTGGAGCGGTCGATCAAGGTCGTCGACGGACAATACCGGGGTCTCCTTTATCTCTTCGACAAGAAGCACAAGATCCCGGTCTTCACTGGTCACGGCAGGCTTGTCGGCGGCACGACGGTCGAAGTGACACCCAACGACGGCGGCGGGCCGGTCCGTCTTCAGGCGAAGGACGTCATCATCAACACCGGCTCGCGGCCGCGGGAGATCAAGGGCGTACCCTACGATGGCGACAAGGTGATCAACTCCGATCACGCCGTCGTGCTGGAGAAGATGCCGAAGAGCTTCATCATCCGCGGCGGTGGGGCCACCGGTGTCGAATGGGCGTCGATCTATCACCGCTACGGCGCCAAGGTAACGCTGGTCGGCCGAATCGTCCCCCAGGAGGACAAGGAGATCTCCGACCAGCTCACCCGGGCCTTCCAACGGCAGAAGATCGATCTGGCACCCACCTCTCGCCCTTCGGCGGACGATATCGACATCTCGAAATCGGGCGTCAAGATGCGGCTGAAGGACGACAAGGGCAAGGAGTGGACGGTCGAGGCCGAGACGCTGCTCGTTGCCATAGGCCGCCAAGGCAACATCGAGGACATCGGATTGGAGACCGTCGGCGTCAAGACCGAGGGCGACTACATCCCGGTCGATTCGATGATGCGGACCAACGTCCCGCACATCTACGCCATCGGCGACGTCGTCGGGCAGCAATTGCTCGCGCACACCGCGCAACATCAGGGGATTATCGCCGTCGAGTTCATCACCGGTCACAAGCCCTTCCCGCTCGACATCCTCAATTCGCCGTCCTGTACCTACTGCGAGCCGGAGATCGGCTCCGTCGGCCTGACCGAGAAGCAAGCCCGCGAGCTGGGGTACGAGGTCAAGGTGGGCAAGTTCCCGATGAAGCCGAACGCCAAAGCAGTCATCGAGGGACACGCGGACGGGTTCACCAAGATCGTCGCCGATGCGGACAGCAACGATCTGCTCGGTCTGCACATCATCGGGCCCCACGCGACCGAGCTGATTGCCGAGGCGGCGCTGGGTCGATTCCTCAACGTGAGCGTCGACGAGCTAGCGATGACAGTCCATCCGCACCCGACCGTCTCCGAAGTGATCGGCCAGGCGGCCCACGTCACGCTTGGCATGCCGATCGACATCTAGCCTCCGAGTGAAAGGTTCCGGCAGACGCCATGGTAGCGACCACCCCTTCGGAAGCCACGACCGATTACGGCCGACTCGCAGCCCAGATCGCCGGCTGGCTCCGCGCGCAGCTCGAGGCCAGCGGCGCGCGCGGGTTCGTGCTTGGACTCAGCGGCGGGATCGATTCGGCGGTGGTCTGCGCCCTCTGCGCCCGGGCCACCTCGCCGGCGCAGGTTCTGGGCGCCTTCATGCCCTCGCATTCCAATCCGGAGGACGAAGCCTGCGCCGATGAGGTAGCGGCAGCGTTCGATATCAAACTGGTGAGGGTGAATCTCACCCCAGTCACGGACGAATTCGAAGCGGCCATGCCGGCCGATGAGCTGATCGCGCAGGCGAGCGGGCAGGCGTCGATCGAGGCGCAAGCCCGCCTGCTCGCCGACGCGAATGTCAAGCCGCGCATGCGGATGGCGACGCTCTACTACCTCGCCAATCTGACGAACAGCATCGTCGTCGGCACCGGCAACAAGACCGAGGCGGCGATCGGGTATTTCACGAAGTACGGAGACGGCGGCGTCGATCTGCTGCCGATCGTCGATCTCTACAAATTCGAGGTTCGGGCGCTGGCGCGTGAGCTCGGCGTGCCGACATCCGTGATCGAGCGGGCGCCGTCCGCCGGCCTCTGGCCGGGCCAGACCGACGAGCATGAGATCGGACTGACCTATGATCAGCTCGATGCCGCGCTGATGGCGATCGCGTCCGGGAGTGAATCCGGCGTGGCGCCGGCCGTGATCGAACGGGTCAAACGCATGAACGCGCGCACCGCGCACAAGCGGGGCACGATCCCCGCATTCATCCGCCCATTCTGATCGTCACGACATGACACCCCGGCTACTCTGCCGGGGTGTCGTGTGCGCGTGAGTGACGCGATCAGCCGTTGGACTTCTTCAGGCCGTCTTCGTACTCAGTCCGGATCTGGTCGCCGCCGCGTTGCTTCCACTGTTTGACCGTGTCGTCCCAGGAATCGAGCGGCTTCCGTCCGGTCACGATGGCCGTTTCCGCGTCGCTCAGGAGCTGCGCAAGTTGCGCGGCTTTCTGGCCATTCGTCTTCGAGAAGAGCCCCTGAACTGGATTCGTGATCCCCACCTGTGCCATCTGTTCATTGAACTTCTGCGCCTTCGTGGCGATGCCCGGCTCGCCCGGATAGAAGAAGTAGTCCTCGCTGAGGAACGGATAGACCAGCGCACCGCGCTCCGAGGTGCCCTTGTCGGTCAGCTCGAAGCCGCCGTCCGGCGTCTGCTTCGAATCGACGCCGGGGATGCCGTACATCAGGAAGGTCGATTCCTCGCTGCCAAACGGGGCCATGAGGTAGTTGAGGATTTGCAGCAGTTCTTCGAGCTTGCCCTTGTCCTGCGCCGTCTTGGCGGGGATCGCGGTGAAGCCGAAGTAGCCTGGCCCCTGGTATGTCACGCTCGGTTGCCCATTCGCGCCGGGTGGCAGCAAGGGCGCCAGATCGGCTTTTGGATTGATTGACGCCGTCTTTTCGACCAGGCCGCTGCTGCCGTAGAAGGCCGCGAAACCGCCGGTGTAGATGCCGGTCTTGCCGCCGGTCAGCAAGTCGTTCGCCTGCTGTACGGTGAGCGACGCGCTATCCGGATGGAAGGCGCCGCCCTTGTAGAGACGGTTGGCGAAATCGAGCGTCTGCTTGAACTCGTCCGTCTCGACGGCGTTGACGAGCGTTCCGTCGTCGTTCAGCTTCCAGCCCCACGGCACGCGGAAGATCTGCTCGAAGATGAAGAGCCCCCAGCCGCCGTACATGCCGACGCCCCAGGTGTCTTCCTTCCCGTTGCCGTCCGGGTCCTTCGTCCGGAAGGCCACCAGCATGTTGTAGACGTCGTCGGTCGTCTTCAGCTCGGAGAAGCCGAGCTTGTCCGCCCAGTCCTTTCGGTAGAACGTCGGGTCGTTGTTGACGAGCACCGGCTTGGGGACCCCATAGATCTTGCCGTTGTACTTGACGTTGTCCCAGAGGTACGACGGCATGGCCGCGAGGTTCGGATAGTCCTTGATCTTGTCGGACCCGAGGATGTCGGTCAGATCGGCGAACGCCCCCTGATCGATCGCCCCGTAAAGCGTCGCCGCCGAGCTGGTAAGGAGTACGTAGAAGAGGTCCGGCAGGTCGCCGCCAGCGAGAATGGCCGCGACCTTCTCGCCGTAGCTCGCGAACGGTATGAGGTTCGCGTCGTACTTGACGCCGAGGCGCTTCTCCAGCTCCTGCCAGTACTGGTTCTTGTCGTGCGGCTGCACGGGGGGCGTATAGGAGAGCGTCAGCATCGTGACCTTGTTGCCCGTGCCGGGCGTCTTGCTGACCGTCTTCTTCTGCGGGTTCGGGTACTTCTCGTAGGCCGGCGGCACCCCCTTGACGCTCGAAATGATCTCCCCGGCCTGGGCCGCGGGCGACGGCGTCGCCTGCGCCAGGCTGGTCGCCGGCCGCGACAGCGGCAATGCCGACAGCGCCGCGGCACCCGCCGAGGCCTTGATCAGTTCGCGCCGCGAGATGTTCCGAGAAGCTCGGCTCATACCGGTCCCTTTCTCAATCATTGCCATCCGAACACAAACTGACATCGCACGCTGGTCAGCCGGTGCGTGGAAGGATGCGCGAGTAAGCCACCGATCTGTAGCCGGATTCATGCCACCGGTATGCGTTAACGTGAAGCTTGCTTGCGGATGCTGCGCTCGACCGTGCCGGTGATCCGCTCGAATCCCAGGTGCAGCGGCCTCGCTAGCACGAAGCTGACCGCCCTGCCGGCCGGCACCGGGTCCGTGATCTCCGTCTCGACCCAGAACTCCGGCACCGATGACGCGTGGATAAAGACGCGTTCGGCCTGCAGATCCCCGGCCCGGGCCGGACCCGGATGAACCTTCACGGACTGGAGGTAGATTCGGTATGTCACGGCGTTCTTGCTCCCTCGTGTACCACCCGCGCGGGAGGACGAACGTTCTTGGTCTCGACCTTCGTTTTTTTCATCATACGTGAGAATTTGCGGCTCGTGGGCTCCGGAGGCCATCACTCTTCGCTGATTCCGCAGTCGGCGCCGGCTTTCATCCCGTCACGAATAAGCGCCACCAGGGCAGGTGATGGTCAAGGCATGCGCCGGATTGGACGCCAGCAAGGCATGGACCTGCTGGGCCGTAAGTCCATTGTCCATCAGCATCAAAGCGAACCGCTCGATCATGTAGACCCAGCCGGGATCGCCCCCATGGGCCCGCAGGAGCGATTTGCGCGCCAGGTCCATCGAGAGCAGGAGTTGGTTGCCGTACCCATCGCCGACCAGGTCCGCCACCATGCGCGCCTTCGGCTCGTCGGGGCCGTAGTACGCCTTGCCGATCTGATCGAGCGAGATCCAGGCGCCCCGGTCGAGGAGCGATATGAGGTAGCCGCGGTCCAGCTTGCGATCGAGATGTCCGAGGATGACCCGGTCCGGTGAGACTCCTTCTTCGGCCAGCACATCGAGCTGCTGGTGCGCGTACGCGCCGGCTTCCGTGTGCGTCGTGATCGATAAGCCGGTTGCGAGGTGGGCGCGCGCCGACGCCCGCGCCACCTTCTCCTCGACCGCCAGCATCGCGTTCTCGCTCGTGCCGAACTTGATCACCCCTGGCTTGACCTGATGACGACCAACTCCAATCTGTATCTCGGAAAGGATCTCAGCAGTCAGATCGTCGAGCGACTGCCCGGCGGAGAGACCTTCCGCGTGGAGCGCCTTGTGCCGTCCCGTGACCATGATGACGTGGACCGGCGCCCGCTGCGCCAACCAGTAGAGACCATCGGCATCACGACCATAATCGGCCGTCGAGCAATCGACGATCGCGCGTCCGCCCACGCTGGCGAACTCCTCCAGTTCGGCCAGCGTGGCGTGGGGATCGTCCAGCCGGTAGTCCGGGTCAGTCGTCGTCACCGCGATCGGATCGCACAGTAGGTGCTCATGCACGAGGCAGACGCCCAGCTCCTCGGGCAGGATCGGGCCGAGCACGGTCATGATGTGCGGCCCGGCGAGTTCGACCGGCTCCAGCTCGTGGTCCTCCTCGTCCGGCTCGAATGTCTCGCCGGGCGCAAGCCCATAATCGCGCTGGCTTGACGGTCCGGTGTACGACATGGCTCTGGCCTCCTGAACCGGTTCGCGGGATACTTCCGAACGGATCGTCACTCAATGGTGTGCTCGACCGCCCTGCTGCTCCATCGTCTCAAGACAGGACGTACCACGCGTGGATGAATCGAAATCAAGATTCTCAATTGCCCGTGCATTGGATCGCGAAGGGCGGAACGAAGGGCAGCGCGCATTCCTGCTCCTGGCGCTGGCGACATTTTGCACCGGTTTCGCCATGGCCGGAAACCAGAATATCGTCTCCAACTACTTCGAGGACGTCTTGGGGCTCAGCGGGCCGCAATTCGGCTACATCACGGCGATCCGGGAAATCCCGGGCTTTCTGCTCATCTTCCTGACCGCTCTCTTCTATCGGCTCTCCCTGCCGCGCCTGACTACGCTGGCGTTGCTCGTGCTCGCCGTCGGCTATGGCTTCTTTGGTGTCTCAAACTCGTTCTGGACGGTCGCACCGTGGGTCGTGATCAGCTCGATCGGCTACCACACCTGGCTCCAGGTGCAATACGCGCTGGGCATGAGCACGACCACCGAAGACCGCTCGGGCCACACGCTGGGCCGGTTGTCGGCGGTCAACCAGGGTGGCGCGCTCGTCGCGATGGCGGCGGTGCTGATCGCCTTCCACTTCAACCTGCTCGCGTTCCGCGCCGCATTCGTGATTACCGGCGTCATGGCGCTCTTCGCGGCGGTGATCATCTTCAGGTTCCCCGTCCTGCACCGGGGCCAGGTGCGCACCACCCGCGATGAGCGGAAGCCGATCGTCTATCGCAAGGACTACCGCCTCTACTACCTGCTCAGCCTGCTCGATGGCGCTCGCCAACAGATCTTCTTCTCGTTCGGCCTCTGGGTGCTCGTCGACCATTATGCGCTCGACGTCCCGCAAATCTCGGCCATCCTCCTGGTCGTGACGGGCATGAGCATGGTGGCGGGTCCGTGGATCGGCCGGGTCATCGACCTGCGCGGCGAGCGATTCGTGCTCGGCTTCGTGAACGTGGCCTACGTCGTTGCCCTGCTTGGCTATGCCGTGGCGGAGAGCGTCGGCATCGCCGTCCTCTGTTATGTCATCTACTCGTTCATCTTCCCGCTCTCCGCGATGGGTGCGGCGATCTATCTGCAGAAGATCGCGCCGAACGACGACGTCGCGCCCTCGCTGGCCATGGGCGTGACATTGCAGCACGTTGCCGCCATCGCGGTGCCGATCGCCACCGGCTACATCCTGAACTTCGTCGGCTACCAAATCCCGTTCCTGGCGGCCGCGGGCTTCGCCATCGTGGCCATCTTCGTTACGCGGGCGCTAAATCCCGCCACACAGCGAAGCGAGGCCAAAATCCGGGAGGATGAGGCGCGCAAGGAGCCCGCCGCCGGCGCCGTTGCCACAGCGTACTGACGACAGAACGCGGCACGGCGGATCGGTGAAGCGGCCGGTCGGTGTGGTACAATCTGCCCGGCGTCGAAGCGCCGATCCCCGATAGCTCAACGGTAGAGCGGGCGGCTGTTAACCGCTAGGTTCGAGGTTCGAATCCTCGTCGGGGAGCCCTCTCCAATAATGACAATATCCGCCAGCCGCTAGGTCAAAACCGGCGTTGAGAACTACTGGCCTGCTGCATTTGGGCCGCTAGGTGTCGCTCGCG
>JAICKJ010000053.1 GCA_025928015.1 Thermomicrobiales bacterium
CGGCAACGACGAGTGGAGCGGGCTCTGCCTGGCCGCCATGCAGGGCGAGGGCGTCTCGACCGAGCTGATGGCGGTGCTGGACGAGCCGATGCCCGCCGTCAGCGTCTGCATGACCTACGATGGCGACCGCGGCTTCATCTCGTTCGAGCCCTCCAGTCCCGACCTCAGCGGCATCTGCGTCGCGCATGCGCTGTCGTCGCTCAAGACCCAGCGCGCGACCTTCCTGCAGTGCTGCCTCAACACCGATCTGGCCGCCTACGCGCAGATCGCCCACGGCCGGGGGATGAAGATCATCGTCGATTGCGGCTGGGACGAGCCCTGGCTGACTGGGTCGGAGATCCGGACGCTCATGCCCCGCGCCGACGTCGTCTTCATGAACGAACTGGAGGCGCTGACGATCAGCGGCAAGGACGAGATTGAGGGAGCGCTTGATGTCCTTGGCAATATCGTTCGCTGCATCGTCGTCAAGCGTGGTTCCTGCGGCTCCTCGGCCGTGGTCGATGGACAGCGCTTCGACGCGCCGGCCGTGCCGGCCGAAGTCGTGGACGCGACCGGCGCCGGGGATTGCTTCAACGCCGGGTTCATCTACGGCTTGCTGCATGAGCGGCCGATCGCGGAATCCCTGATGCTTGGTAACATCTGCGGCGCCTGCGCCGTTGGCAAGCCCGGCGGGTACGCCGGCGCGCCGACCGAGCCGGAGCTGCTCACCCGCGAGCGGCAACTGGCGGCGCCCATCCGCCTGCGGCGGTGAGTGTCGTGCGGCCCGACGAGCGGCGGCTATACTCGGCGCGAATATGACCGCAGCGGAAAGGGACGAGGGTGGCACCAACCGCGAATCACGATCTCGAGAATCTGGAGACGATCGCCGAGGCGGTCAAGGTCTGCACGCTCTGTGAGCTCTGCAAGAGCCGGCATCACGCCGTGCCGGGCGAAGGGAAGCCGAACGCGCGGATCATGCTCATCGGCGAGGGCCCGGGCTGGCACGAGGATCAGCAGGGACGTCCCTTCGTTGGCAATTCCGGCAAGTTCCTGAACGAGCTGCTGGCCAAGGCCGGGGTGACCCGTGAGGACGTCTTCATCACCAACGTCGTGAAGTGCCGGCCGCCGTCCAACCGCGACCCACTGCCGGACGAGATCGCCGCCTGCTCACGTTACCTGGAACGGCAGATCGAGCTGATCGACCCGGACGTCATTGTCACGCTCGGTCGCTTCTCGATGGCCAAGTACTTCCCGGGCGCGCGCATCTCGAAGATTCACGGCGAGGCGCAGGAGATCGGCGGCCGGTTGATCGTGCCGATGTACCATCCGGCCGCGGCGCTGCACCAGAGCTCGTTGCGCGGCGCCATCGAAGACGATTTCGCCAAGTTGCCGAAGCTGCTGGCCGAGGTCGAGCGCGATCGCGCCGCCGCCAGCGAGCGCGAAAGCCCGGCGGACCAGCTCTCCCTGTTCTGATGCATCCACCCGCGATCATGGTGCCGCGCGGCGGCTTCCCTGTGCCAGGGAGGCGCCGCGCGGCTTTCGTTCACGCCCGAAGGCATGTATAATGTCCGTACAGTACGTACGGCGCGGCACGCTCGGCGGGACGCGTCACGGTGGGATCAGCGGGGTGGACGGTCGATGGCGACGCAGACCCAGGCGCGGGGAACCATGTCGCGACAGCAAACCCGAAAACGAGCGGCGGGACGCACCCAGCCTGGACGGATCCAGCGCTGGGCGGCGGCCGCGCGCGAGTTCGGGCACGGCCTGATCCCGGCCGTCGACATCTCCGACCGGCTCAAGCGGGAGATCGTCGGAGTCCTGCTCGTCCTCCTCGCGATGCTCAGCGCCTGGGCGCTTGGCCGTGGCGAGCAGGATGGATCGCTCCTCCACTGGTGGGGCCGGGTACTGCGGGCCGGCTTCGGCAGCGGCGCCGCCCTGATCCCGCTCCTGCTGGCGCTCTGCGCGATCCGCACCTTCGCCAATCAGCCGGGACCGGTCCTCCTCTTCCGCCATTACATCGGCGGCACGCTCTTCCTCGCCGGCGCCCTGGGGCTGCTCTCGCTCGGCGGTGGCTCGCTCTCCGGGGGCGCGATCGGCAACACGGTCGCCGATATCGCCGCCTCCATGCTGGGCCAGATCGCGGCGGCCTTCGTGCTCTTCGTCGGCGGTCTCGTCTCCGTCTTCCTGCTGGCCGACACCGATCTCCAGACCTTCGAGCGCGACCTGCGCCGCCTGCTGCCCAAACGCGCTCAGCCGACGCCGGTCGCGCCGGTCCCGGAGCCCGCGCCGGCCACGCGCCCAAAAGCAGTGCGCGCCGAGCCGCTGCCGGTTGAAGCGAGCCCGGAACGCGAGCGGATCATCAACCTGCCGAAGCGCGCTGCCAAGAATGAGGCGAACGATGTCGAGCCGGTGCTGGCGCTCGCGCCGGAGGTGCCGGAAGGGGCGCCGTTGCCGCTGCCCGATATCCGCCATCTGCCGTACTACGAGAGCGTCGTGCCGGATACGAACGATCTGGAGCGCAAGGCGCGGGTGATCGAGGACACGCTCTCCAGCTTCAAGGTCGAGGCACATGTCCGCGAGATCAACCCCGGCCCGGCCGTCACCCAATTCGCCCTGGAGCCGGGCAACGGCGTGAAGGTCCGGCGCATCGTCGAGCTGCAGAACGATCTGGCGCTGAATCTCGCGGCGGAGAGCATTCGCGTCGAGGCGCCCATCCCCGGACAGGCGCGGGTCGGCATTGAAACCCCGAACAGCCAGATCGCCAAGGTCGGCTTGCGCGAGGTGCTGGAATCGGCCGCGTTCGGCAAGTCAAAGGCGAAGCTGCCGCTGCCGCTCGGCCGCGACGTCAACGGCCGCTACATCATCGGCGACCTCGTCAAGATGCCGCACTTGCTCATCGCCGGCGCGACCGGCTCCGGCAAGAGCGTCTGCCACAACGAGATCATCTGCACGTTCCTGATGACGCGGCGACCGGAGGACGTCCGCTTGCTCATGATCGACCCGAAGATGGTTGAGCTGGCGGGCTACAACGGCGTGCCGCACCTTCAGTGCCCGGTTGTGACCGAGATGGACAAGGTCGTCGGCGCGCTGCGGCTGGTTCTGCGCGAGATGAACCGCCGCTATGAGCTGTTCAAGACGCTCGGCGTGCGCAACATCGACCAGTACCGCGCCAAGCACAAGGTCGAGGAGGGCGCGGAGAATCTGCCGTATCTCGTCGTGATCATCGACGAGCTGGCCGACCTGATGATGACGACGCCGGACGAGGTCGAGACGCTGCTGGCGCGATTGACGCAGATGGCGCGCGCCACCGGCATCCACCTCATCATCGCGACGCAGCGGCCCTCGGTGAACGTCCTCACCGGCCTGATCAAGGCCAACGTGCCGGCCCGGATTGCGTTCGCCGTCTCGTCCATGATCGACAGCCGGGTGGTGCTCGACATGCCGGGCGCGGAACGGCTGCTCGGACGGGGCGATATGCTCTACCTGCCGCCGGACGCCGCCAAGCCTGTTCGCATCCAGGGCGCGTTCATCGAGGACGAGGTGAAGGCGATCGTCGATCACTGGCACGCCGTCTCACCCGCGCCGCGCTACGCGCCCGAGTGGGTCGATCTGCCGAGCAGCGACGCGGCGAGCGAGGATGGCGAAGGCGGCGAGGATCCGTTGATGGAGCAGGCGTTGGACATCGTGCGCCAACATGGCTCCGCCTCGGCCTCCATGCTCCAGCGCCGCTTGCGGATCGGCTACAACCGCGCCGCCCGTCTGATCGAGCAAATGGAAGACGACGGCGTGATCGGCCCCTCCGACGGTGCCCGCGGCCGGACCGTCCTCATTGGCGAGGAATAGCGGCCGATGCTCCTCACACTCGCGGTACCCGCGCAGTCCGAACCTGAGGCATGAGCTCTGAGCCACCGGCCCGAACGTTCTACCGCATCGTGGGACTCAATCCACCGACCCGCGCGGATTTGCGTTCGTAGCAGGCGCTCGGCATCCAGCCATTTCGAGATGATGCGGCAACCCGTCGCCTCATGCGCGGTATCTCGCTCTACAACACGATTCAGCAGGCGCGCAATCTAGCGGCCAGAACGCCGAATCTCGGCGGTGGCTTCATTGCGGAATTCCGCATACCCGATGATGCTCCGGTAACGATCGAGCGAACCGGTATCCAGCGCGGCCACCACACGCTGTGGGGAAGCCCGGATGTTCTCCTCGGTTATGTGTCTCGAGTATTTCCGATCGAGCAGGCCGACACAGGAGAACCACGATGAAGAGCTATGCCGTTTGGGAGCTGCGCACAAACAACCTGGTTGGTGACTTCGACAATGAGCATGGCGCCCTCGCGCTCGTGTTGGATGGCATCGAGCGGAACGGCGAAGACATCGCCAACAATCTCTATCTCAACGTCCAAGATGAAGGCGGGAACATCGAGCTGATTGCGCATGGACAGGAGCTCGCGGACCTGGCCCGGCGAAAACTCTCCGAGCCCCATGTTATTGGCTCGTGCGGCCTGCGCGCTCCCTGCCAGGATCTCGGAGTTTTGGCACTTGCCTGCCCGGTTGTGACGAACGAGCGAACAAACGGGGACGAGAAGACACGGGAAGCGTGATTGCGCTTCCCGTGAGCCTATCTCCTCAATTTGTGGATCAAATCGCGCTACGCGGCGCCGGCCTCGGCTTTCATGCGGGCGGCCTCGAAGCAGCTTGAGCAATAGACCGGGTTGCCGTTGCGCGGCACGAACGGAACCGTCGTGACCTGACCGCATTCGGCGCAGACGACCTCGGTGGAGGCGCGATCGGCGATGCCGAGCTTCGCCTTGCGGGCGGAGCGGCAGGCTGGGCAGCGGGCCGGGATGTTGGTGAGCCCCTTCTCCTTGAAGAAGTGCTGCTCGCCACCTGTCCAAATGAATGGCTTCTTGCACTCGCGACATGTCAGCGTCTTGTCGGAAAAGTCCATTGTCGCCCCTTCTTCTCGTGCAGACCTCGCCCCGGCTCGCCCGGTTCGTGCGCTGGCGGACGTCAGAGACTCGCTGCACATCGCTGAATCCATCCAGACTCTATCATCGGGACGCGGTGAATGCAAGACATTTGGCGAGATCGCGTGACCTTCGCCGTCGAAAAGCTGCTTGTCGTAATATGATTACTCTACTATGGACACATACCGCCGTGCTACACTGCACATAAGATGTTGGTTGCCCCAGTTCTGAGGTGTTTCTTGGTCGCTTTCCGTCAATCCACCGCCACCGCCCAGCCCGTCGCCCGCCTCATTGACGAGCTGGCCAAACTGCCCGGCGTCGGCCCGAAGACCGCCTCCCGGCTCGCCTATCACCTGCTCCGCGCCAACCGCGATGATGTCGTCGGGCTCGCCGAGGCGATCCTCGAGGTCAAGGAAAAGATCCGGCTCTGCTCAATCTGCTTCAACACGACCGAGACCGACCCCTGCGCGATCTGCGCCGATGAGCGCCGCGAAAACCGCATCTGCGTCGTCGAGCAGCCGCTGGACGTCCTGGCCATCGATCGCACCGGCGACTACCGCGGGCGCTATCACGTCCTCCACGGCTCGATCTCGCCGGTCGAGGGCGTCGGGCCGGACAAGCTGAAGATCAAGGAGCTGGTCGACCGTGTGCAGGCGCAACAGCCGGAGGAGGTGATTGTGTTCACCAATCTCGACCTGCCCGGTGAGGCGACGGCGACCTACCTGCACCGGCTGCTGACGCCGCTCGGCGTCGCGGTCACGCGCCCGGCCAGCGGCCTGCCGGTCGGCAGCGATCTCGAATACGCCGACGACATGACCCTCGGCCGCGCCCTCGCTGGCCGTCGCCGCCTTTGATTGAGGCGTCTTGTCGAGGCGTGTAAACTAGTGGCATATGGAGAGTGCTTCCAGCTCCGGCGCCGAACAGTACCCGCCCGCAAGGACCCCGCGGGGCGTTGAGGGTACAGCGGAGATGGACACACCGATGAGTTCGCCTTTGATGGAAACACCCGCGGCACCACCGTTGGCCGCATCTGGCGAGGGCCCCCAGCCCCGCATGAACGTCCGAGTGCGACGCGCGCGACCGTACGACCTTCCCGGCCTCCTGCGCGTCCAGCAACAGTTCCCGCTCAACCTGCCCTATACCCATCCGGAGCGCGCCCGTCCCGTGCGCGCGGCGATCGGCGGCATCCTGAGCCTGTCCCGGGCACGCCGCCGCGTCTTCGTGGCGCGCAACGAACATCGCCTGGTCGGGTATGCGCTGGTTCGCGAGGGGAGCCTGGATCAGCGCTGGGAGCTGGAGTCGATCGGCTCGCAGACGGGCATCTTCGACCCGGATCCGGTCTGGGAGGAGCTATTGCGCTTCGGCATCGTCGCCGCCGGCTTGCAAGGCGTGCGGCGGCTCTACGCGCGTGTGCCGACCGGCTCGCCGGTCCTGGGCGCGATGCGGCGGATCGGCTTCTTCCCCTACGCGTCGGAGCAGATCTACGCCTCGCCCAACCTCCAGCCGCAGCCAATGGCGCCCTCCGTCCGGCCACAGGTGCCAGCCGATCTCTGGGGCATCCACCAGCTCTACACGGCCGTGGTGCCGAAGCAGGTGCAATACGCCGAGGCCCTGTCGAGCGAGTGCTGGAGCGTCGGCTCATCTCGCCAGCCCGCCGGCATCCGGCGTCGGGGTTGGGTGCTGGAGACGAGCGAGGGGATCGTGGCCTATGGCCGGGTCGTCTCGACCACGGATGCCCACGTCGTACGTTTGATCGTCGACCCCGCCCACCGCGAGGTGGCGCGGGACGTGATGACGACGATTATGGCGAGCCTCGCGAACCGGGCGGGGTTGAATGTGTTTTGTGAGTTGCATGGATACGAATCGGAACTCGGCGACATGTTGCGCCAGCTTGGTTTTGAGGCCTATCTGGAACAGGATTTGCATGTGAAATACACCGTGGTCCCGAGCCGGGTTGCGGCGATCCAACAGGCGGCGTTCGCCGATTTGAGCAGCGAGCCGGTTGCTTCCCGCGTCCCGACCTTTCTCCAGGAGCTTCCGCCCGAGCGGAACCCGGAGTCGGCGTTATGATGGCCATGACCCGCCAGTGGCGCAATTGGTGGACATGCCCGCGCTGTCCAGAGACTCTAGCAAAGGGAGTGGGCGTTGAGCAGCATTCCTCACGCGTTTCTTGAGAACGAAGAGCGTCGAGGGCTCGAATACGAAATCACCGACAATCTCGAAGATCTCCTGCGTGTTCTTCCGCCCCGCCTGACCGAACGTGTCCTGCCCCTGCAATCGAAAGCTGAGCTTGGTGGCCTGATCGAGATTGTGATGGATCTCGGCCGGTCGCCCGAGGTGCGCTTCCAGCGCGACGAGATCATCCTCACGGAGTTCGAAGTCGAGCGAGCCGATCTCGAATACGTCGCCGGGCGCATCGGTCATTTCGGGGAGGACAACCGCGCCGGGATCGAGCGTACCCTGCACCGTATTTCCGCGATTCGCAACCGGACCGGGGAGATCGTCGGCCTGACCTGCCGGATCGGCCGCGCCGTCTACGGGACGATTGCGATCATCAGCGATCTGATCGAGTCCGGGCAGAGCATCCTGCTCCTCGGCCGGCCAGGCGTCGGCAAGACGACGATGCTGCGCGAGACCGCGCGCGTCCTCGCCGACGAGCTGCGCAAGCGCGTCGTGGTGGTCGATACCAGTAACGAGATCGCGGGCGACGGGGATATCCCGCACCCGGCGATCGGGCGCGCCCGTCGCATGCAAGTGCCGTCGCCGGCCCTGCAGCACGCGGTCATGATCGAGGCGGTCGAGAATCACATGCCGGAGGTCGTGGTCATCGACGAGATCGGCACCGAGCTGGAAGCGATGGCCGCCCGGACGATCGCCGAACGCGGCGTCCAGCTCATTGGCACGGCCCACGGCAACTCGCTCGAAAACCTGATGCTGAACCCGACGCTCTCCGACCTGATCGGCGGCATCCAGACCGTCACGCTCTCCGACGAGGAGGCGCGCCGGCGCGGCACGCAAAAGTCGATCCTCGAGCGCAAGGCGCCACCGACGTTCAACGTCATGGTCGAGATCGTCGACCGCGATGAGGTTGCGGTGCACCTCGACGTCGCCGCGACCGTCGATGCGCTGCTGCGCGGCGCGCCGATTCGCTCGGAGTTGCGCCGGCGCGAGGCGGACGGGAGCATCACGACATCCCGCATCGACGAGGCGCGGCGTGACCCGAACAGCATGGGTCGCGTCGCCACGGGCGCGCAGGCCAATGGCCACCGCAATGGTGACGGCGGGCACCGCGACATCCTCGACTTCCAGAGCCGCCAGCAACGCCGCGTGCAGAACGAGCCGCACCAACCGCCGGCCCCCGAGGCTGCCGCGGCCCCCGAGCCAGAGGTCGAGGCGCCACTGGCACCGGTGCTGCCGCGCGGCCGCGGCACAGCCGACAAGCCGGTGCGCGTCTTCCCGTTTGGCATCAGCCGCAACCGGCTGGAGCAGAGCATCGGTCGATTCGGCGTACCGGCGATCATCGTCCGCGACGGGCGTGACGCCGACATCGTCATCACGCTGAAGAACTACTTCCGCCAGAAGCCCCAACCGATCCGGGATGCCGAGGCCCACGGCACGCCTGTCTACGTGCTGCGCTCCAACACCGGCACGCAGATGGAGCACGTGCTTCAGTCGATCTTCCCGAATGCCGCGCCGCCGAACCCGGTTCGGGAGCAGACCGCCGTCCAGCTCGTGCGTGGCGGCAGCGGCCGGCCCGATCCGGTCGTCTCCGCCCTCGCCGAGGCCGAGGATGCGATCTCCGCCGTGATGGAGGGCGCGCCACCGATCGCGCTGGCGCCGCAGGCCTCCCCGGTGCGCCGGATGCAGCACGAGCTGGCCGACCGGTATAGCGTGTCGTCGCGCAGCCGTGGTCGCGAGCCGCACCGGCACGTCGAGGTCTACCGCCGGGGCATGCAATAAGTGGCACCTGGCGCATTCATCGTCTTTGAAGGACCCGAGGGAGGCGGCAAGACCCTGCAAGCCGCCTTCCTCGCGGATTGGTTGCGCGCGGAGGGCCACGAGGTCGTCCAGTGTCGCGAGCCGGGCGGCACCGCGCTCGGCGAGCGCATCAGGGACGTGCTTTTGGGCCGGAAAGACTATGCTATCCTCCCTGAAGCGGAGACGCTCTTGCTCTCCGCGGCGCGCGCCCAACTGGTGCGAACGGTCATTCAACCGGCGCTGCGCCAGGGAGCCATCGTCATCTGCGATCGCTTTGCCGCGTCAACGCTCGCCTATCAGGGGGGCGGTTCCGGGCTGCCGGAGGAGGCGCTGGGCGACATCGCCCGGTTTGCGACCAACGGTCTCCAGCCCGATCTCGTGATCCTGCTCGATCTCCCGGTCGAGGTCGGTTTGCGGCGCCGGCTGGACGAGGCCGGGAGCGTCAATCGAATCGACCTGGCCAGCCGCG
Source organism: Thermomicrobiales bacterium (assembly GCA_025928015.1). Lineage (GTDB taxonomy): Bacteria > Chloroflexota > Chloroflexia > Thermomicrobiales > UBA6265 > JAICKJ01. The sequence continues at coordinate 9,396 of JAICKJ010000053.1, forward strand.
ACTTCCACGAGCGGGTTCGCGCCGCGTTCCGCCACCTGGCGGCCGACGATCCGGCGCACTGGGTGGTGATCGACGCGACGCAACCGGTCGATGCCGTTGCCGGAGAGGTGCGCAAAGCCGTGCGGCGGCGCTTGGGCAAACTGCAAACGAGAGGACATGGAGACCCGCCGCGGGCGCAGCCCCTACCGGCGGCCACAACGCAATGAAGCTGGTGATCGCAGTCGTGCAAGGCAAGGACGAAGATGTCCTGCTCGGAGAGTTGCGCCGGCACGAGTTCAGCGCAACGGCCATCAGCAGCGCGGGTGGATTCCTGCGCGAGAGTAACGTGACGCTGTTGATGGGCGTCAAAGATAGCGACGTGCCGGCCGTGCTCTCAATCGTCGCCCGGAGCTGTGAGCCCCGCACCCGGTTCGTGAACCCGCTGTTGCCGATCGTCGAGCCCGGGAGCGCGTTTGCCCCGAGTCCGGTCGAGGTCTTGATCGGCGGCGCCACGGTCTTCGTGCTTCCCGTGAGTCATTACGAACAGCTTGGGTGAACCGTCGTCCGGCGACGGACGCGGAAGGGTAGGGACATTTGGACATCGAAGCGCTGATCGCTCGCGGATTACAAGTCCTGATCGCGTTGGGGGGCGCCTATCTCCTCGCGCTTTGGTTTACCCTGGCCGTCTGGACCTTCCGCGATATCGAGAACCGCAGCAAGAACGTCGTCACCCAGATTGTCTCGACCCTGCTGGTCGTCCTCTTCTGGGTGCCGGGACTCCTGCTCTATTTTGTTCTCCGGCCGAAAGAGACGCTGGACGAGGCCTATCAGCGCTCCCTCGAAGAGGAATACCTCCTGCAGGACCTGGAAGAGTTGCCGCTCTGTCCGAAATGCCAGCACTACGTGGAAGATGACTACCGGCTCTGCCCGCACTGCGAAACGCCATTGAAGGAGCCGTGCCAGAGCTGCGGACGCCTGGTCGATCTGCGCTGGGACGTCTGCCCCTACTGCGGCGCGGGTCACGACCACGGTGAGGACGAAGAGACCGGCGAGGATGAGTACTGGGTCGAGGCGCCCGCGCCGGAGCTGGAACCGGCGATCGCCGCGCACAGCGAATCCACGCACGCGCTGCCCGCCGCCAGCGAGGAACCGCTCGTGCCGGAGCCGGAACCGGCCGAGGCGCAGCCGATCGCCCGTCCGCAGCGCCGGCTCCGCTTCGGTCGGCCGCTGACGCTGGATGAGCCCACCTCGAACGGCTCGATGCCGAAAACCGGCGCGGTCGATGGCGCGAAGCCCACGAACGGCCATACGCCGAACGGCGACGCCGACGAGGCGGAGACACCGAGCGTCCCCAAGCGTTTCCGCGTCGATTGACCGGTCGGGTCAGCGGCGCTCGGCGTGGTTGCGCAGCCCGAGTGACGGGATGGCGTCCGGTCGGATCTGGAAATTGAACTTGGTCCGCACCGCGTCATAGAAGTTGGTCGAACCGATTGTCACCAACTGGAACGTGTGATCGCCGCGCGTGACCCGGATCAGGTCGCCCTTTTGCAGCGATTCATCTTCCCGCCCGTCGAGAATCAGCGACGCAGCGTGGTCGTTCGCCAGCACCAGTTCGATCACGGCCGTTTCCGCGGCCACCAGCGGCGTGCGGATCGGCGAATGGCACGAGATCGGCACCAGCGCGAAGCCGCGCACGCCCGCGGTCAGGATCGGACCGCCGGCCGCCATGCAGTAGGCGGTGCTGCCGCGCGCAGTCGAGACGATCATGCCGTCGCCCGGATACGTGTTGACGTAATAGCCGTCGATGTAGAGCTCCAGGTCGATCATCCGATTGCCCGAGCGGATCACGACGTCATTGATCGCCCAGCCCGTGTCGTGTGGTTGCTCGTCCCGCACGTGGTCCGATTGCAGCGTCGAGCTCTTCTCGATCTTGAACTCGCCCTCGATCAACGCCTGAAGCGCCACCCGCCAGTCTTGCTGCTCGATGAGCGCCAGAAAGCCGACCTTGCCGAAGTTGATGCCGAGCAGCGGAATATCCGGATGCTGATTCGCCGCCCGCATCATCAGTCCATCGCCGCCGAGCGCGACGATTGCGTCGACCTCATCTGGCCCCTTGTTGCCCAGCGCTCGTTCGGAGATGGGATGGCGCTCGTGTTCGCTCAGCCAATCGCTGATCGTCTTGCCCAGCTCCCGGGCTTCGCTCTTGCCCCGGGCGGCGATGATGCCAATGTTTTTCGGCGGCTTCGTCCGGTTCACGGCCGGCGCAACGATTGTTGTCGTCATGAGGCATTCACCCACGGTGGCGTCAGATAGGCCGGCTCGTCGCGATCCGGCGCGAAGCGGTAAAGCGCGGCCGGCCGATGGTTACCTTCCCGCCGCAGCTCGTTGGTCTGCACGAGGATGCGCGATGCGGTCATCCGGCGACGGAAGTTTCGCTTGTCGAGCACCTGCTCCAGGATCGTCTCGTAGGCCGATTGCAGCTCGGAGAGCGTGAATGTCTCCGGCATCAGATGGAAGGCGATATTGGTATAGCTCAGCTTGGCGCGCAGCCGGATGAGCGCGTACTGCAGGATGAGCCGGTCGACGTCGGCGAGCGATGTCGTCGCGCGCACATCCTGCCACGCGAGCCGCGGAGGTTTGGGAGCCGCGAGCGAACCGGCGCGAAAGAGCGCGACGTAGCTGACCACGATCTCCCACCTCTCCCGATCGGGATGGTTGAGCGTGTAGAGCTGCTCGGAGTACTGCTCGTCGCGGTCGGTCGCGGCGCGCACGAGGTGACGGGCAGTGCTATCGAGCGGTTCATCCGGCCGTGCGGGCCCGCCGGGAAAGGCCGGCGTTTCCATGCCGGGTACGAGGCCCACCAGCAGCGAACGGTCATCGAGCGTGAACGGGACGACCACAATGCGAATGTGAGGGGTCATGGACGGCGCTCCAGCCGTGACGTCCGCATGCGGGAAGTGGGCGGCACGGTGGCGCGTGGCGGCGGCCACCCTTTAGACTACCGACGAGCCGCGATGGCGGGTGGTGAAATGGTATCACAAGGGTCTTTGGAGCCTTTATTCCAGGTTCGAATCCTGGCCCGCCAGCCTCATGCTGTCCCATCCGGAAACGCCGTCGAACCCGACGGCCAAGGTCCATTCGCGGGTGGTCGTGGCGCGTTCCGCGGCATCGCCCATTGAGAAGCGCAACGGTGTCACAATCCCAGGTCTCATCCGTCAATCCGGCCGCGACGGCTCGCCCCGCACAGCGAAGTGCGGGGCGATCCACCTGCGAAGCGACCGCGCGGATCGCGGTCGCCATCCTCGCCGCCGGCAAGAGCCGGCGCATGCATTCCAATCTGCCGAAGCATTTGCATGACGTGGCGGGTGAGACGATCTTCGACCGTGTGCTGCATGCCGCTCTTGCGGTCGCGCCACACCGGACGTTCGCCGTCGTCAGCCCGGTCCTGGCCGAGCATCTGGCCGCGCATGCGGAGGCGGACCGGTTCGAGGCGATCGTCCAGGATCCGCCGCTAGGCACCGCCGATGCCGTCCGCCTCGCGCTCGACACCGCGCCCGATTGCGACCTCCTCGTCTCCCTGCTCGGTGATAATCCGCTGCTCACTGGCGAGGTGATCCAGGAGCTGATCGATTCGGCGCGCGCGACCGGTGCGCGACTCACCTTGTTGACCTGTGTCCTGCCGGATGCCGCCGCCTACGGTCGCATCGAACGGGATGGCGAGGGGCGCGTGACCCGGATCGTCGAGCGCAAGCAAGACCGCGACGAGTTTCGGCAGGGCGAGACGGAGATCAACAGCGGCATCATGGTCCTCAATGCCCATTGGGCGCGCGAGGCGCTCGGACGGGTCGAGCTCGACATCGCCTGCGGCGAATATCTGCTGACCGATCTGATCGCGCTGGCGGTGGCCGAGCATGATGGGGGACCGATCTGGCCGGTCACCGCCGTGCGGGCGCACCGGGACGTCGCGCTCGGTGTCAATGACCGCGCCCAGCTCGCGGAGGCGGCGAATGTCGCCTACGATCGCATCCGGACGCGGCATATGCGGCAAGGCGTGACGATCGTCGGCCCCGAGACGGTCTTCATAGACGAGGGGGTCGAGATCGCGCCGGATACGACCATCCTTCCGTTCTCCATCATCTCCGGCCGGACGACGATCGGCCGGGACTGTGTCATCGGCCCACACACGGTACTCGAGGACGCGGTGATCGGCGATGGCGTGACAGTGCGCTCATCGACCATCACGCGCTCTCAGATCGAGAGCGGATCCGATGTCGGTCCGTACAGCCACCTGCGCGAAGGGACCTGCATCGGACCGAATGTGCACGTCGGCAACTTCGCCGAGATGAAACACACGACGGTTCGTGGGGGCGCCAAGGTCGGGCACGTCTCCTATCTTGGCGATGCGACCGTTGGGGAAGGCGCGAATATCGGCGCTGGCGCGATCACGGCCAACTTCGATGGCCGGGACAAGCACCCGACGGCGATCGGCAAGGAGAGCTTCGTCGGTTCCGGCACCGTCTTCGTCGCCCCGGCCAGTCTCGGCGACCAGGCCAAGACCGGCGCTGGCGCGGTCGTGAAGGGCGATGTCCCCGCCGGCGAGACAGTTGTCGGCGTGCCGGCCAGGCCAATCCGGCGGCATGCGCCACCAACCGATGTGACAGGAGAGGACTGAGGCTGGATGGATGGCCGGTTACAGCTTTTCGCCGGCAACGCGAATCCGGCGCTGGCCCAGGCGATCGCGGAGGAGCTCGAAGTTCCGCTCGGAAATGCGCTCGTGGGTCAGTTCAAAAACGCCGAGACGCGCGTCAAACTGGATGAGAACGTCCGGGGCTCGGATGTCTTCGTGATCCAGCCAACGAGTCATCCGGTCGATCATCACCTGATGGAGCTGCTCCTGATGATCGACGCCCTGCGACGGGCCTCGGCCGGCCGCATCACGGCCGTCATTCCCTACTACGGTTACGCCAAGCAGGAGAAGAAGACGAGCGGCCGCGAGCCGATCTCGGCCAAGCTGGTCGCGAACCTGATCACCGTCGCCGGCGCGGACCGGGTGGTCGCGGTCGATCTGCACGCGGCGGCGATCGAGGGCTTCTTCGACATCCCGGTCGATCACCTGCGCGCCACGCCGCTCCTCGCCCGCCATTTCATGCATGAGGTCGATCATCCGATCGTCGTCGTCAGCCCGGACGCCGGCGGCGTCGGCCGCGCCCAGGACTTCCGTGTCCGTGTCGGCGGCTCGCTGGCGATCATCGCCAAGCAGCACCCGCGCCCGGACGACACCGAGACGCTCGACATGGTCGGGGACGTGGCGGGCAAGGTCGCGGTGATCGTCGATGACATGATCTCGACCGGCGGGACGCTCGATGTCGCGGCGACGATGCTCAAGGACCGCGGCGCGGAGAAGATCCATGTCGCCGCGACGCACGGCGTGTTCGCGGCAAATGCCATCGCCCGGCTCGACGCATCGCCGATCGACCGGATCCTGGTCACCGACACCATTCCGCTGCCGCCCGAGGCGGACGGCCGCATCGAGCGTATCACCGTCGCGCCGCTGATCGCGGAAGCGATCATGCGTATTCACAAGGGGTTGAGCGTCAGCGCGCTCTTCACCTGATCGCCGGCCGGAGTCCTGGGCTGGCGCCATGCGGCCCCGGGCTGGCCGCCACCGAAGGACACATCTCGTCGTGACAGGCTCTCAGTGGAGCGAAATCGTCGTCGTGGTTGTGGCGACCATCGTCCTCGCCACGGCCGCCTTCGCGCAGGCCGTCGTCGGCACCTCCAGTCCCGAACGGCTCAACGCCGAAGCCGACGACCCGGAGAGCGGCAAACGGACATTGCGCGCGCTGCTCGACCCTCACCGGGCCTTCTGGGCGGCGATGATCCTGCTCCAGACGATCGCCGCGATCGTCGTCGCGGCGGCGCTGACGCAGCTGATGCAGGCGCTGTCGGACGGCCGCGCGGTGCTCGTCGCGATCCTGATCACCGTCGCCATCGTCCTCCTCTTCGGCCAGGCGCTGCCGCGCGCGCTCGCCAGCAAAGATTTGGGGGACGCATCGAGCGGGGCGTTGCGGCTGGCGAGCGGCCTTGCGGTCATCATGAGTCCGCTCACCTGGCTCATTGCCCGCCTCGCCGAGATGTTGGATCGCGTCCTGCCGGGCACCGCCTCGCCGATGCTGCCGGCCGGATTCGAGAACGAGCTGCCGGTGCGCGTCCTCCGCCGCGACGACCAGGTGATCGGCGCCGAGGAGCGGGAGATGATCGACGGCATCCTCCACCTGGAGGAGCTGTCCGCCCGCGACATCATGGTCTCCCGGCTCGATATCGTCGCCGTCGAGCGCGGCATCAGCCCGCAAGAGCTGGTCGACATCATCATCAAGGCCGGCCATTCGCGCATTCCCGTTTACCAGAGCTCGATCGATCGCGTCCTCGGCGTCCTCTACGCCAAGGATTTGCTCCCCTTCGTCATCGGCACGACCCGCCGCATCCCCTTGCTCGACCTCATCCGCCCCGCCTTCGTCGTGCCCGAGTCGAAGCGCATCAGCGACCTCTTCACCGAGCTGAAGCGCGCCAAGATCCACATCGCGATCGTCGCCGATGAGTACGGCGGCACCGCCGGACTGGTCACGATCGAGGACATTCTGGAGGAGATCGTCGGCGAGATTCAGGACGAGTACGACACCGAGGAGCCGCTCTTCGAGCTCGTCGCGCCGGCCGTCCTTCTCGCTGATGGCCGCCTGCCGATCGAGGATGTCGAGGATGCACTGAACGTCGAGTTCGAGGACGATGACGACTTCGGCACGCTGGGCGGCTTCGTCCACAAGCACCTCGGCCGGCTGCCGATCCAGGGCGATGTCTTCGAGGCCGAGGGCGTGCGGGTCGAGATCCTCTCCGTCGAGCGGCACCGCGTCCGCAAGCTCCGGCTGACCCGCATCGAACCGGAGGAAACTGCAAGCGAGGGCAATGGCCGCGTTCAAACATCCGTCACGGCGAACGGCAAGGATGACCAGTCCGGCGGTGATTGACCTCACCTTCCTCGGCGTTCCCGTGCGGCATGTGGAACGCCTCGCCAGCACGATGGAAATCGTCGCGCGCCTCGCCGCGAGCGGCGCGCCGGAAGGAACCAGCATCCTCGCCGACGAACAATCGGCCGGTCGCGGCCGGGCCGGACGGGCGTGGACTGCGCCAGCCGGCACAAGCATCCTCCTCTCAGCCCTGCTCAGGCCGAACATTCCTCCTGAACGGCTCGGCCAGCTCTCGTTTCTCCTTGCCGTCTGCGTCGCTCGCGTCGTCGAGCGCTGGACCGGCCGGTCCGCGGCGATCAAGTGGCCCAACGACGTGCTGGTTGACGGAATGAAAGTCTCCGGCGTCCTCGCCCGCGTCCGCTTTCCGGATGGCGGCACGCCCGAGATCGTCATCGGCATCGGTCTCAACGTGACCACGCCGCCAGCGGCGCTGCCGACCGGCGCCGCCAGCCTCCTGTGCCTCACCGGGCATGAATATGACCGGATCGCCGTGCTCCGCGATCTGCTCACCGGGCTGGAGACGATGTACGGAGCGTTCCGGCAGGGCGACGTGACCGCGCTGTGGAGGGAAGCGACGGATCGCCTCGCCTACGTGGGCGAGGAGGTCCGCATCGTCGAGGATGGGCGCGACCTGATTGGCACACTGCTCGGTCTGTCGCCGGCGGGCGCGCTTCGCCTGCGGCTGCGCGACGGGACCGAGCGCGAGGTCTGGTCGGGCGACCTCGTTCGCGGGCCGCGCCCGCTCGCGACATGAGCCCCGAGCCAGCTGGGCCGAGACACATGCCTCAGATCGCTACGAGGTGATCTGAGGCATGTGCTGTCATCGGACGGGCGGATCTTGCCTCGGGCGTCACGCCCGGAACCATTCGGTGACAGACGTCACTGCAACGTCATGGCGTACCGACCGAGGTACAAATTGGGACGAGATTCGAGTTCAGGTCAGACCTTGGCAGACTTGAGCGAAGAACTCATCTCCGGTCAAGCTCGCATGCGGGGTCTCAAAGATCAGATCGTCGGGGCCAGCATCCACCTCGTGGCCGGCAGCAAAGGCCACCTGGCCGTTCGGAAGTGTCGCGCGCAGCGTCTCACCGGAGACACTGCGGGTGCCTGTGATGTAGTCGTAGTCCTGGACGAAATGCCCCTCGTGCGGCACCGACTGGCCGCTCGTGATGTCCGTGATTGTGCCGGTGAAGTCGGAGTGCCGGATCTGTCGGAGGAGCGTGCCGCTCGCATCGTAAAAGACGATGAAATTCCGCTCAACGGTGAAAACCACCGACAGATCGCCACAGCCGGGTA
>JAICKJ010000226.1 GCA_025928015.1 Thermomicrobiales bacterium
ACGACTCCCCGATCCGGTGCGCGTCGTTCCAGACCTCGCGGATCGGGACGTCGTTCGCTTTGGCGAGCGCGGCGCAGTCGTCGTATTCAGGGGCGAGGTCGATCACGCGGCCATTCCAGGAGCGCAGCTTCAGGCGGACGTCGCCGAAGCGGGTCGCGACGGTCTCGAAGGTCCGGGCTGCCTTAGTGCGTTCGACCGGCGTCGTGCGGACGCCGAGGGTCGAGCTGTGCTCGATCAGCGCCGATTCGACGACCTGCCGCTTGTTCGCTGGGGCGATCGCCGAGACGAGCGTGGCGGGACGGCCCTTCTTCATCGTGATCGGTGTGAGCCAGGCGTCGAGCGCGCCGGCGGCAAACAGGGCGTCAAGCAGCGGGGCGAAGAACTGCGGATTCATGTCGTCGATGTTCGTCTCGATCAGCACCTCGCCATCGGCCGTGCCGTCGCTCTCGCCGGCCGTCTCGCCGATCCAGACGCGGAGCGCGTTCGGCCAGGGCAATTCCATCCGGCCGAAGCCATATCCGACCGCCGACGGGACGAACGACGGGCGGGTGAAGCGGCCGAGCGTCGTCAGGATTGCGGCGCCGGTCGGCGTCAGCAGCTCGGCCCGGACCTCCGGCTGATTCGCTGCCGGCGCGGCGATGGGCGCGTTCGCGGATGCCAACAACTCGGCCGTCGCGGGCGCGGGCACCGGAATGGTGCCGTGCATCGACTGCGTGAAGCCGCTGCCGGTCGCCGGCGCTCCCGAGTAGACCTCCTCGATGCCCAGCAACGCGAGGCCAATGCAAGCGCCGCAGATATCGACGATCGCGTCGACGCCGCCGACCTCGTGGAAATGGATGTGGTCGATGTCGCTGTCGTGGACCTTCGCCTCGGCGTGCGCCAGCCGCTCGAACACGGCCGTCGCCGCGGCCTTGACCGGCGCGTCCAAATCCGATTCCGCGATGATCTCCCGGATCGTCGCCCAGTCGCGCGAGTGGGCATCGTCGGTGACGGTGACGGTGAAGCGCGTGCCGTGGATGCCGTGCTGGCCGGTCCGCTCGGCGGCGAGCGAGTAGCCCTCCAGCCCGAGCTTGCTCAGCTCGGTCGTCAGCGCATTGAGCGAGAGCCCGGCGTCGAGCAGCGCGCCGAGGATCATATCCCCGCTGGCGCCGGAGAACGGGTCGAAATAGGCGATTTTCACGTCAGTTCATCGCTCCATTACTGCGGGCGGTCCGGCGCGGACGCCGGACGAACACTTCGTCCGACTCTACCAGCCAGGGGCGCGATCCGTCGTGCTACCATGCGGCCCGGCACAGCGGTTGATGAAGCACGAATGCGCCTTGCGGGCGTGGCAGCGGGAGAGAAGGGCGATGGATGAGGTGACGACGCAGGCGGACGTCAAGCTGCAACCGAAGTACCGGGGCTACGGCGGCCAGTCGATGATCGCGCCGTTGCGCCGGGTGATGGTCCGGCGTCCATCGCCAGCCGTGAGTGCGGATGGCTGGCGGCGGTTCAACTACCCATCGCCGACCGACGACACGCGCGCGCTCGCCGAGCACAAGATCTTCCGGGACCTGCTGCACGACGAGGGCGTCGAGGTTCTCGACTTCGGCGGCGACGACAACGACGAGCTGGACGCGATCTTCACCTACGACCCGTCGTTCACGACCGACGAGGGCATGATCCTCTGCCGGCCGGGCAAGGAGGCGCGGCGGCCGGAGGTGGGGCTGGCCCATCAGGCGTACCGCGAGCTGGATATCCCGATCCTCGGCGAGATCGAGGCGCCCGGCACGCTCGAAGGCGGCGACATGTGCTGGCTCGACGCGAATACCCTCGCCGTCGGCGAGGGGTATCGCACGAACGCCGACGGCATCCACCAGCTCACCGTCTTCCTCCGGCCGCTCGGCGTCGACGTGGTCACCGTCGGGCTGCCGTACTGGCACGGCCCGGACGAATGCCTGCATCTGCTCTCGCTCATCTCGCCGGTCAACCACAAACAGGCCGTCGTCTACCTGCCGCTGTTGATGACGTCGTTCGTCGAGTTCCTGAAGGCGCTCGGCTGGGAGCTGATCCCGATCCCCGACGAGGAGTTTTCGACGCAGGGCAGCAACGTGCTCGCGCTGGCGCCGGGCAAGGTGCTGATGCTGAAGGACAACCCGCTCACGAAGCAGCGGCTCGAAGCGGCCGGCTGCACCGTGTTGACCTACACCGGCGACGAGATCTCACACAAGCGCGCCGGCGGCCCGACCTGCCTGACCCGCCCGATCCTGCGCGACATCGCGGCCGCGAACGCCGAGGAGTGACGATGGGTCGGTCAGCGTGGCGCTACGCGATATGTCGGCGCGACGTCAGCACGCCGGTGTTCATGCCGACGAGGTTGAGACCGCCGAAGAACCGGGCATGCTCAATTTTGACGCAGCGGTTCATCACCGCCTCCATGCCGGCGGCGCGGGCGCGCCGGGCCGCCGCTTCATTGACCACACCCAGCTGCATCCAGAAGACCTTCGCGCCGATCGCGATCGCCTCGTCGAGGATCGGTGGCACGTCGCTCGCCTTGCGGAAGACATCGACGATCTCGACTCCCCGCTCCGCGGGAATGTCGCTCAGACGCGCGTACACTGGCTGGCCGAGGATACGTTGACCCGCCGCGCGCGGGTTGACGGGGATGATGTCGTAGCCCTCGGCGAGCATATAGATCGCGGCGAAGTGACTCGGCCGCATCGGATTGGCGGAGAGCCCGACCATGGCGATCGTCCGGTAGGTCGTCAGGATACGCAGCCGCTCGTAGGCGCCTGCCGTGACCGCGACCAGCGATGTGGTGTCGTGTCCATTCGGCTCAATCATCTCACTCTCCGCCTTTCTTGGTCGACGCTGGCGATACCGCGCCCGGCGTCCCAGCCGCCGCCGCGTGTGCCGCGGTAGGGACTACGCGCCGGAGTGCCCGGTCGAGATCCCAGCACAGGTCGTCGGCATCCTCCAATCCGATCGAGATGCGGACCAGGTCCGGGCTGACACCGGAGGCGAGCTGCTGCTCGTCGTCCAACTGCTGATGCGTCGTGCTGGCGGGATGGATGATGAGCGTCTTTGCGTCGCCGACGTTGGCCAGATGCGAGATCAGGCGCAGCTCTTCGATGAACCGCGCGCCCGTCTCGCGTCCTCCCTTCACGCCGAAGGTGAAGATCGCGCCCGCGCCTTTGGGCAGATACTTCTGCGCCAGCGCATGATCCAAACTGTCGGGCAGACCGGGATAGCTGACCCAGCTGACGGCCGGATGACCGGCCAGGAACGCGGCGACCGCTTCCGCGTTGCGGCAGTGTTGCTCCATCCGGACCGGAAGCGTTTCCAACCCCTGCAGGAAGAGCCAGGAGTTGAATGGACTCAGGGCCGGGCCGAGATCGCGCAGGTTCTCGACGCGCGCCTTCATCAGGTAGCCGTATTCGCCGAAGGTCTCGAAGAAGCTGATGCCATGGTAGCCGGGCGACGGCTCGGTCATGCCCGGATACTTGCCGTTGTCCCAGGGGAAACGCCCGGACTCGACGATGACGCCGCCGATCGACGTGCCGTGCCCACCGATGAATTTGGTGGCCGAGTGGACGACGATATCCGCCCCGTGTTCGAGCGGCCGGCAGAGGTAGGGCGTTGCGAAGGTGTTGTCGATCACCAACGGCACACCCGCCTCGCGTGCCACTGCCGCGACCGCCTCTATGTCCAGGACCGAAATCCGGGGGTTACCGATCGTCTCGCCGTAGATCGCTCGTGTCCTGGGCGTGACCGCGCGCCGGAAGTTCTCCGGGACAGTGGGGTCGACGAAGACGACATCGACGCCCCAGCGTCGCAAGGTGACATCGAACTGCGTATACGTGCCGCCATAGATGGCGGAGGAGGAGACGATCTGATCGCCAGGGCCCAGGAGCGTGGCCAGCGCGATAAACTGTGCCGCCTGACCAGAAGCGACCGCCAGGCCGCCGATCCCGCCTTCGAGGGCCGCAATCCGCTCCTCGAAGGCCGCGGACGTCGGGTTATTGATGCGGGTGTAGATGTTGCCAAAACGCTGAAGGGCGAAGAGCTCGGCCGCGTGATCGGTATCCTCAAAGACGAACGACGTCGTCTGATAGAGCGGCATGGCGCGCGCGCCAGTGGTCGGGTCGGGCCGTTGCCCGGCGTGGACGGCGAGCGTCGCGAAGCCGAAGGCGCGATCATCGTCGGTCTCGCTCTCCAGCGCGGCCGAATCGTGCCCATTGGCGGAAGCAGGATGCGTGAGATGACCTTCCATGGGGTCCCTCCGTGTGCGACGGATGGCGAGGGCGCATGGGAGTCGAACCCACCGGCGCCGGGATCACCGACGCCCACGCGGTTTTGAAGACCGGGGAAGCCACCGGGCCCCGTCCGCCCCCAAAAGGGTGATCAGGTCATCAGTATACCGCTCCGGGTGAGAACCGCTTGGTCAGAAGCCGTTGGTGATCGCCAGAATCTCGTCGCCGTACTTCGCGACCCGCTTGCCGCCGAAGCCAGAGATCGTGCCCAGCTCCGCCGGCGTGCCGGGCCGCTGCCGCGCGACAGCGCGCAGCATCGTGTCGTGGGCGACCACGTAGGGCGGGACGCCATCCCGTGAGGCCCGTTCGGAGCGCCAGGCCGCGAGCCGGTCGAACAGCGCCGCTTCCGAGCCATCGAGCGGGGCATGTTCGTCGCCGCCGACCGGGTCGTAGGCCGCCAGGTCGGCCGCGGTCGCCGCCGCGCCCCTCTCCGTGAGATGGATCAGCTTGAATTCGTGGTCCAGATCGCGGAAGAGGTAGCCCTCGTCCACCAGCTTGTCGATCAGGGCATCGACCCGCGCCTTCACGACATCCTGCAACACGCCAAATGACGGCGCCCGGTCGGCACGGACACGGCTCTCGGCCGATCCCGTCATGAGCCGCACGAGGCCGGTCTTGCCCATCGGGTACGGCAGCGTCCGGACCGCTTCCAGCGCGGCCAGCGCGTCCGCCGCCGTCGTGTTGCGGCGCTGGGGCGTTGACGAGGCGGCGGACACGGTCTCTTGCGACGGCGCGTGGGCCGCGTGGCCGCGACAGACGTCGCAGACGCCGCCGCAGGGCGCGATTTGCTCGCCGAGATGGGCGGCGAGGACGACGTGCCGGCACTGGCGCGTGTCCGCGTAGTCGAAGACCTCGTCGATGCGACGGTGCGTTTCCTCGCGCGTCCGGGCGATCAACGCCTGTAGCAGGCCGGCGGCGTCGGCCGGCGCCGGTTTCAGCTCCAGACAGGCGAGCCGCGGGCCCTCCTGCCGGATCTCGACCTCGTCCTCGTGCGCGAGAAGCAACGCTTCCAGCTCGGCCGGCGCGCAGCCGACCTCGGCACAGGCGTTCGCCGTCCGCACCCGGACCATGCCGCCATCGGCCAGGTCGGACCAGTCGAGGAAACGAGTCCAGTCCGGATCATCAGTGGTCGCTGTGCCGCCCGGACGGCGACTAAGGGTGCGATCGACCGGCACGTCCTGGTGACGAGCAATGAGCCCCGCCTGATCGAGCACACCGACGCCGATCCGGGCCCGGTCGCGCCCGTCATCCTCATCCACGTCGAGACTCTGTTCGATTGCGGCGAAATCGACGATCGCCCAACGATCGACTTTCTGCCGCTGGATCGCGGCGTAGACCTGCCGCAGCATCGGCAGGTCGATCTCGTCGCGGTGCGCCAGCCGCCGCAGCGAGCTCCGGTCGGAGTTGGTGACGAGCAGGACGCAGCGGGCCGGCTTGCCGTCGCGACCGGCGCGGCCCGACTCCTGCGCGTAGGCGGCGATCGACATCGGTGGCCGGAAGTGGACGATGAAGCGGACGTCCGCCTTGTTGATCCCCATGCCGAACGCCACCGTCGCCACGACGATCCGCGCCTGTCCCCGCATGAAGGCCCGCTGGTTCTCGGCCCGGACCTCCTTGTCGAGCCCGGCGTGGTAGGGCACGGCGCTGATCCGGCGGCTGCGGAGCAGTCCGGCGAGGTTTTCCGCGTCGTTCCGCGAGGGCACGTAGACGATGCCCGCGCCGCGTTCCCGCTGGCAGATGTCGAGCAGGTGGGCGATCTTCTGATCGCGGTTGGCGTGATGGTGCGCCTCATAGAAGAGGTTGGACCGGAAGACGCTGGCGCGGATACGGTCGAGCGGCCGCCCCAGTCCCTCGGCAATGCCGTTGGCAACGCCGGGCGTCGCGGTCGCGGTGATCGCAAGGATGGAGGGCGTGCCGATCGCCGGCAGCGCCCGCGGGATCGTCAGGTAGTCGGGCCGGAAATCGTGGCCCCAGAGACTGATGCAGTGGGCCTCGTCGATCACGACGAGCCCGGTGCCGGCGTCGTGGAGCGCGTCGAGAAAGGCGGCATCGCGCAAACGCTCAGGCGCGGCGTAGACCAGCTTGACCTCGCCGGCGGCGATCCGCGCCAGCGCCTCCTGCTGTTGTGAACGGCTGAGTGTGCTGTTGACGAGCAGGCTCTGCTCCCGGATCGCGGGCGGCAGCGACGCGACCTGATCGGCCATCAGGGCGATGAGCGGCGAGAGGACGAGCGTGGTGCCCTCGCGGAGCATGGCCGGGAGCTGGAAGGTGAGCGATTTCCCGGCGCCGGTCGGCATCGTTGCGAGCGTGTCGCGCCCGGCGAGGACGTTGGCGATGACCGCGCCCTGCCCCGGCCGGAGCGCGTCGTAGCCGAAGAGCTCGTGCAGGACCGGCAGCACGCGGGGATCGAGGTGTTCCGGATCGGGGGTGGGCTGAAGGATTTCGGGCTCCGGCCGGTCCTGACGCGCCCTTCGATCCTCCGGCGCTTTGGAAGGGGCGAGCAGAGAGGGGGGGGCACCCCGCGAGCAAGGAGGCCCACAGGGGTGGGGCAAGACCACCGGGGAGGGCGCCAGGTAGGGCGGG
>JAICKJ010000293.1 GCA_025928015.1 Thermomicrobiales bacterium
CGCCGCCATGCCCCGATCGCGCTTCGAGGTCTTGAACATCAGCACGCCCGAGAGCATGATGATGAGCCCGAACCAGAGCGCCAGGTTGCGCAGCAGCCAGTCGATCACCATGTTCGGTCCGCGCTAGAGCGTGATGATGTGATCCGACGAGTTGCCGGAGATGTCCACGCCGCGCCGGCCCTCCTCGAGCTGCGGCAGGATCATCTTGTCGAGCTTGCAGCTGGCCGCGTGACCGGACGTGCTGAAGACATAGGCGATCTTCATCCGTGCGTGTGACCTCCGTTCCTTCCACCGCGCCGGCTGGTGACCAGCGCGACCCTTGTCCAAGGATACCCGGGTCGAGGCGGAGGGCGTGGCCGAGCCGTGCGTGAAGCATCGCACCTGCTTTGCGTGGGCCGCGCGACAGAGCGGCGCCGTGGAGGTCTGCGTCCTGGCCCCCAACGCTTGTCGAGGAGGTTATCGGACGAGCAGCCGGAACACGAACGCCGGGAACCACGGCAAGACGTCGATCAACGACCCCGGTCGGATGCTTGAGGACCCGTGGGTCATACCTTCGTGCGGCTCGCTAGTAGTACCACCACGGTTTGGCGGTCGCGAGTTCCTGGGCACCGTGGGGAGCGGCGAGCTGGTTGTCGTCTACTTCGGATGGGTCCGGGGTCTCGTCGAGGCTGAACCAGGGGTTGAGCATCCGGCCGAAGTAGGGCAGCTTGCGCACGAATTTCTCCTTGGCGACCGGCAAGCCGGTGATCGGCTCGTGGCCGGGGAGGAAGACGTCGAAGTCGAGCGCGGCGAGGCGGTCGAGCGATTTCTTCCAGCGGACGATCGCCTGCGTCCAGATGGCGAGGTCGGCGCCGTTCAGCCCGCTCATGCTGCCGAAGATGGTGTCGCCGCTGAAGAGCACCTTCTGGCCATCGATCTCGCCGAGCAGGCAGATCGAGCCGGGCGTGTGGCCGGGCGTGTGGATGACAGTCAGCGAGCCGTCGCCGGCGGGGATGACCTGGCCGTCGCGCAGCCCGTGAAGGTGGGCCGCCGGGATAGGCTCGAACTCGCGATGGTAGACCGAGGCCGCCGTGCGGTAGGCGTCGTGCCCCTGGATCATGGCGAGGTCGTTCTCGTGGATCAGGAGCGGGACGGACGGGTTCATCGCCCGCAGCGCGTGGAGCCCCTGGATGTGGTCGTAGTGACCGTGGGTGGCGATGACCTGGGCGATGTCGGCCGGCTCGAGCCCGACCCGGCTCAGGTTGCGCGCGAGCGCCGGGAAGCTGTCGCGGCTGCCACAGTCGATGAGCGTCGGCACGGCGCCGGTGATGAGGTAGACATTGGCGGCATTTCGATGGGGAAACTCGGTCAGTAGCGCATACAGATGAGGTGACAATTCCACAGGGCCGCTTATTTCGGACATCATAATCTCCTGAAGAAACGATTCACGCTTCGGTGCCAACCGGAGCAGGTCCCTCCATCTCTATTCTAATGAGCGGTTCTCCGTCTGAAAAGATCAGCGCTTCCCGACTTCTCCTCCGCGAATGACGGTGAGAAGCGAGTAGAAGTGACATGCTTGAACCGGGGACACATTTGCGACGATGCAGCGATTGGGCGTGCAGACAAGCGGTCCCGGCGCGTTTGCCGGGGCCGCTTGGTGCGTGATGAACGATGTGCGCTATTGACCGCCTCTGGCGCCGGGCGTGCCTTCGCTCGGTGACTGGTCTTCTGATGGCTGGTCTGGCGATTGGACGGAGCTCATATCCGTCTGATCCACCTGCTGCTCCTGCTGGTCGGTCGCCTGGACGTCCTGATCCACCACCTGTGGCGGCTCCTGCGTCGGCGTCGGTGGCTCCGGCGTCGGCGTTGGCGGATCAGTGGGCTCCGGTGTCGGGGTCGGCGGCACCTCGGTCGGGGTTGGTGTCGGTGGCTCCTGCGTCGGGGTTGGAGTGGGAGTGTCCTCCTTCACGAGAGAAGAAGAGCTCTGGAGAGTTTGCTTCTCACTGTTCGCCGGGGCAAAGCCCATCGGTTGACTATCGGAACAGAGCCCTCCGTTGCAATATTTGCACTTGCCGTTTCCATTAGACGTGTCACATTGGGAGTTGGTGGTGCATTTGCGCCCACAAAATGGATTGTTGCTTGGGGCGGGCGAGCAACTGCCATTAATGCAATTTGGATACGACCCTGAACAGGGAAAGTCTGTGGGCGAGCACACCGCACCTTGCAGCGTGCTGTTGCAACCACCGGGAGCATGGCAATAGGGACACCCGGCGTTGTGATCCAGGCAGAATTTTGATGAACTGCACGAACTGGGACAGGGCGCAGAGCACAAATTGTCCGGTCCGCAGTAAGCGCAATTCGCGTCTAGCGTACAATCGCCTTGCTCATTGCAATATTGGCCACAACGCGCTGGTGTGGCGGCGAATGCCGGTGCAGAAGTGGAAGCAATCGCTGGGATCGCGATCGCGCTGGCGACGGCGGCGCGGCGCATGAAGGTGCGGCGGGAGACGCGGGCGGCACGCAGGTCGGGCGGGAGCGGGTCGGCGAGGAGGTTGGCGTCGGCGAGCTTGGTCAGCGCGAGGCGGACGGTCGTCTCGTCAAGGCGCTGACCGAGGCTCAGGCTGGCCAGGCGAGCGATCTCATCCACGGCGTGGGCGCCGTCGCAGATGCGCCAGACCGCCGAGGTAGTCGCGTTGAGATGGTGGATGTGATGCCGCTCGGTATCGTAGATCAGCACCTCATCGGTGGTTTCAGTGATGGCCAGTCCGACCGCTCGTCGTGCCGGCACGCGCACCCGTGTCTGCATGGCGTCCCTCTCTCTTATCCAATCTCCAGGAGCCGGCGCGCGGTTTCGCGCGCATCACCGCGCTCGCCGTGAAGCACCGGCACTGAACGTGTGAGTGCATTCAGCGCCGCCAGCACATCCTGTGGGCGCCGCTGGATCGCGACCATGTGCTGACACAGTTCCAGGATTGCTGAGCCACGCGGGAGCGTGTCGATCCAGAAGTCCTGACCAGCCCGGTACGTTATCAACGTTATGTGTCCGACCGGAATGGGAGACAAAGATGCCAACTCCGGGCTTCCAGCCTGGCGAATGGTCATCCGATGGGCGGGGCCGAAAGGCCCTTGCCGCAGCGAAAGACGGCGGGGAAAGGGCCAGACGCGGCCATGCGCGTCGAGCACGGCGTATTCATCCGAGAAGTAGGTCGCTCCCGCCTCGACCAGCGCCGCGGTGAGGGTCGATTTGCCGGCGTGTGATTCACCGGGCAGGAGGATCGCTTGCCCCTGCCAGGCGACCACGCCGGCGTGCATAAAGAGCCAGGGATCGGCGAACTCGGCGATGTCATGCTCGATCTCGGACTCGATCCCGTCCACTGCCAGCGCTGGATCGGGTGCCCAGCGGAGGAACTCGTCGCCGTCGTAGAGATGAAACCCTTCCCGGTAGGCTGCGGGTTCGGCCGCTGTAAGCCATTCGAGGCGGAAGTGGCGGTCGGCGTCGTCCACGCCCACCGGATTCCACCCAGCCGGCAGGATATCGACGACGGCGTCGAGCAACGATTCATCACAGAGCGAGAGGACCAGGCGGCGGCCAAACGCCTCGAAGGCGAAGGAGATGCACCGGTCCCGCTGCCCGGCGCGGTCGCGCTCCCGCACCGGGCCGGTGACTGATTGCGCCATGACGCTCAATCCGCGCCGGACTGCGCGGGGCCGGGCGAGGCCGGCGCCGCCTGCGGCCGGGATTCCGCCGTTGGGCGGTAGTACTCGCCGTAGTACGTCGGTCCGTGCTGATGCTTCATCCGATTCAGGACGATGCCGACGAGGCGGATGCCGCCCTGCTGGACCGAGCGGGTGGCGTGCTGGAGCGCGTCCAGGCGCGTTTTGTGGGAAAAGCAGACGAACATGAGGCCGTCGGCGCGGGAGGCGATCGCCAGCGTGTCCGCGGCGGCAAGCACCGGCGGCGAGTCGATAATGACCATGTCGGCTTCGGCGCTGACGCGATCCAGCAACTCCGCGAACCGCTTCGAGCTAACCATGTCGGCCGGATCGGGCGGAAGCGGACCGCTTGGGATCAACCACAGCTCGGGCAGCGCAACGGCCTGGGCGATCGAGGTCCAGGCGTGCTCCGGATGGGTGAGCAACGTCGTCAGCCCCTCGTCGTCCGGGACGCCGAAGATCCGCGCCTGGGACGGTTTCCGCAGGTCGGCGTCGATGATGACCGTGCGCAAGCCGTTTTGCGCCATGACGATGCCCAGGTTGGCGACCACCGTACTCTTGCCCTCGCCGGCGACCGGACTGGAGACGACCAGTTTGTTGAGGTCGCCAGAGGCGGAGGCGAATTCCAGATTGGTCCGCAGCAACCGCATCGCCTCAGCGGCGATCGCCTGCGGGTCCGCCATCGTGAAGACCTGGCGGACGCCCGGTTTGACGCTGGCCGACTGCGGAATGCTCGCCAGGATCGGAGCGCCGATGATCCCTGGCAGGTCCCGTTCCGGTTTGACGGTGCTGTCGAAGTATTCAAGCAGCGCGACGATGCCGATGCCGAGGAGGAGACCCACGAAAAGACCTATCTCTCCTGATCGCATCGGCGTGGGCGCAAATGGCGCGCCGGGAACGTTCGCGGTGGTCGAGACCTCGACCGGGGCGCTGAGCGTTGGTCCCTTGTGCTCGTTGATGTAGGCAACGAACTGTTGGGCAGTGGTGTCGGCGATCTTCGCCG
>JAICKJ010000186.1 GCA_025928015.1 Thermomicrobiales bacterium
CCGGGTGATCGCCTCCAGCTCGGCGATGGCGGGCCGCGAATCGAGGTAGTCACGCATCGCCGTCTTGCCGGCGGCGCGGGCCCGCCGCGCCATCCCGTGGGTGATCGCGTCGTTCTCGGCGTGGACGGCGACGGGCAGGCCATGCCGGGCGGCGTGCGCCATGCCGCGATAGAGCGTGTCGTCGTCGGTGAGGGGGAAATCGTCCGTGCCGGAGGCGGACATGAACGCCTTGTAGCCGATCACGCCACAGGAGGCGAGCTCATCGAGCGCGTGGATATTGACCGGCGTGATGCCGCCCCAGAGGCCGAAATCGACCACCGAGGCGGCCTCCGCGGCCGCGCGTTTCGCGTCGAAGGCGGCACCATCGAGGGTTGGCGGATGGGCGTTGAGCGGCATCTCCAGGCAGACCGTGCCGCCACCGGCGGCGAGCGCCCGGCTGCCGGTCGCCCACCCTTCCCAGTCGGTCCGGCCCGGCTCGTTGAAATGGACGTGGGCATCGATCACGCCGGGCAAGACGAGCCGCCCGGCCACATCGACCCCGGATGCCGCGCCGCCCTCCAGCTCCGGGCCGACCGCCGCGATGATCCCACCGCTGACGGCGACATCGCTGTTCTCCACCCCGAGCTCCGTCACGACCCGCCCGTTCCGCACGATCAGCTCGTACCGCGCCATCTCCCGCCCCTGCCAATAGCACCGTCAGATATTGGACGATTGTCGCACGCCACTCGGGACAAAGGGTGGGAGGCATCACGGCACCGATACAGTTCGGGCCAGAATTACGGTACAATCGGGCCAGAATCCGAGCCAGAAAGGAGCCTCACCATGACTGTTCGTACCCTGTCCACGACCGAAGCCAAGAACCAGTTCAGCGCCGTGATCAACGCCGTCGCCGATGACGACGAGACCGTCGTCGTCCAGCAACACGGCCGCCCGAAGGCCGCGATCATTTCCACTGAGAAGTTGGATCAGTACGAAAATGCGCTGCGCCTCCAACGCCGGCGCGAAGCGCTCGATCAACTGAGAGCACTGCAAAAGGAAGTCAGTGCCCAAAATCGGGACCTAACCGAAGAACAAGCGATGGAGCTAGCCACCCGCTTCGTGCGCGAAGTGGTCAAGGAGATGTATGACGAGGGCAAATTGAGATACGCGGATGAGTAGGACACCACCGCGTATCCTGCTTGACACAAACGTTCTGATCAGCTTCTTGCTCTCTGCCGATCGGCCCACAGCAACCGTGCATCGTCTGGTATCTGCCGTTCTCAATGAATCGTTCACCTTGCTCGCATCACAGGAGCTCCTTAACGAGCTGACGCGAAAGGTCCGTACCAAACCATACTTGACAAACCGCATCACCTCGTCGCAACTCCAGAGATTGATCGAGTCTCTTCGGTTGCTGTCCGAATGGATTGACCTGGGCGACATAGAGCATCCCCGTGTTGTCCGTGATCGAGACGACGACTACCTCATCGCGCTCGCGACTGTCGGGCGGGCCGATGTGCTCGTCACCGGCGACTTCGATCTGCAGGACCTCGATCTGCCGCTGCCCTTTCGCGTCATGAGCATGAGCGCGTTTCTGGCTGAGATAGAGAACGATTGACCCTCACGCGTGCTCCCGCGCCAGATCATCGAGCAGGTTGTCGAGCACCTGACAGGTGACGGCAACGTCGGACTCGGTGATCGACTCGGCCGGGTTGTGGCTGACGCCGCCCCGGCAGCGGACGAAGAGCATCGCGACCGGCATGACGGCCGAGAGCGTGACGGCATCGTGGCCGGCGCCACTCGGCAGCCTCCGTGGCGCGATGCCGGCCCGCTCGACGGCGCGGGCGAGCGCGGCGGTCAGGTCCAGGTCGCAGACGGTACATGCGTAGCCCTGCACCTCCTGCCAATCGAGCGCCACGCCGCGCCGGTCCGCGATCTCCCGCGCCGCGTCGCGCAGTTCCCGCTCGGCCTCCGCCCGGGTGGTGTCGACGTGGTGGCGCAGGTCGAGCGTCAGGCGGACCTCGCCGGGGATGACGTTGCTGCTCGCCTTCTCGACCTCCAGTTGCCCGACCGTGCCGACCATTCCCGCCCGCGTCCCGGCGACCCGCTCGACGGCCAGCACGAACTCCGCCGCCGCGCAAAGGGCGTCGTGCCGGTTGCCCATCGGCACCGTCCCAGCGTGGCCGGCGACGCCGCGGAAGGTGATCGCCGCGCGGGTGCCGCCGACGATCGCCTGGACCACGCCCACCGGCAGATCCGCCGCCTCCAGCACCGGCCCCTGCTCGATGTGCGCCTCCACCCAGCCGAGGAACGACGCCGGATCCTGGGCGCCGGCGGGAATGTCTCCGGGATCGCGCCCATTCGCCCGGATAACGTCGGCGAGCGATCTGCCCTCGCTATCGGTCACTTCCAGCATGGCGTCGTCGAAGGTCCCGGCGAAGGCGCGGCTGCCGAGGTACGTGGTGTGGAACCGCAACCCTTCCTCGTCGACGAAGGCCACGACCATGACGTTGAACGGCAATCGGGTTCCGCGCGCATGCAACCGCTCGACCGCCGCGACGCCGCTCAGCACACCGAGAATGCCGTCGTAGCGTCCGGCGTTGCGGACCGAGTCGAGGTGGCCGCCAATGAGGAAGGTCTGTGGCGACGGGACGTCCGGCGCGGCGTCGTAGACGCCGATCAGGTTGCCAATGGCATCGCGGCGGGTCGTCATGCCGGCGTTGCGCATCCAGGCGGCGACGTCATCCATCGCCGCCGTCAGCGCCGGCGTGCCATACGGCCGGGTGATCGCCCCCGGCTCGATCGAATAGACAGCCAGCGCGTCGCACCGCGCCATGATCCGCGCCGCCCGTTCCGCTGTGCCAGTCATCGATCGTTCACCTCAACACCCCCGATAGGTCGTGTAGGACCAGGGCGAGAGCAACAGCGGGACGTGGTAGTTGGCCGTCGCGTCGCTGACGATGAAGCGGAGCGTGATCCGGTCGAAGAAGGGCGCCTCGTCCCAGCCTTGCGTTCGCAGGTACGCGCCGGCGTCGAAACACAGCTCGTAGGCGCCGGCGGTGAACGCGTCCCCCTCCAGCAAGGGCTGATCCGTGCGCCCATCGGCGTTGGTGACGCCGCTTGCCACTTTCTCGCGGTCCTCGTCCTCGCCCGAACGGCGTATTCGATACACGATATACGCGACCCCGACGGCTGGCCGTCCAATGGCGGTGTCGAGGACGTGCGTGCTCAACCTCGCCACGATCAGGTCCCCTGCTTTCCGCCGCGGCACATGCGTAGGGTGATCTCGCCGTAGGCGGAGAAGGGGTCGCTGTAGACCTTCACCGCCGGGTCGGTCTCCGACTGCTCGAACGGGTCGCGGGTGCGGTTCTGGGCGACGAAGTGGACCTCGGCCAGGTGCGGGAAACGGTCGAGCATCCGCTGCCCCATCTCGTGGACGAGATGCTGGATCGATTCGCTGACGAACTCGTGGAAGACGGTCGCACAGAGATCGCGCACCTGCTCCGAGGCGACATAACTCGCGGCGGTGCCGCCGAAGAGATCGTCCTGGTCAACGTAGCGCCAGAAGACGTCGAGATAGATGAAGAGGGGACGGTCGCGCCGGTCGGGCAGCGTCGTGTGCTCGTCATGGACGAAGCTGGTGAACGAGCTGCCGGTCACCTTGAGCAGCTTCAGACCGACGCGGCCGCTCTCCGCCTCGCTGATCACCGCCCGGTCGTCCTGCCGGCGCATGCGGAGCGAGGCGACGGCGTAGTCGCCGCCCGAGCCGTCGAAGAGGACGTCGCTCTCGTTGAAACGGCCCTCGCCATTCGGCACGGTCGCGGCGGGAAAGGGCAGCTCGCGGGCGCGCAGCCGCAGATCGTGGAGCTGCGCGTAGCCATCGATGAAGCGGTGGCCGACCGAGGCGAGGTAGCCCTCCAGCGTCGCGCCGTCGAAGTCGAGCGCCTGCTTGATGATGATGTTCTTCATGCTGTCAGTGGCGACGACCATCGAGTTGTCGCCCCTGGTATAGGCGTCGAGGAAATCGTCGCCGTGGACCTCGACATCGACCTCGCAGGCCATCAGCACATTGGACCGGCCGGTGAAGCGCGACTCAGGGATCGGCGTCACGCCGCTCAGCGGCTTCGCATAGACCCGGTAGACCGGCACCCGCTGCTTGCCGTAGCTGATCTCATAGGACGGCATGGAGCCAAACCTCCGACAGTGGTGATTACGCGGTGCGCTCGGACTCCATGTGCAGTGCCCGTTCTCGCAGGGCCTTTGCGAGGCTTATAGAATCCATAGAGAACATCTTCAATTGTCTGTATGGTTAGCTGCGATGTATGCCGTTGATTTCCTGATCGGTTTCGATCGCTAAACCGGATTGTACCGATGATCTTCCCGTCTGGTTCCGGATCAAACCTGATTCGTCCGTGCGCGACGGCATGACGCAGCATTGCGGCCTGATCTCCCACGTGCCGAATGCCATACTTGGGGGCAGTCGATAGTACGGGAAGATCGGGAAGCCCATACGCACGTCCTTCCTCGATCGATATGTCTTCGAGCAATGTGCCGATCTCGTGCTCCCGAGGATATCCGATCACTGCGATAAAGGAGTTGACGAGCTGGGTAACTTCATAGAGCCCATGCTGTTTCGCGTTGTCACGGACAAACTCGTAGTTCCTGATGGTCCGTTTCATCAGGTCGTGATAAGTGTCTTGTGGCATTGTCATGAATGATCTCCCTTCTAACCGCTTGCAAGTGAAATGGCAGCGCGAAATGAATTGATATGGGGACCGGTAGCTCCTGGATCAACGCATTCTGCCGTCTCCGTCGCTTATATCCATCACCACGTCCGCCAGCCGGTACCAGGCGATCTTCGCGATCTCGTCCAGCGCGGTCGCGATCTCCTCGTCCCGCTCGTGCTCCAGACGAGTCGCGAAGCCGGCCAGGATGCTCTCCCTCTTGTTCTCCCGCGCGCAGATCACGAACGGGAAGCCGAACCGCTCCTGATACCGCTCGTTCGCGCCGGCGAACGCGGCGATCTCGGCCTTCGTCAAGGCGCCGGGGTCGAGCCCGGCCGCCTGTTGCTCGCCGGTCGATTCGCGGGTCAGCGTCCCGGCCAGCGCGGCACGGCCGACGAGATCCGGATGGGCGCGGATCAACGCGAGTTGGCGCTCGCGCGGCGCCGTCCGCATGGTCTGTACGAGCGCCGCGTGCAGCGACGCACGGTCCGCGAAGGGCCGTGCCGGCCAGGTCTCGGCGGCAATCCACGGCGATCCCTCGAAGAGGAAACCGAGCCGGGCGACGAAGCCGTCCCGGTCCAGCGCGTTGACCGCCGCGATCGTCCATGGCGGCTGTGCATCCGTCATGACGGGTCAGTCCAGATACTGGTAGGCGACCAGCGTCAGGAACGGGATGAACTCGTCGTTCAACACCAGTTTGTCGAGGATGTCGACCGCGTCGCTGTAGCGCTCCTTCTCGCGGCCGCCCAGCTTGGCCAGCTCATCGGCGCGGGTCGACGCATAGAAGTCGCGGTCGATGTGCTCGCCGGTGTCCGTCGAGACCTCGTGCCAGAGCCATTGCCAGAGCTGGGCGCGGGAGATCTCGGCCGTCGCGGCGTCCTCCATCAGGTTGAAGATCGCCGCCGCGCCGGTCTCCATCAGCCAGGAGTTGAGGTATTGCAACGCGACGCTGACGTTCGTCCGCACGCCGCCCTCGGTGATCTTGCCGCCCGGCACCTGGACGTCGGTGAGCTGGCCCGCCGTGGAATGGACATCTTCCCGCAGCCGGTCCTTCTGGTTCGGCCTGTCACCGAGAACCTTGTCGAACTCCTCCATCGCGACCGGCACCAGCCCCGGGTGGGCAACCCAGGTGCCGTCGAAGCCGGAGCTCGCCTCCAGCTCCTTGTCCTCGTGCACCTTGGCGAAGGCCAGCTCATTCACCTGCTGGTCGCGACGCGAGGGGATGAAGGCGGCCATGCCGCCGATCGCGTGGGCACCGTGCGTGTGGCAGGACTTGACGAGCAGCTCGGTGTAGGCGCGCATGAACGGCACGGTCATCGTCACCTGCGCGCGGTCCGGCAGGATCTTGTCCGTCCGGGCGCGGAAGGTCTTGATCAGGCTGAAGATGTAGTCCCAGCGGCCGGCGTTGAGCCCGGCGGCATGATCGCGCAGCTCGTAGAGGATCTCCTCCATCTCGAACGCCGCGTGGATCGTCTCGATCAGGACCGTCGCCCGGATCGTGCCGCGCGGGATGCCGAGCTGGGACTGCGCCTCGGTGAAAACGTCGTTCCAGAGCCGCGCTTCGAGGTGGGACTGTAGCTTCGGCAGGTAGAAGTACGGACCGCTGCCGCGGTCGATCAATTCCTGCGCGTTGTTGAAGAAGTAGAGACCGAAATCCCAGAGACTGCCGCTCGCCTCCTCACCGTCGATCAGGACGTGACGCTCGTTGAGTTGCCAGCCGCGCGGACGCAGGAGCAACGTCGCGGTCTGGTCGTTGAGCTTGTACTCGCGGCCATCGGGATTGGTGAAGGTGATCGTGCGGCGGACGGCGTCGTACAGGTTGCGCTGGCCGTCGATAGTGTTGTGCCAGGTTGGCGAGTTGGCGTCCTCCAGGTCGGCCATGAAGACCTTGGCGCCGGAGTTGAGCGCGTTGATGACCATCTTGCGGTCGCATGGCCCGGTGATCTCGACCCGCCGGTCGTTCAGATCGGCCGGCGCGGGCGCGACCTGCCACTCGCCGCCGCGGATATTCGCGGTCTCCGGCAGGAAGCCCAGCTCGGCACCGGCGTTTATCCGCTCTTGCTTCTCCTGCCGCGCCTGCAGCAGCTCCAGCCGCCGCTGGTTGAACTTCCGTTGCAGCCCGGCGACGAATGCCACGGCCTCGTCACTGACGAATGGCCGCAGGTCGTCGGGCACCGGCGCCAGAATCTCCACACCCTCGACTGCCATGATTCGATCCACCCCTTCCGGCCACAGCCCACCGGCGTCGGCGGCCGGGTCACGTAACGGCACTGTCATATCTGCGGGCAATCATCGCTGTGGATGTATGAAGGCGCAAGCCAGAACAGGATCAGCAAAGCGCTGACTCCTAATAGGGCACCGCTCGCAGATCCGTGAGGGAGAAGTCCTTCCCCTTGAACAGAAGCGGCAAGCTCGTCTCCTTCGCGAGCGCATAGGAAAAACAATCACCGAAGTTGAGACGAGTCGGGTGCTGTCCTCTGCCGGAGCGTTGAAACGCTTCGGACGCGATCCGTGCTCGATGTGCCGTGACTGGAACAATATCAGGCAGAATCTCACTCATCAGCAGGTCCAGCTCTCGCAGCCCCTGATCCCCGTTCTTGGCAAACTGAACGATGTCAATCTCCACCGCCGTAGCAACAGAGATGAAGAGCTGATCGGTGCTGGCAAGCACATCAATAATGCGATCCGCGTCATCCTCACCGAGAAGCACGGCCATGATCGCGGATGTATCAACGACCATCAATGCGGCAATCCGTGCTCGTCATAACCAAGAATTTCATCTGGAGATCTTGGATCACGGACCGGCAGCGCAGCGCTACGGCGGCTGATCTCACGCAATTCCTTCACAAGGAGCTCTCTCGGCTTTCGCTGTCGTTGGGTGCGGTTCAACCGTTCCAGAAGAGCAACACGGATTACCTCAGTCATGCTCTCACCGGTCAGGTCAGCAAGCCTTCGTGCAAGCCGATCGACTTCGGGATCATCGATGTTGAGCGCCACGGTGCTCATCCTCCTCACGGTCGATCTACACATTTAGGGCAGGTCGTGAATGCGAGTGGTCAGCAAGCATTAGGTCGGCAGGCCATGCTCATCATAGCCAAAAATTTCGTCGGCTGTCCGATCATCATCGACCGGCAATGAGGCGCAATGATGGGCGATGTTCATGATCGCATCGACCATAGTCAACCCCTCCAACTCCTCCAGACGTTGCCTCACCTCGGCGACGAGGGCATCGTTGGCCGCCTCACCTGACATGGTAGCAATGGCCCGGGCTAACGCGTCGGCATTTGGATATTCGGCGTTGTCATCCATCAGGGCCTCCTTACAGGATCTAACGCATGAAATGTACGGCAAAGGCAACCTTCTCGTGCGGCTGTCCGTGTCATTTCGACTGTACTGCGAGTGCTATAGTGCGCGGCGGGATCATGTGTGATCAGCAGCAGTGAGCGATGGAAGGGTGAGCCATGACGGTGCGTGACGGAGACGGCAGGGCGGTGAGTGTGTCGCGACGCGGAGTCGCGGCGGGGTTGGCGGCGGCCGGGATCGCGGGCTTCGGGACGGTGGCCGCGGCGCAGGAGGCGACGCCGTCGCCCGCGCCGGTGCCGCCCGACTTCAAGGTCGTCCTCCACGCCTCGGAGCCGACGCACTGGTCCTATGTCCTCTCGAATCTGGCGAATCTGACGGCGCAGTGGCCGCAGG
>JAICKJ010000208.1 GCA_025928015.1 Thermomicrobiales bacterium
CCCCCCCCCCCCCCCCCACGATTCGCCATGACACAAAGAGAGGAGGGCGCCGATGCCGTCGGTCGAGATCCGGGAAGTCACGGGCGAGGAGATCATCACGGAGGCGCGCGCCGTCGCCGACTACGCCTTCGGCGCCTCCCCCAGCAAACCGGATCTCGAAGAGCACCGGCGGCGGCTTCAGTTTCGCGACCCCAACTCCAAAACGCTCGTCGTCTTCGAGGACGGCCAGCCAATGGCGACGATCACCGCGCACCCGATGCGGCAGAACGTGCGCGGCAAGGTGGTGCCGATGTCCGGCATCGCCGCCGTCGCCACACATCCAGCCGCGCGGCGCCGCGGCCACATCCGGCAACTCTTCGACCGCATCTTCGCCGACGCCCGGGAGCGGCAGCAGCCTGTCTCCTGCCTCTATCCCTTCCGCGAATCGTTCTACGAGCGCCTCGGCTACGCCGCCTTCCCCTCGCCCCGCTACGCGACGCTCGATCCGCACCAGCTCACGCCGCTCGTGCGGATGGCGAAGCCGGGCCGGGTCGAGATCGTCTCCATCGCGGACGGCTGGGACCAATGGCGCGCCTTTCTGGTCGGCTACCAGGCGCAGGTGCATGGCTTCTCGCTCCGGAGCGAGCAAGGCACCCGCTGGCGGCAGGACACGAACGACGCCTGGGTCGCGCTCGCCTACGACGATGAGACCGGGACCAATCCCACCGGGCTGATGACCTACAAGATCACCGGCTACACGGAGGACTTCCACGCCGACGCCTTCTACTACACGTCCAGCGCCGCGAAGTACCAGTTGCTCGACTGGATCGGGCGCCACGTCGATCAGGTCAGGAAGGCCGTGGTCAAGCTGGGACCGGCCGAGTATCCGGAGCTCTGGTTCCGCGACCTCGACGCGCACACCGCCTCGCGCGACGAGCAGGCGTGGCCCTCGCCGATGGCCCGGATCATGTCGGTGCGTGATCTCGGCGGCATCAACGTCGGAGATGGCTCGTTGACCGTTCGGATCGTCGACGAGAAGTGCGACTGGAACAACGGCTCCTACACCTTCACCGGCGAGGGTGGCACGCTCTCGGTGCGGGACGGCGACGACGCGAAGACGACGTTGACCATCCAGGGGTTGAGCGCGCTCGTCTACTGCGGCTACGACCCGGATGACATCGCGTACCGACATTGGGGCGACGTGGACCCGGCCGACCGGCCAATCATGCGCCAGATGTTCGAGCCGGCGTATCCGATCATGCACGAGGAGTTCTAGACTCGCTAGATGAGGCCGTGGGCGCGGGCCAGGTTGATCGCCTCGGCCCGCGACACGACGTCGAGCTTGTCGTAGATGTGCCGCAGGTGCGTTTCGACCGTCCGACGGCTGAGGAAGAGCCGCTCGGCGATCCTGGCGCTGGTCAAGCCTTCGCCCGCCAGCCGCAGCACCTCGATCTCCCGCGGGCTCAGGGCTGGGGTCTCCTTCGGTCGGTGCTCCAGGACCGAGCCGGTGTCGAGCAGCGCGTCGACGACCGCTTCGGCCAGACTCATGGCGCGGCCCTGCGTCCAATTTCGCGCGAACGCCTCATCGCCGGCCCGGGCGCGAAGCTCCTCCACCGTCAACGGCCGGTCCGTGGCGAGCAACACCAGCGCGTCGGGCCGCAACGCGAGTGCTTCGGCCTGCGCATCCGCGGCCGCGTAGAGTCGGACCGCTCGCTCCGGATCGCCCACCATGGCGAGGACGCCGGCGATCGCGGGCAAGGTCAGCGTCACGCTCCACGGATCGCGCTGCTCCCGGGAGGAGTTCAGGCTCTCGCGATACCGGACCAACGCCCGAGGCAAGTCGCCCTGTAGCCGGGCGATCCGCCCGAGATCGTGGAGCGCGGTCGTGATCGTCAAGGGGATGCCGCTCCGCCGCGCGACGACGTAGGCGTCCTCCAGTAGCGATCCCGCGCGTTCCAGGTCGCCCCGCTCGATCGCGATCAGCCCGGCGTTGCGCAGCGCGACGGATTCCCAGTACGGCTCGTCACCGGCGGCGCCCAACGTCGCCAGCGCGTGCGTCAGCAGCGCGTCGGCCTCGTCGAGCTGCCCGTCCCGGCGCAGGATATCCGCCAGATTGACCGAGGAGCACGCCACGCCGCGTTCGTCACCGACCGCGCGCCACGTGGCGACCGCTTCCCGGTGCAGCGTCTCGCTGCGCGCGAAATCGCCTTGGTTCCAGGCGATATTCGCGAGACTGCGCAACGCGATCGCGCCGTCGCGGCTCGGCTCCCCGGCCCGCACCAGCGGCACGACCTCCTCCAGCCAGCGGAGCCCGTCGCCAAATCGCTCGTGTCGATTCCAGAATCGCCCCAGATTGGCCGCGAGCCGGATCATGGTTGCGTGATCATGTACGTCTCGCGCCCGCGTCAACACCGCATTGAAATTCGCCAGCTCCTGCCTGATCGTCTCCAGCCACATCGGTTCGTCCGGCCCGAACCAGGCCGCGCTGGCCCGGGTCGACAGGCGCGTGAACCAGGCGGTGTGCGCGTGCTCCATCGCCGCGAGCTCGCCCTCGTCGACCAGCTGGCCGAACCCGAACTCACGAATCGTGTCGAGCATCTCGAACCGCGGCGCGTCGTCGTCGCCGGCGCTCGGGATCAGGAGGCTGTGGCTGATGAGGTCCGCGAGACCGTCGAGCAGGTCGGCCGGCGCCGGATCGTCGGAGGCGACGCATATCTCAGCCGCGTCCAGCGTGAAGCCGCCGGAGAAGATCGCCAGCCGCCGGAAGAGCCGCTGCTGCGGCTCCGTGAGCATGTCGTAGCTCCAGCGGATGGTGTTTCGCAAGGTCCGCTGTCGCTCGGGCAGATTGAGCGCACCGCCGGTCAGCAGCGGCAGGGCCGACTCCAGCCGGGCGAGCAACGCCGCCGGCGGCAGGACGCGCAGACGGGCGGCCGCCAGCTCGATCGCCAGCGGCAACCCGTCCAGCCGCCGGCAAATCGCCGCGACCGTCGCGCGATTGGTGATGTCCACCGTGAACGTCGGCATCACCGCCTGCGCCCGCTGGGTGAAGAGCAGTACCGTGGGAGATTCCAGCGCGGCGCGGGTGCTCGCCGGCGCCTCTTCCGGTACCGGCAGTGGCGCCACGCCGAACTCCTGCTCGCCACGCACCCTCAGCGCGGATCGGCTGGTGACCAGGATCGCGAGCTGGGGCGCCCAACTGACCAGTTCCGCCACGTCGACCGCGGCGGCGAGCAGATGCTCGAAGGTATCGAGCACGAGCAGCACGCGCTTGTCCGCGAGAAACGTTCGCAGGAGATGGCGAGACTCCTGCTGCGGCAGGTTCCGCAGGCCAAGCGCGCTGGCCACCGTCGGGAGGATGTGCGTGGCGTCCGTCAGGGCGGCGAGCGGAATGAAGATGACCCCATCAGCGAACTCCGCCGTAATCTGCCCGGCCAGCTCGATGGCGAGGCGCGTCTTGCCCACGCCGCCCGGACCGGTCAACGTGATCAGCCGCCGGCCGGCGGCAACCAAATCCCGGAGCTGCCGTAGCTCATCGTCTCGCCCGACCAGCGATGTCATTGTCGCCGGCAACACGATCACCGGGCTCTCCCGCTGAGTCAGCGTATCGTCCAGCTCCGGCCGTGGGATCAGCGCCTGCAGTTCCAGGGCAACCGCCTCCGGCAAGAAGAGCGCATTCGCCAGCGCGCGCACGGTGAACGGGTCGGGAATGTGCACCGGGTCTCGCTCGATCGCGCGAATCTCGCTGATCGGCACGCCGGCGCGCATCGCGAGCTCATCCGGCGCCATGCCGGCCGTCTCACGCAGACGACGCAGCCACGGGCCGAGCTCTTCCTCACCGCCAAGCTCCCGCATTGTCCCTGTCCCAGTCGACCAACCTGCTCGCCCACACCAGCACGAGACTAGAAGAATAGGACGAGTTTCCCATATGAGGCCATGGTTGTGCAGCGCGTCTCAGGACGAACATGATCGCGGGGACGGAATGCGAGCGATATGTTCCGCTACCCGGTCGCCCGCGCGACCGCCACCTGCAGTGCCCGGCGCGTGAGGTTTCGCGCGACCTGTCCCCGATAGTCGGCCGGCGCTTGCAGGTCATCGAGCAGGTCAACCCCATCGACGGCGTGCGCGGCGGCGGCTTTCAGCGATGGCTCGTCCGGCGAGGCGCCGGTGAGAGCCTGCTCGACGCCGGTCGCCCGGTAGGCATGGTCGGCCGCGCCGGTGATGCCCACCCGAGCCGTCGCGATCTTGCCCGACGAGACGGTCACGACGGCGGCGATGCCGACCACCGCGTAGCCGGAGGCGTGGTTGGCGAGCTTCTGATAGCTGGCGCCCGCATTGGGCGCAGCCGCAAGGATCCGGATCGACGTCAACAGCTCGTCCGGGCGCAGCGCGGTCGTCAGGAAGCCCTGGAAGAAGTCGCCGATGGGGATTTCCCGCTGGCCGGACGGTCCGACCGCGACGACGGTCGCGTCGAGCGCCAGCACGATCGCCGGATAGTCCGCGGCCGGATCGGCGTGCGCCAGCACACCGCCGATCGTGCCACGGTTGCGCACCTGCTGGTCGCCGACGACGTGCGCGGCTTCCGGCAGCAAGGGGCAGGCGTCGCGCAACAGGTCGGAGGCTTCTATCTCCGCGTGGGTCGTCAGCGCGCCGATCGTGACTGTCCCGCCGTCGCGCTTGATGCCGCGCAGCTCAGTCAGCCGGCTGATGTCGATCAGGTGGCCCGGCTGCGCCAGCCGCAGCTTCATCGCCGGCAGCAGGCTGTGGCCACCGGCCAGCAGCTTCCCGTCGTCCGGATATTCCTGGAGAAGATGCAGGGCGTCATCGACCGACGCCGCGCGATGATAGCTAAACGGATAGGGATGCACAGGACTGCTCCTTGGGTCTTCACAATCGATGACGACCGCGCGCAACGTGACTCAACCTGGCTTGCCGCCCGCGTCCTCACGTTCTGCCAATTCCTCACGCTGTCATTCCGACGAAGGAGGAATCTCCCGCCGCAGCGGCCAGCGCAGCCGACACAATCGTGGCCATGCGCACATACGCAGAGAGATTCTTCGGCCTGCGGGCCTCACAATGACGACGTGGACATGCGCCTCATGGCGACGCTAGATGTCCTCCGGCCGGTCGCCGCGCGCCAGCCGCTCGGCCGCGGACTGCACCGATGTGACGATGTTGTGATACCCCGTGCACCGGCAGATGTTCCCCTCCAGCGCGTGCCGGATCTCCGTCTCGTCCGGCTGGGGGTTGTGCCGCAGCAGCGCCGCCGTCGAGAGCAGCACGCCGGGCGTGCAGTAGCCACACTGCAGGCCGTGCTCCTCCCAGAACGCGCGCTGGATCGGATGGAGCTGGCCCTGCGGCGCCAGCCCCTCGATCGTCGTGATCTCCACGCCATCGGCCTGCGCCGCGAGCACCATGCAGCTCTTGATGGCCTCGCCGTCGATCAGCACCGTGCAGGCGCCGCATTGCCCTGTCTCGCACCCGGTGTGCGTGCCCGTCAACCCGAACTCGTCGCGCAGCAGCGAGACGAGCAGCGTCCGCGGCTCGACCGTCGCCGATCGCTCGACGCCATTCACCGTCGCCTTCACGGCGATCCGTTCGTCCGTTCGTTCCTGTGTCTGCACCGTCGTGTCCTGCTTTCGCGAATGCCGCGGAAGGCGCATCAGCGGCGGCCCTAGGCCGTCTTCGCCGCCTGCTTCTCCATGCGCTCGAAGAACTGGCCGGTAATCATCTTCGCGGCGGGTTGCATCACCCGGGCGCCGACGCGGGCCAGCACGCCGCGCACGGTCGCGTCGCCTGAGTAATGGACGAGCGTGCCGCCGTTATCCGGCGTCAGCTCGATCGTGCCCACGCCGGAGACCTGGCCCTGCGGCCCCTTGCCCTCGACGGCCATCTTGTAGCTGTGGGGCTCGTCCTTGTCGCTGATCTTGACCTTGCCGTCGTACTTGCCCTTGATCATCGCGATGCCGATGGTCATCGTCGCTTCGTATTCATCCGGCCCGACCTCCTCCAGCCGCTCGCAGCCCGGCAGGCAGGCCTTGAGCACCTCGGGGTCGAGCATGAAGTCCCAGACCTCCTCGGGCGGCGCCGAGAAGGTGTGTTCACCGGTGATCTGCATCCGGACCTGCCCCTTTCCTCCATACGCAAAGGCGTCTCCGGCCACGGATTCCGCCTCGTGCGCGGATTGTCGCACATGCGCCACCCCGCGCAACGTGTGCGATGATGCGGCCCACGGAGGGAGAAACCGTGACCGCGCAAATCGCTGACCCGCCGAATGTCGTCTACATTCATTCCCATGACACCGGCCGGTACGTGCAGCCCTATGGCTACGCCGTGCCAACGCCGAACACCCAGCGGCTGGCCGAGGAAGGCGCGCTCTTCCGCAACGCCTTCTCGGCGGCGCCGACCTGCTCGCCCAGCCGGGCGGCGCTGCTGACCGGCGAGTGCCCGCACTGCTGCGGCATGTTTGGGCTGGTCAATCGTGGCTTCGACCTGAAACTGCGCGGTCACCATCTCGTCCGCACACTCAACGCCGCCGGGTACACGACCGCGCTCGCCGGCACGCAGCACGTGGCCCGCGATATCGCGACCATCGGCTACGACCAAGTGTTCAAGTCCGGCGACCAGGACGCGGGTGCCATCTCGTCGGTTGCCCGGGACTTCCTCACGAGCGCACCAGCCGAGCCATTCTTCCTCGACGCCGGTTTCATCGACACCCACCGGCCGTTTCCCCACTCCGGCGAGGACGATGATCCCCGCTATCTCCGTCCGCCGGCGCCCATCCCGGACACGGCGGCGACCCGGCGGGACATGGCCGGCTTCGTCGCCAGCGCCCGCCAGCTTGACGCGGGCATCGGCGCCATCCTGGCGGCCCTAGATGACACCGGGCTGGCCGGCCGCACGCTCGTCATCTGCACGACGGACCACGGCCCCGCGTTTCCGGCCATGAAATGCAACCTGACCGCCCACGGCACCGGCGTCATGCTCATCCTGCGCGGTCCCGGCGGCTTCACCGGCGGCCAGGTCAGCGACGCCCTCGTCTCCCAGCTCGATCTCTACCCGACGATCTGCGATCTGGCCGGCATCCCACATCCGGAGTGGCTGCAAGGCGCATCACTGTTGCCGCTGATCCATGGTGAGCAGGAGCACATCCACGACGCGATCTTCGCCGAGGTGAGCTATCACGCCGCCTACGAGCCGATGCGGTCGGTGCGGACCGACCGCTGGAGCTACATCCGCCGCTTCGATGGCCGCGACCGCCCGGTGCTGCCCAACTGCGACGACGGCCCGAGCAAGACCATCTGGCTCGAGACCGGCTGGCCCGACCGTCCGCTGGCGCCGGAACAGCTCTACGACCTCACCTTCGACCCGCAGGAACGCGCCAACCTCGCCGCCGACCCGGATTACGACGCGGTCCGCGCCGAGATGGCCACCAGGCTCGACCAGTGGATGCGCGAGACAGACGACCCGCTCCTCCGCGGCCCGGTCCCAGCCCCCTCCGGCGCCCGCCTCAACAACCCGGACGACCGCTCGACCGCGGATCCG
>JAICKJ010000088.1 GCA_025928015.1 Thermomicrobiales bacterium
GCTTCCGCGGACCGGCTTCGCCGGGGGGATGCTTCGGGGCTGCGCCCGCCCAGCATGACGGTGGGGTGGCTTGGTGGGAGGCGATCGTCCGATCGTCCTGCGATCAACTCCTGCTGGTTTACAGATTGCGGTGGTGCGGTAGACTCGTAACTTCCGCGGGGAGCGCTCCGCGGCCGGGTCCGGGCGCCAGCGGCGGCGATCCGCCGGCTCATCGGGCGCTCGTCGTGACGGAGGGCCGGACTCACCCCCCGATCAGCGGAAGACCGATCCACCTCGCGCGCCATGCTCGCCGGGTCACCGGGGTTCGCCTCGGAGCTGGCGTCGCGGTGTGCGGAACCGCGAGGCTCCTGCGTGAAAACCCTCGTTCGCATCTTCGGATACCTCAAGCCCTACTGGCGTCGGGTCATCCTCGTCTATGTCACGCTCTTCACGGCGCTGGCCCTCCAGCTCGCGATCCCACAGGTGCTCGCCCGGGCGATCGACCACGGCATTCTCGGCAAGAACCTCACGTATCTCGCCGTCTCCGCGCTCATCATCGTCGTCTTCGCGCTCGGCCAGGGCCTCTTCACCTTCATCCGCTCCTACCACGTCAACGTCCTGGCCGAAAAGGTCGGCTACGACCTGCGCAACCAGCTCTACGACCGCTTCCAGGAGCTCTCCTTCTCCTTCTATGATCGCGCCCAAACCGGACAGCTCATGTCCCGCGCGACCGACGACATCAACCAAATCCGCGGCATGCTGATGGTCTGCCTCCGCTCGCTCGTGCAGGGCATCGGCACGCTCGTCGCCGTCACCGTCATCATGCTGACGACCGACGTGCCGCTGGCGCTCATCGCGCTGGCGACCATGCCGATCCTCATCTGGTGGACGATCCGCTTCGGCATCGTCATCCGCCCGATGTTCCTCAGCGTCCAGCAGCAGTTCGGCGTCATGACCTCCGCGCTCCAGGAGAACGTTGCCGGCGGCCGCGTCGTCCGCGCCTTTGCCCAGGAGCGGGCCGAGTCGCACCGCTTCGAGGCCGAGCTGGAGGAGCTCTTCGAGCGGAACATGCGCGCCGCGAAGAACTGGTCCTACAACTACCCGCTCACGTTGCTCATGTCCGGCCTCAGCCTGACCGCCGTCGTCTGGTTCGGCGCCCACCAGGTGATCGCCGGCGCGATCTCCATCGGCACCCTCGTCGCCTTCCAGCAGTACACGTCGCTCCTGAACGAGCCGATCCGCTGGCTCGGTTTCGCGATCAACCGCATCGCCCGCGCGCAGGCCTCCGGCGATCGCATCTTCGAGATCCTCGACACCAGGCCGGTGATCCAGAACCGGCCGGGCGCCATCCCGATCGACGACATGCGCGGCCGCGTCACCTTCGACCACGTCACCTTCCGCTACCGCGGCGCGAAGGTCGACGCGCTCGATGATGTCACGTTCACCGCCGAGCCGGGCCAGACCATCGCCCTCGTCGGGCCGACCGGCGGCGGCAAGAGCTCCATCATCAGCCTGATCCCGCGCTTTTACGATGTGGCCGAAGGCGAAGTCGCCATCGACGGGCACGATGTCCGCGACCTGCAACTGGCGAGCCTGCGCGACCACATCGGCATCGTCCTGCAGGAGACCTTCCTCTTCGGCGTCACCATCGGGCAGAACATCGCCTACGGCCGCCCGGACGCGACCCGCGAGGAGATCGTCGCCGCGGCGAAGGCGGCGCGGGCCCACGACTTCATCATGCGGATGCCGGACGGCTACGACACGATGGTCGGCGAGCGCGGCGTCAGCCTCTCCGGCGGCCAGAAGCAGCGCGTCGCGATCGCCCGCGCGCTGGCCGAGAACCCGAAGATCCTGATCCTCGACGACGCGACCTCCAGCGTCGACGCCGAGACCGAGTACCTGATCCAGCAGGCGTTGCGCGAGCTGATGCACCAGCGGACCTCGTTCGTCATCGCCCAGCGGCTGACGACGGTCAAGAACGCCGATCTCATCCTCGTGCTGGAGGATGGCAAGATCACCCAGCGCGGCACCCACGAGGAACTGCTCGCCGAGCCGGGCTTCTACGCTGACCTCTACGATTTGCAACTGAAGGACCAGGAGGAGGCGCAGCGCGAGAAGCTGGCCGAGCAGGCGCTAGCCTCCGGCGGCGCAGCCGCTGCCAACGGCGGCACCGCGGCCGATGGCGAGCTGGAGCCGGCGACGGCCGGATCCGAATCCGACGAAATCACCTCAGGGAAGCGATAAAGCACCATGCATGGCGGTTACGATCCAGACGATCTCCTCGGCAAGGCCTACGACAGCCGCATCGTGC
Organism: Thermomicrobiales bacterium; assembly: GCA_025928015.1. Lineage (GTDB taxonomy): Bacteria > Chloroflexota > Chloroflexia > Thermomicrobiales > UBA6265 > JAICKJ01. The sequence goes on from JAICKJ010000088.1 coordinate 2,291, forward strand.
GGCGGCTCTCCGGCTACATGAAGCCCTACCGCTGGAACCTCTTCCTGACGACCGTGCTGGTGCTCATCGCCACCGCCGCCGACCTGCTCCTGCCCAAGCTCTTCAGCATGGCGATCGACGAGGTCAGCGGCGACAAGCGCCTCTCGTACATCAACATGCTCGGCATCGTCTTCCTCGTCGCGACCGTCATTCGCTTCGGCGCCCAGTGGGGGCAGTTCTACTCCACCTCCTGGCTCGGCAATCGGATCGTCTTCGACATCCGCAACCAGATGTTCCGCCACCTGCAGTCGCTGAGCATCGGCTACATCGACCGGCGTGGCGTCGGCGCGGTGATGACGCGCATCCAGAATGACGTCAGCGTCATCCAGGACATGTTCTCCAACACCTTCGTCGGCATCATCAGCAACATCCTGGTGCTGGTCGGCATCGTCCTCATCATGCTGGTCACCAACTGGAAGCTGGCGCTCCTCTCCTACTGCGTCCTGCCGGTCATGATCTTCATCATGCGCGGCTGGCAGAAGCACGCGATCGAGTCCTATCGCGGCACCCGCCGCACGATCGGCATCGTCAACGCCAACCTGGCCGAGAGCATCGCCGGCATCCGCGTGACGCAGTCCTATACCCGCGAGCCGCTCAACGCCCGTGAGTTCCGCCGCCTCAACGGGAACAATCTGAAGGCGGCCGTTCACGCCGCCATGCTCTCCTCGATCCTCTTCCCGGTGATCACGCTCGTTGGCGCGATCTCGACCGCGATGATCGTCTACATCGGTGGCCGGCTGGTGATCGGGGTGACGCTCTCCCTTGGCGACGTGACCCTCTTCATCCTGCTCATCGACCGCTTCTTCGCCCCGATCCGCGACCTGAGCCAGCAATACAACACCCTGCAGGCGTCGATGGCCGCCGGCGAGCGCATCTTCGAGGTGCTGGATGTCGAGCCGGAGGTGCGCGACAAGCCGGACGCCTACGATCTGCCGCCAATCACCGGCAAGGTCGATTACAACCACGTCCGCTTCGGATACGGCGAAACCGAAATCCTCCACGATATCGAGCTGCACGTCGAGCCGGGGCAGACGATCGCCCTCGTCGGCGAGACCGGCGCCGGCAAGAGCTCGATGATCAACCTGCTGATGCGGTTCATCGACGTCTGGTCGGGCAGCATCACGATCGACGGCCACGACATCCGCGACGTCACCCAGGCGTCGCTGCGCTCGCAGCTCGGCATTGTCCTGCAGGACACCTTCCTCTTCGGCATCTCCGTGCGGGAGAACATCAGCTACGCCCGGCCCGACGCGACGCTGGCCGAGGTCGAAGCAGCGGCCAAGGAAGTCGGCGCGCACGAGTTCGTCCGCCGCCTCTCCGAGGGCTACGACACGCAGGTGCAGGAGCGCGGTGTCAGCCTCTCCGTCGGTCAGCGCCAGCTCATCTCCTTCGCCCGCGCCCTGCTGGCCGACCCGCGCATCCTGATCCTCGACGAGGCAACGAGCAGCATCGACACCCAGACCGAGCGGCTGATCCAGCAGGCCCTGCACCGGCTGCTGCAGGGCCGCACCAGCTTCGTCATCGCCCACCGCCTCTCGACGATCAAGGAGGCGGACAAGGTCGTGGTCATGCACCTCGGCCGGATCATCGAGATGGGCACCCATGATGAGCTGATGGCCAAACGCGGCTACTACTACAACCTCTACACGATGCAGTGGCGCGCCAACGAAGACGAAATGGCCGCGGACTGAGCGATCCCGCCGCCCACGCCGCCCGGCCATGAATGGACCGGGTCAGGACGACGAAGCCCGGTGAACCGGGCTGGGTGGCGCACACGTTTAGCGGCACCACCGGACGATGTTGGGCGCCGGAAAACGCCAGTTTGAAATCAGGCGCTCAACCGACGAAGTCCCTTCGGGACTGGAGGCGCTGGGGGCAGGTAGGGGCACACGCAGCGCGTCCGCGTCTCGCCACCAGTCCGTTTCCCCCTTCCCGATGCTCTACGCCGTCATTCCGAGCGAATCGAGGAATCTCTCTGACGAGCGTAGCGAGTGCCTGCCAACCCGCACGGGCGTTGCCCTGCTGGAAGGCCGCTCCGCCTGAAATCCACCGGCAGGCGCCATCAGCACGAACAGCCGTTGACCGTTTGATGAGATACCGATGCAACTGGGGACGGCCCACCATCACGCGACATGCGCTTCGACGAGCGATTCGAACAGCTCGACCGTATATTCCGGGCCGGGCAGCGCTCGCGTCTCATCGCGCATCCGTTCCGCGTTCCGTCGATGGGCAGGATTGCGAAACATCTCCGATGCCGCCTCCCGGATGGCTTCGGCCGTTCGCTCCTCAGGCGGAATCACCCGCGCCAGCCCCAGGTCGGCGCAACGCCGGGCGTTCTCCGGCTGGTCGGCGGCGATGGGGATGACGACCATCGGCAAACCAAGGCCGAGCGCGGTGCGAACCGTCCCCGAGCCGCCGTGCGTGATGACCAGATCGCAATGCGGAAAAACGAGACTCTGTGGCAGGTAGAGTTCGATGTGGACGTGCGGCGGTTGCGACCCGAACGAATCAGGCTCCTGGTTATCGCCGATCGTGACGATGAGCGTAACTGTTTCATCGCGAAAGGCGTCGAGGAGCGTCTGGAAGAGATCGTGATCCCGGTTGTAGGCAGTGCCGAGCGTCGCGTAAATCACCGGTCGCTGACTGATTCCGGGGACCCACGCAGGCAGTTCATCACCGGCATGATCAGAGTCGAAAGGAACGTGGCGGACGAAGTGCGCGGTCGGCGGCAGGTCGAGCGCGGGATCGCAGAACGATGGCGGGAACGGCAGCAGCAACGCGTAGCGGTAGAGCATCGCAAGGTCCGGGTCCGCAGGCAAACCGAGCATCGCGCGCAAGTGGTTTAGCGGCTCACGGAGGATACTATTCGCAGCCAGTCCCCGCCACGCCGAGACCTGGATCACCGCGTGGGGCAGCCCGAGCCGTTCGGCCGCGAGCATGCCGGCGAACTCCGTCTGCTCCCGCACGATCAGATCGGGTTTCCACGCTTCGCAGAGCGCCAGCATGGCCGGCAGGTTACGCGCGGCACGCGGCAGGAAGACGTCGCGGGCGACTACCTGCCACGGCGCCGGCGGCGCGTCGTTCTTCGCCGGCTGCTCCTGTATCCAGTCATCGACGCCGATCGGATGCGTCTCGAAGCCATGTTCTGACAGGCGGGCGCAGGCGAACGGGGTCGTCGCGAACGCGACCCGATGCCCGGCATCAATCAGCGCCCGCGCGAACGGGGCAAGCGGACGCCAGTGACCCTCGCCGACCTGACAGGTGAAGAGCACGCGCATCGCCTGTGGCCCCCGGCGGCGGCAATGCTGCCCGTGTCCGGGGCGCTACCCCTCCAGCTTCTTGATCTGCGCCAGCACCGGCACCTTGTCCTGGTCCAGTTGCGCCTTGACGTCGCCGAAGGCGTCCTTGGCGGCCTTGTCATTGACCAGGATCTGTTCCCAGCCGTGACCGATGATCTGGTCGCCGTCGGGGATGAAGACGCGGGCCGAATCCTGTGGCGAGCACTTGGGAAGCTGCTCCACGGCGACTTTCCGGTTCGGATCCTTGGCGTAGAGCGCCTGCATCTCGGCACTGTTGATCGCCGACGTCCGCACGGGCATGTAGCCGGTGGTCTGTGACCACTGCGCGGTGTTCTGCGTGTTGGTGCAGAAGTCGATGAAGGTCAGGGCCGCCGCCTTCACCTCATCCGGCGATTTGGCCAGAATCGAGAGGCCGGCGCCGCCGGTGCAGCACCCGAAGGACTTTTCCGTCGGCAGGAAGGCCGCGCCGAACTTGAACTTCGCCGTCTGCTCGATGGTGCCCATGTCGCCGGTCGAGCCGAGCGCCGCGGCGGTGAGGCCGGTTGAGAAGTCGGTGATCGGGTCGGCGGTGCACGTCGCCCATTTGTCCTCGACCGCCTTGCGGAAGAATTCGCCGCAGGTCAGGGCATTGGGCTCGGTGATGGTGATGTCAAACTGGGGATCCGAGTAGTGGCCGCCGAAGGCCCACGTCGGCCCCTGCAACACCCAGGCGCCGTAGTTGGCGGCATTGCCGAGACCGAAGGCGAACTTCGTCTTGCCGCCGGCCAGCTTGCTCGCCACCTGGGCGAAGCCCGACCAGGTCTTGAAGACCTCTGGTGTCAGTCCCGCGGCGGTGAGCGCGTCCTCGTTGTAGTAGAAGAGCGGGGTCGAGCGCGAGAACGGGATCGCGTATTGGCCGCCGTGGCGCGTGTAGTCCTTGTAGAGCGACTGGACATAATCGGCGGTGTCCAGCTTCGCCTTCTGGACGAGCGGGTTCAGATCGGCGATCGACTGCGACAGGTAGAAGCGGAACCACCAGACATCGGAGAGGACGGCGAGGTCGGGGGCGTTGCCTGTTTGCAGGTTCGCCGTCAGCGCCGAGGCGACGTCCTCATACGTCGGTTGCGCCTCCATCTTGATCTTGATGTCGCTCTGGGAAGCGTGGAAGTCGTCGACCAGCTTCTTCTGGGCGGTGCCGTTGACCCCGCCGCCGAAGGCGGTCCAGTACTTCACGGTGACCGTCGAGCCGGTCGACTGCACGACGGCCGGCGCCGCGAAGGCCGTGCTCGCCTTGCCGAACGTCGCCAGCGCGGCCGCGCTGGCCGCGCCTCTCAGCACAGACCGGCGTGAAAAGCGGGTACCCATGTGTCGTGGTCCTCCTCGCGTGAAAACCGGCCAGGCCGTCACGATGGCGGTCCGGGAGACCCAATGCACGGAAACTCGACGCCGCCGCCAGATCGGAGCAGGGCGCCGCTTCGAGGTGCCATGAGCCGGGTGACGGGCAGGACGCGTGGAGAGGTCGATCACCACTGCGATCATACGCCGCTTCATATCGCCTGACGAGATGCAGATGTATCGGCGCGGGCCGTTAGGCGGCGACCTTGTCCGGGATGGCCGTCAGCCGCACCCGCTGGCCGAGCATCACGACGAGCCAGACGCCGATGGCCGCGCCGATCGCGATGGCGATGCAGGAGAGGGCGACGCCGCCGTAGCCGCCGGAGAGGTCGGGATCGAGGAAGGGGTAGGGATACCAGCCCACGATCGGCCGCGGATCAGCGAATAGGCGCAAAAGACCAGCGGGTAGGCGAGCCAGATCAGCGCCTGCTTGAACTGCACTCGTACCTGCGGCGGGTCGATCAGCCAGTCGGCGACCATCACCAGTCGCCACCACCGCCAACCCGGCGCAGGCAAACCTGGCTATGGTCAACCAGGACCGATCGTTCATGCCTCGCATCGTAAGCATGACGTGTGTGCGAAGGGAATCACCGTTGAGCGATGGTTTTCCGATCGGGAAGGACAAAGCGCCAGCTCACACGCCACGTCGCCGAGCTGAATGGACGTCAGGCCCGGGCCGGTTTCAGGCAGTGGAAGAAGCCGGTCGACTTGGTGACGTGGAACGCGCCCTCGCGGGCGATGTGATCGGCGATGTCGTGCCTGAGGCGATCCAGTCGGGCAGTATCGAGGGATGCGCCGGCGTGGGTCGAGCGAAGGTAGGCGATGAGCGGCTCGACCTCGGTGATCTCCAGGGCATCGGGATAATCCTCCCATGTTGTCCGCGTGAACCACGGGCGCAGTTGGTCCGCGCCATTCTCCAGGCTGAAGCCCAGGTTTCGGCCCTCCCATGTCGCTCCGGACAGGTGGCGCCCGAGCAACGCGCCGATCTCGCGCAGATGGTCATCACCATTGGTTGCCGCGTAGAGGTGACCACCGGGCCGGAGCACCCGGCAAATCTCGGCCAGGGCACGCGGGCGGTTCGGCACGTGATAGAGCATGTGGTTCGCGATCACCGCGTCGAACACGCCGTCAGCGAATGGCAGGGATTGCGCGTCGGCGACGCAGAAGGCGAAGACCGGTGTGGCGCCGGCGAGACGCTGGCGCGAGGTGACCAGCATCCCGGGTGAGAAGTCCGCCAGTGTGAGGCGCCAATCCGGCCGCAATCGGTCGCGCTGGTCGACCCAGAGCGCCGCCGTGCCGCAGCCCAGATCGAGCGCACGGACTTCCGCGGGCATATCCATCTGCGCGAAGAGCCAGGGAAACCACCCGTCACGGTTGATGCTGAAGCGCGCATGAAGCTGGATGCGGGCGGACAGATTGTCGCCGGTCCGGTACTGCTCCTGCCGCAGATACCGTCGGTCTCCGCCATGCGTCGCGTCATGCACCTGACAACTCTCCATCCGATCCGGACCATGCCAGCCGGTCACGGCTGGCATGGCGCGATGCCGAGACATGGATGCGGGGATCCGTTATGGCACAGGCGTGCCAGGCACGCAATCGATCGGGACGCGGAGCAGCGCGTCCGCGCCGGATTCCGGCGCCCAGAGCTCGCCTGCGCGACCGTTGATCTGGCGGACATTGCCGCCGGCGTCGGGGAGCGGCAGGCTGTTGAAACTCTCCGTGACCGGGTCGAAACGGACGAGCGTATTCGCCCCGAAGTCGCTGAGCCAGACGTGATCCCGCTCATCGACGTAGATCGCGTAGGGTTTGGGCGATTCCCCGGGCAGGCGCCATTCGGTCCATTCACCGGTCCTCGCGGCGTAGCGGGCGACGTTGCCGGCGTTCCACTCGCTGATCCACAGATCGCCCCGGCTGTCAGACCAGACCCGGCGCGCGCCCTGCCCGGACGTCGGCGGGTCGAGGACCGTGATCGAGAAGCCGCCGGGGAGGTCGGGGGCGAGATTGATGCGGCCGAGATAGCTCCCGGCGAGTGAGGCGAAGTAGATCTCACCACCCGGTGTCGCGGTGATGCCATATGGACCGGGACCGTCTGGCGCGTCCACGATCTGAATTTCGCCGGTGACGGGCGCGAGGAAGCCGACGATGCCCGCTTGCCCGGTGAACCAGAGGGCGCCATCGCGGGCGAAGACCGCCGTGTTCAGATTCGCGTTGTCATCTCCCGGCAGCGGGTAGGCGCGCACCTCGTGGGACGAGGCATCGACGCGGACAATCGCGTTCAGGCCGCCATCGGTGATCCAGGCAGCGTCGTCCGGACCGACGATGACCCCATGCGGCGCCGATCCCGGCCCGAGCGGAATGCGCGCGACATCCCCGCTCTCCGGATCGAGCAACCCCGCCGCCCCGGACCGCTGCGCGGTGTACCAGATGCGCTGTCCGTCCGCCGCCGGCGCAACATCGTGCGGTCCGTCCCCAGCCCGCACGGGGAAGCGGGTGATCGGTGAGCAGGTGGCTGGCGTTGGCGCCGGTGTCGCGTTGGCGTGCGTCGTGATGCGACGCACGCCAAGGACGGGCGCTGCCAGGAGGGCCGCGAGCAGCGAGCGGCGGGAGAAGGGAGCGTGTATCACGAGAACACCTCCAACGCGCAGTGAGGTCGCGGGCGGGAGCGCCGGTCGGCGTTCAGTCCATGCCTTGAGTCTAGGTTTCCTGGCGCCGGCGTCAATGGCAAGATGGGATGCCAGCGGGAGCACAACCGGACTGAATCAGGACGATGAGACCGGAGGGACGACATGGATTTGCGTGTCCTCAGCTACAACATCTGGATCGGAGGCGGTGATCGACTCCCGATCATCACTCGGGTCATCTCGTCCTGCCAGCCGGATGTCGCAGCGCTCCTGGAAGTGGATGCGGCGGCAACCGCGATCGCAGTGGGACACGACGTAGACATGGAGCCTATCTTCGGCGAGGGCAACGGCACGTTTCATGTCGCTTGGCTGAGCCGAATGGCAGTACATCGATGCGAAAACCATCGTGTCCCTGCGCTATCCAAGACCCTCCTGGAAATCGACATTCCGTGGGATGGCGAATCCGTGCGCCTGTTCGCCACGCACCTCGCTTCACGCCATGATCGGATGACACCTGCCGACGAGCTTGCGATCATTGTCGAATTGCTCACGCCACTGCGCGTGCGCGATGTGCCGCATTTGTTGGTGGGCGATTTCAATTCGCTGACACCAGATGAGCCGATCGGCCCGGTTCCGGCCAGAACCCCGCTGCGTGGTGAGGCGATACCTGGTGCGGCGCGAGCGGCTATACCAGTGCTTCATGATGCCGGGTACGTGGATTGTTACCGGGCGAAGCACCCGAAAGCGCCGGGATATACCTACCGAGCGAATGCACCATGGCTGCGCATCGACTATATCTTCGCATCACCGGCACTTGCTGAACGCCTGGCTGACTGCTGGGTGGTCGCTGGCGGCGAAGCCATGACCGCGTCGGACCATTTGCCGATCGTGGCGGTTTTCCGCTGACGGTCAGAGTCAGCGCGGCGGGAACCTCGTGTTCAGCCAGTCGAGGGTGAAGGCGATGATCTTGTGGCGGTCGGCGTCGTTGAAGATCTCGTGCTTCTGGCCGGGCCAGACGACGACCATCTTGTCGTCGCTGCGGCTCTTCTCATAGAGCAGCACGGTCCCTTTCGGATCAGTCAGCCGGTCCTCGGCGCCGTGCATGGCGAGCAGCGGCAAGGTGATCTCGTCCAGGTGCTGGCGGACGTCCATCGCCGCGCCCTGCATTCCCGCGCCGATGCCGGCCAGCACCGGCCCGGCGAAGTTCCGGTGGTCGGCCGCGAACTCCTCATCGGCCCCTTCGTCGCTGCTCAGCACGTCCTCGGCGCCGCGCTGCACCGGCAGCCAGGGGGCGATCCGCCCGAGCGGCGCGAGCAGGCGGAAGAGCGGCGCCGGCAACTCGCCGGGGATCATTACCGCTGGCCCACTGGTGATCAACGCGGCCAGCTCCGGTTGGTAGCGCAGCGTGTAGCGGACGGCGATCAAGCCGCCCATCGAGTGCCCGAGGAGGATGTGAGGAAGGTCCGGATACGCATCCCGGGCGCGGTCGGCCAGCAGGTGGAAATCGGCCACGAACGTGTCGAAGTCACGGACGACCGTCCGGCCGCCGCTGCTGCGGCCATGCCCCCGGTGGTCCATGGTGAAGACGGCGTAGCCGTTGGTGGTCAGGGCATTTACGACGTGACCGTAGCGTCCGCTGTGCTCGCCGTAGCCGTGGCAGACCAACACGACGGCGCGTGGTGATGGAATCCGCCAGCTCGTCCCCGCCAGCGCCGCGCCGTCCGGCGTCCGGAGCGTCTCCTTCACCATCTCGGCAAACTGCGGCGGGGATTGGGCGGGGAACGCCGCGTGCATCTGGTCCTCGTTCATGGCCGCTCCTTGCGCGATGACGCCGCGTCACGCACCATCGCGCGAGCGCCGGTCCGCACCTTGCAAGCATCGCGCATCGTTGGCCGGTTGCACACGATCGAAGGGGAAAGACGATGAAGCTCGAACGGTTCGCGGAGAATCCGCTGCTCGCGCCAGTGCCGGACCACGCCTGGGAGTCGCGCACGGTCTTCAACTGCGGCGTGGCGCAGCAGGATGGCAAGATCATCCTCATCTACCGCGCCCAGGGCACCGAGAACAATGTCTCCCGCCTCGGCTACGCCGAGAGCACCGATGGCAGGCACTTCTCGCGGGAGGCGGAGCCCGTCTTCGCGCCGGAAGGGCCGGACGAGCGGCTCGGCGTCGAGGACCCGCGGCTGACGCCGCTCGATGGCCGCTGGCAGATGCTCTACACCGCCTGGTCGCCGGAAAGCATCCAGGTCGCGCGCGCCTCGACGACCGACTTCCACCACTGGGAGCGGCACGGCATCGCCTTCCCAGGGCCGGACAACAAGGACGCCGCGCTCTTCCCGCGCAAGGTCAACGGCCGCTATGTCGCCTTCCACCGCATCCCGCCGGCGATGTGGATCGCCTGGTCGGACGATCTGGAACACTGGGGCGACTACGCGACGATCATGGAGCCGCGCGCGGACGCGTTCGACTCGCTCAAGCTCGGCGCCGGCGGGCCGCCGATCGAGACGGACGAGGGCTGGGTGGTGATCTACCACGGCGTCGATCAGGACACGGTCTACCGGCTCGGCGTGGCGCTGCTCGACAAGGACGATCCGACGAAGGTGCTCGGGCGGCCGAAGGCGGCGATCCTGGAGCCGGAGGAGCCGTGGGAACTGGTCGGCGACATCCCGAACGTCGTGTTCACCTGCGGCACCGCCGAGCTGGGCGACGACTACCTCGTCTACTACGGCGGCGCCGACAAGGTCATCGCCGGCGCCCGCGCCAGCAAGCGCGCCCTGCTGGACTTCGCGAAGAACGGCTGAGAAGACGAGCGGCATAACCCGCCGGAAGACCGTCATTCTGACCAACGGGAAGAATCCCCGCGCGAAGCGCGCCCTTCGCCGCCATACACGTTGCCCTTCGCCAACTCGCCCTGCTGTCATGCTGAGCGAAGCGAAGCATGTCCTGAGGAACGAAGGAAAGCTCCCGCCGCAGCGGCCAGCGCGATTACCGCGAACGTCCATAACGGCAACGACGAGAGAGATTCTTCGCTCTGCGGAGCTCAGAATGACAGGCGGGGCGATTTGCTGGGAATCAAAGCATCGTTGTGCCGAATCTTGTTATCCTGTTTCGCATGAATCACGATCAATGGCTCTACGAACGACCGATCGATCCGACGCCGCTCCATGCCATCGCGCGGCACGGACGGCTGTGGGCGCGGTTCCTGGCGCAGGCGATCGCGCGGGAGTCGCAGTTCCGGGCGCAGTTCTCGGCCACGATCGGCGTCGGGCTGATCCAGCTCGTGCTGGCGCTGATCCCGGTCTGGCTACTCTTCGACTTCGCCGACACGATCCACGGCTGGACCGGCGCCGAGGTGCTGGCGCTGGTCGGGCTCTACCAGATCGTCAGCGGGCTGCTGGCGGCCTTCATCGCGCCGAACATGCACCGGCTCTCGACCGCGATCCGGCAGGGCGATCTCGACCTGATCCTCATCCGCCCGGTCTCCAGCCAGTTCTACGTCTCGCTGCGCTGGATGCAGCCGGCCGAGCTTTTCAATGTCGCCACCGGCGTCGCCGTGCTCATCATCGGGCTGAGCCGGGCCGGCGGCACGCTGACGGCGGGTGGCATCGCGCAGGCGGTCCTGCTGGCGACGGGTGGGTTCGTGTTGCTGGCCTGTTTCTGGTCGCTGCTCGCGTTTACCGCCTTCTGGCTGATCTCGGTCGAGTCGATCTCGCTGCTCTTCAGCGACCTCTGGCGGGCCGGACAGTATCCGGTCACCTTCTACCCGACGGTGATGCGGGCGCTGCTGACCTTCCTCCTGCCGGTCGCCTTCGCTACCACGTTCCCCGTCCGCGCCCTCGGCGGCTACGGCTCCTGGCCGGTCGCCCTCGGCGGCCTCGCCCTCACCGCCGCCGGCCTGCTGCTGACCCGCGCCATCTGGCGCCTCGGCCTCCGCTCCTACGCCAGCGCGAGCAGTTGACCTCGACATCTGGTTCATGGCTATGCCGTTGGTCAAGACTACCGGGCAGTCGTAGGCAGTGACCGAGGGCTGGAAGAACCGCAGGAAAGTACCGCCCCTTGGGCATGCCGCCTCCGGTCACGACGCGGTGTGAGTGTCGCCCCTTCAGACGACGGTGAAGACCTGGACCATTCCCTTCGCCGCATGGGGCACTCCGTCCGCTCCGGGCACGAAGCAGAAGGCGACGTAGGTACCGGGCGTGAGCGTCAGTTCGGTCCACCCGGTGAGTCCGGGTGAGAGCGTGCCGAACCCGGCGACTTCATGGGCCCCGAGATCATTGAGGGACGGACCTCCCCCGCTGGGCGTCGCGGCGGGATTCCCGCCCATGATGAGCCCCATCACCTGCTCGACCGTGATCGTCGTCGGCGACTTGCCGAGGACGAATTCGTGCGCTTCCCGGCCGACGTCGCGCACCTGCCAGACCCGATCGCCGGCCGGGAGGGTGGCGGGGAGCTTGAAGCC
>JAICKJ010000256.1 GCA_025928015.1 Thermomicrobiales bacterium
CCGAAGATGGCCCGGCCGAGGCGGATGTGCGTGGCGCCCTCGGCGATCGCGACCGGGTAGTCGTTCGTCATGCCCATCGAGAGCGATGGCAGCGTCTCCAGCGCGAGCTCCTCGCGCAGGCGGTCACGTAGCTCGCGCAGGGCGCGGAAGACGGGGCGCGTCTCCTCAGGGTCCTCAACGAGTGGCGCGATCGTCATCAGCCCGGAGAGGATGAGGTGATCGGTCGCCGCGATCCTGCCGGCGAGGGCGCCTGCCTCCTCGGGCGCGCAGCCGGTCTTCTGCGCCTCGCGGGCGACGTTGACCTGGAGGAAGACGGGCAATCGCTTGTCGAGCTTCGCCGCCTCGTGATCGAGGCGTTCGATCAGCGAGGCGCGATCGACCGACTCGATGCAGTCGAAGAGGTGCACCGCGTGGCGGGCTTTGTTCGATTGCAGATGGCCGATCAGATGGAGCCTGACGCCCGGCGGGGGCGGCGTGGCGAACTTCTGCCGCGCCTCCTGCACCCGGTTCTCGCCGAAGACCGTCGCCCCGGCGCGGATCGCTTCGTCCACCGCCTCCCGCGGAAAGGTCTTGGAGACCGCGACGATGGTGACGCCGGCCGGATCGCGCCCAGCGTCATGCGCCGCTCGCGCGACTCGCTCACGGACCTCCGCCAGCCGCTCCTGCACCGCCAGATCAAGCGCCACGGGAATCCTCCGTCGCGAGCATGATGAAGGCGCCCATGCGGCCGGTCAACGGCCCCTGGCCGCGATGCGAGAACCAGTGTTCCCCATCGCACTTCGTGCAGGCCGGGTCGATCTCGATGTGCTCAGGCAATAACCCGGCCCGTTGCAGCAGCAGGGCATTAGCCAGTGGGACGTCGAAGTGCTCCTTCTCTCCGGGTTTCGTCACCGCCTGCTCGCGCCGCTCGCCGAGGCTGGCCGCGCGGTCGCGCCAGGCGGCGGTCACCTCCGACCCGACCTCATTGCAGCAGACGTGGATCGCGGCGCCGAGATAGGCCAGCATCCGCTCCGGCCGGCTGCCGTAGGCGTCGCGCATCGCGCTGACCGCCGCCTCGGCGACGCCGGCGACCGTGCCGCGCCAGCCGGCGTGGACGGCGGCGATGGCCGGCCGGTCGGGATCGACCAGCAGAATCGGCAGGCAGTCGGCATGGAGCGTCGTCAGGACGACGCCCGGCGCGTCCGTGATGAGCGCGTCGGCGAGCCCGAGATGCTCCGAGTTCGGCGTCGCACCCTTGCCGGCGTCGTCCGCCTCGACCCGCAGCATGTCCGCGCCATGGACCTGTCCCATCGTCACGATCCGGCTGGCATCGACGCCCATGCCGGCGCACCACTGCTGGCGCATCGCCCAGGCGTCATCCTTGTCGCGCGGCGAGCCGAACCCGACATTGCCATCGGCCGAACCCATGCCGGGAATGCGGTACGAGAGCCCGTGCCGCAGCCAGGGCAGGGACGCGAGGAGGGCGCTTTGCGTTGCACGAGGAGCGGTGCGGCTGGCGCCGTTTGGACGTGCTTCGCACGGGGATGCTTCCCGTTGGTCAGCATGACGACCGTTCGTGACGCTCGAATCACTCGTCTGCGCTGCCATCTGTGATGCCGTCACGGATGCGCCTCCTCCCGGGCTGCGTCGAGAATGATCTGGTTGATGACCCATTCCACCGGCGCGTGATCGTCGGTGAAGACGGTCGCCCGCGAGGTCCACTCCCGCACCTTACCCGTTTGGAGGCTCATCTCGCCAACCGTCCGGATCGGGGAGCCCTGCGGCAGCCCCGCGACGGAGGCGGCGAAGTTGGCCAGCCTGGTCGGCTGCTTCGTGCCGATGACCATCGTGTTGTCGAACGCCTGGACGTCGATCAGGTAGACGTTCGGGAAGACCGATCTCATCGTCGAGGCCATTGCCTTGACCAGCCGGTAGTCGGTCGCGGTCCGTCCGACGTTCATCACCGCCACGCCGGATGGGCTGAGGTGGTCGCTCACCTCCGTGAAAAACTCCTTCGTGGTGAGCTGGAACGGGATGTACGGCTGCTTGTAGGCGTCGACGCCGATCACGTCGTAGGTCCGGTCGGTCGTGCGGAGAACGTAGCGGCCATCGTTGACGATCACGTTCAGGTTCGGCTCGGTCATCCCGAAGTATTTGCGGCCGACCTCGACGATCTTCGGGTCGATCTCGACCCCGTCGATCGGGATCGGACCGTAGGCGGCGGTCATCTGCCGCGCCGCCGTCCCGCCGGCGAGCCCGATGATGAGCGCCCGGTGGACCTGATCGGGCTCGAAGCCGGGATTGAAGCAGGAGCCGACCATGAAGTAGTCCCACGGCCCGCCGGTGAGGAGCTGATTCGGGTTGTACACCGAATGGATGGCGTGGCCGTCGTTGAGGATCAGGTTGACCGTGCCGTCCGATGTCTTCGTCACCTGGATGTAGTTGTCGGACGACTCGGTCTCGTAGATGATCTGTCCCGCCTCGGCTGGCCGGATCACGTGATGCCCGCTCAGTGGCAAGGCGACGAGTGTCAGGGCTGTCGCGACCGCGACGCCGGCCGCGGGTGTCAGCGCCCGCAACCGGAGCAGCCCGAGCAGCGATGGCGCGAGCAGCAGCAGCGCCAGGACGAGGAAGGTGCGCGTCGTGCCGATCCAGGGGATGAGCAGCAGCACCGGCAGGAAGCTGCCGGCGATCGAGCCGACGGTCGAGAGCGCGTACGTGTTGCCGGCGACGTTGCCTGCGTCTCTCACCCCGTGGACGCGGAGCCGGATGGCGTAGGGCGTGACGAAGCCGAGCAGCGTGATCGGCACCGAGAAGAGCAGCAGCACGCCGACGAGCGACCCGTAGAAGGCGCCGACGGAGAGATTCTGGAAGGCGTGGAGCGAGGCCGAGAGGATCGGACGTGACATAAATGGGACGAGCCCGGACCAGACCGCCGCGATCGCCGTCAAGACGAAGAGCAGCCAGGCGCGGGGGTAGCGGTCGGCCACCTTGCCGCCGATCCAATAGCCGAGCGACAGGTAGGCGAGCGTGAGGCCGATGAGATTGGCCCAGATGAAGGTGGAGTCGCCGAAGTAGGGTGCGACGAGGCGCGAGGCGCAAATCTCGGTGCCAACGCTGGTCAAGCCACCGAAGAAGACAATGAGCTTGATGGCGAGGTTGTCGATCCGCCCGGCCGTCAGCGCGACGGGCGTGGCAGCATCGTGGGCGGCGCCGGCGGGCGCTGGGAGGGTCTGGTCAGAGGCCATGAACGGGGCGAAGCTCCGGAAGTCGCGGGCGCCGCAGCGCCGGTGCGTCAGTTCACAGCGGCAAGTATAGGGCGCGCGGCGAACCGGGCCGTGGTCTTGGGGAGGAAGCGGGATGGGACTTGCGGCGGTCTTCTTCGACCTGGGCGACGTGATCATGCGCGAGGAGTCGGAGGAGAAAGTCGACGAAGTGACGCAGCGGGCCGAGCTGGTGCCCGGCATGGGCGACCTGCTGCATGAGCTGCATGCAACCGGCGCGGCACTGGCGCTCGTCGCCGACACGCGCATCGGCACGTATCAGAACGTCCTGCGTCAGCACGATCTCTATGATTGCTTCGACGCCTTGGCCATCTCGGAGGAGATCGGCGTCGAGAAACCGGACGCGCGGATCTTCCGCTTCGCGCTCGATCGCCTGGCAATCCCGCCAGCCGATTGGTCCCGCGTCGCCATGGTCGGCAACAACCTGGCGCGCGACATAAAAGGCGCCAATGCCCTCGGGCTGATCAGCATCTGGTTCGCCTGGAATGAGCGGTATCCGCTCGTTCCCGCCGACGAAAGCGAGCGCCCGGATTATCAGGTTGACAGCGCAGAGAAGTTGCGAAAATTGCTCAACAATCTGAAGGGGGCTGCCAGCGCGAGCAAATTCTTCTGGCCAGGTTCGCCCGCGTCATGAGAAGACAATGGGGCGTGAACGGTGGAGTCGTACGTTCCGGTGCATACTGGGCGCTGCTACAATGATGTGGCAGCCACAGACCACGTTCGCGCATACCAGGAGGCTCGTATGGCCGCAACAGTCAGTGTCCGACTCCCTGCCAACACACATCAGCGACTTCGGAATCTGGCCAAGAAGAAGCACAAGGGCATCGGCGAGGTTGTGGATGAAGCGATAGTTGCGTTGGAGCGAGAACAATTCTGGCGGGAGATGGAAGAAGGTTATGCCAAGCTTCGCGCCGATCCCGAGGCGTGGAAGGAGTGGCAGGACGAGGTCGCGCTCTGGGATTCAACGCTGATGGATGGCATCCCGACGGACGACGAGTATGCGGAGGAATACAAGCATGCCGCCGATACCGAGACGCGGTGAGATCTGGCTGACGCGCTTCGATCCCGTTGAGGGCCATGAACAAGGCGGCATCCGGCCGGCCCTGATTCTTTCCAGCGATCGGTTCAACCGCCTCGCGCACGAGATGTGCATGGTAGCGCCGCTCACGACCCGCTTCCGTCCCATTCCATCGCATGTTCGTGTAGCGCCGCCGGAAGGCGGCTTGGCGCGCGTATCCTACGTGCTCTGCGATCAACTGCGCACGCTTTCGACGCTGCGCTTGAAGACGCGCTTTGGGGACGTGTCCTCGGAGACCGTTGAGGAGGTCCAAAGGGTTCTGTCCGAGCTGCTGCTCGTTTGACCCAAATCAAACGCGGTCACCATTCGTGGTTTGCGGGCAACGATAGTTATCCGCAATCCATCCTGCGCATCCATTTCCTCGCGCGCCCGGCGCGGTTCCGCCGTCGCGACTGTCGTCCATCGTGCCGCTAACCGGACGGGCGATGACCGGTTGCTCCGCTATCATGCCCGCGCCTCGATCACGTGAGGTGTGAGCCGCCATAGGAGGATGTGGAATGGAGCTGCTGGATCGCTTGTTGGGTCACGATCACTGGACCACGGCCCGTGTGCTGGAACTGGGCCGGGAGCTGTCCGACGACCAGCTCGACCAATCCTTCGACATCGGCCACCGGACATTGCGCGCCACGTTCGAGCACATGATCGTCAGCGTCGAGGGCTGGACCGCGTTGATGACCGGCGAACCGGATCGCTCCGCGCATCCGTTCCGGGACGAGCCGTACCCGCTGGCGCTGCCGGAACTGAACGAACGACACGACAGCTCCTACGCCGCGTTCGCGGCCCTCGCGCGGCGATTGACCGGCGAGCGTCGTCTGAATGACACCTTCGTCGATCACTACCGGATCACGCAGACGTTCGGCGCGACGATCCTGCAGGTCATCCTGCACAATCACCAGCACCGGAGCGAGGCGCTGCACATCCTCCACCGCCTCGGCGTGCCCGACCTGCCCGACGGCGATCCCCAGGAATGGGAGCACCTGACCCATCGCACCGAGCCATTCTGGTGACCCATGCACACCGGTACCTGAGTGGTCAGTCTGCGGAGGCGGAAACGTGCAAACGGGACCATCGAGCCTGCGATTCGAGTTCGAAGGCGACGTCTGGTTCTACACCAATCCCAACGCCGTCTACTTCGTGTCACTTCCGAGCGAGATGTCCGAGCAGATCCTCGACCTCGTTGGCCAGTCGCTCAATCCATGGGGCACGGTCCCGGTCGATGCCACGATCGGC
>JAICKJ010000003.1 GCA_025928015.1 Thermomicrobiales bacterium
GAGATCGCCTACATCCGCTTCGCCTCCGTCTACCGCGAATTCGCCGATCTGGAGGATGTCCGGCGCGAGATGGAGGGCCTGGGCACCGTCCGCCGGACTGCTGACCCGAACGCCGGCGCGTGAGCCGGCGGCGTCAGCAGCGCTGGATCCTCCTCTCATCCTTCTTCGCCTTCGGCATCATGTTCGGCATCTGGCAGGTGCTGCTGGAGGATTTGCGCCTCGCGCTTGGCCTCGCCACCGGGCCGCTCGGAATCGGCCTGACCCTCGGCTCGCTCTGTTCCTTCCCGTTGATGGTGTACTCCGGCCGCGTGATCGGCCGCTGGGGCGCGCGATCCGTCGCCTTCTGGTCGAGCGTGCTGCTCGGCGGCTGCTTTCTCGTCCTCCCGTTCGTGCCCAAGTTCGCCGTGCTCCTGATGCTGCTGGTCGTTTTCTTCGCCGCGTCCGCGATTTTCGACGTCGGCATCAACGCGGCGGCGATCGAGTATGAGCGGATTTGGGAAACGCGCTTTCTGCCCCAGCTCCACGGAAGCTTCTCAGGCGCGGCCGCCGTCGGGGCGCTCGCCGCCGGCGCGTTGCTCTCGGCGGGCGTACCGTTTCGCGGTATTTACTGGATCGTGACCATCGTCTACGCGGGGCTGGCGTTCGCGCTGCTCCGCGCCGATTTCCCGGTTGCCGAGATTCAGACGCATGAAGGCGGCGCCCGCCTCAACCTCTTCACCTGCCGGCCTTTGCTGGCGGTGGCGTTGCTCACCTGCGCGGCCTATTTCCTCGAAGGCGCGGTCGAGACCTGGGCGGTGATCTACCTGCGCTCGTCGGTCGCGCTCCCGGCCTTCTTCGCCGCCGGCGCCGGCGCCGTCTTCTATGCAGCGATGCTGGCCGGGCGGTTGACGACGACGCTCGTCGTGACGCGGCTCGGGCGGCTGCGTGTGGTGCAGATCGCCGGCGCATTCTCGCTGGCCGGGCTCGCGCTGGCGCTCGTCACGGCCCTGCCGGCGCTGATCGTCGCCGGGTTCCTGCTCTGCGGGCTGGCCTTGGCGGCGGTGGCACCCATCACCTTCTCGCTGGCCGGCGACATCGTGCCCGGTCGCGCCGGCGATGCCAGCGCGGTGCTGACGACGATCGGCTACGCCGGTTTCCTGATCGGCCCGTCGATCCTCGGCGCCTTTGCGGAAGTGACCTCGCTGCGCCTGGCGCTGCTCGCCGCCGGGCTGGCCGGTGCGTTCATCTCGCTCCAGGCGACCCGGATTCGGGAACCGGTGGCGTCTGTCAGCGAGTGCACATGACTGCTTCCGGGACGACGCGCGACGGGTCTGGCAATTCCTCCACGCCTGTCATTCTGAGGCCCGCAAGCCGAAGAATCCGCCGGCGCAGCCGGTCCGCGGAGCGGACATCCTTGCCTCATCGGACATATGTGGCCGGCGGGCAAGCGCTTCGCGCGGGGGATGCTTCCCGCTGGTCAGGATGACGGACGTGGGGATTTGCAGGAGCGAAGAGATCTGATTCTGAACACAAACCGGCCCCGGTCGCAAAGTCCGGGGCCGGTTGTTGTGCGTCTGAGCGACCGCGCCCTAGCTCATGTGGGGCGTGAGGCGGTCGAGGATTTGAGCCTTCGGCATGGCGCCGATGATCTTGTCAACCGGCTTGCCATCCTTGTAGACGATCATGGTCGGGATATTGAAGACGCCGAGCTGCGAGGCGTACTGCTGGTTCTCGTCAACGTTGACCTTGACGATCTTGACCCGCGCCTGCTCCTCATCGGCGATCTCCGCGAGCACCGGGCCGACCATGCGGCAGGGACCGCACCACGGCGCCCAGAAATCGACCAGGACGGGCTTGTCGGCCTTGACAACCTCCTGGTCAAATGTGGAATCGGTAACTTCAACTGGCTTGGACATGCTTCCTCCGGCATAGGTTCCCTCATGGAACCCTACTTCCCATATGATAGCATAGGCGTCCAGCCTTCCACAGCAGGGAAGGCGGCGCCGGCATTGCGGGTGCCTCCTATACTATGCGCTGCGATGACGACCGGCAATGCTTCCGCATCCCGATCCGCAGAGCGCCTCCGGGTCGCGCTCGACACCAGTTTCCTGCAGCTTCCGCCCTCCGGCATCGGCTCCTACGTCGCCGGCTTCGGCGAGGCGCTGCGCCAACACGCGGACGAGATCGAGCTGGTGCCTGTCGTGCCCGACTGGACCGATCGTGGCGGATCGATTCCAGTCCTCGACCGGCTGCGCGACGACCCGCGTAGCCGCCGCTTCTGGTGGGACACGGTTGACGTGGCCCTCGCCGCCCGGAAGGCACGACCCGCGCTGCTCCATCTGCCCCAGTTCAGCGCGCCGCTGTGGACTCCGTGCCCGCTGGTGGTGACGGTCCACGACGCGATCCCGCTGCTGCTCGATGAGTACCGCGCCTCCCGCGCCATGCGCACGAATGTGGCGATCATGCGTCGCACCGTCCGCCGGGCGCGGGCGATCATCGCGCCGTCGCACGCCGCCGCCACCGACATCGCCGCCGCGTTGAGCTATCCAATGGAACGCATCCATGTCGTGCCGATGGCCGCGTCAGCGAACCTGGCGCCCGCCACCGACAGAGCGGCCCTCGCCGGGCGATTGCGCGACAGGTTCGGCATCACCGAAGACTATGTGCTCAATTTCGGCGGCTTCGACCGGCGCAAGAACGTGCCGCTGCTCGTGCGCGCCTTCGCCCGCGCCTTGCCGCAGTTCGGCCGGCCGGTCACGCTGGTCATTGGTGGCGCCCCGCACAGCGCCAACCCGGCGATGTTTCCGCCGGTCGCGCCGGTGGCGGAATCGCTCGGGATCAGCGACCGCGTGATGCTCTCTGGCCGGGTCAGCGACGAGGAGCGCCGCTGGCTCTATCAGGGCGCGGCCGCCTGTGTGGTCCCGTCGCTCTATGAAGGTTTCGGCCTGCCTGCGCTGGAGGCGATGTCATGCGGCGTCCCGGTGATCGCCGCCAACGTCACGAGTCTGCCCGAGGTCGTCGGCGATGCCGGTCTCCTGGTCGAGCCGACCGAAGACGCCCTCGCTGGGGCGCTGGCGCGCCTGTTGAACGACGCGGACCTGCAGCGACGACTGATCGACGCCGGTTTGGAACGCGCCGAATGCTTCAGTTGGGAACGGACGGCGCGTGAGACGATCGCCGTCTACCGCGAAGCAATCCCCATTCGGTAGCGGCGGGACCTGTGCCCGCCGAGGTTAAAGGGGCCGGAGGCCCCCTCAACCGGGAGCCCGCAGGTGGCCCTCCCCTGCGGCAATTGCGGCTGCGCTATCCTCCGACTGGTTGGCATCCATTGTAGAAGAAGAGCTGAAGCTCGACTTCGCCTGTCGGAGTATCGCCCGGGAGGGCAATGGCCTCCTGACCAGCGTTCGCAAAGATCTGCGAATAGTCGTTCTTCAGGATCTGATTGATCGCCTTGGAGAGCGTTGAGCCCGTCGAAACGTCGGGCGACTTTGAGGACGTGAGGACGAAGCCGACCTTGCAGCCTTGACCATCGATGTACTTCTTGAGCACGCCATCGAGTTGCTTGCGCGCATCCGCAACCGCGCCGGAATCACCCGAGTTGACTCCGTCGAGATCGACACGAATCGTCTCCGTCACCGAGTTCGGATTCAGCGAATTCGCCTGCGCCTGTTGCGCCAGCACGGTCGAGGTCGCCTGGATCGAGACGACGCCGTTCTGGTTCGCGGCGGAAGTTGACTGGACCGAGTTGAGCTGCGCCTGCGCGGCGGCGAGTTGTTGTTGCGTCAGCGTCGCCTGGGCGCTCAAGGTCGCCTGGGCGTTTGCGCCGGAGTTGGCTTGCTGGGTCGCGATCGCGTTCTGCTGCAATTGTTGCTGCGCCACCTGGGTCGAAAGGGCCTCCGCCGTCGCCAGCCGCGCGTTCAGGTCCTGGTTCGACTGCTGCGACTGCGCTTGTTGCGTCGCGTAGGCGGAGAGCGTCGCTTGCGATGAAAGCGCCTCCTGCGTCGAGAGCGCGTCGGCGGTCGCCCGCTGGTCACTCGTCATCGCGGCGCGGGTCTGCTCGGCCTGCGCCGCCTGGGTCGCGTTGTTCTGATAGATCGCCAGCTCGGTCTGCTGTGCCTCGGCGGTCTGCGCCTGCGCGAGCTGTTGTTGCTGCGCAGCGGTCAGCGTCGCCTGGTTGTTGGCCTGCGCGACCTGGAACTGCGCCTGCGCGGTCGCAAGCTGGTTCGGCGTCGCGGTCGGGGTCGGCGTCGGCGGCTCCTTGCCGACCGTGTTGGCGGCGAAGAAGAGCATCGCGAGCCCGAGCAGCAGGTCGGCGAACAGCCACCCGCCGAGGGTGATCATGTCGCGCTGCTTGCGCGCCCGCCGGTGTTTGAGCGGAAACATCGACTACTCCTGCGGGAACCAGAATGCGGGGTGGATATGGGTCAGGATGGTCACGAACGGGGCGTGCGGGACCAGAATCCGGGCGAACCCGGCGCGCGCTCCGGCTCGTCGGTCTCGTCGCTGGCGACAACGGTGCCGCCGCGGCTCAGCTCTTGCCGGGTGGCCGTGCCGCGCAGCGCGTTGGCGAAGGCTTGCTGGAGCGCCTCGGTCGATGGCACCTGCTGGCTCAAGCGGGAGAGCGAGTTGGCGAGACCATCGAGTCGCTGCATGAGGTGGGTCAAGTCCTGGCTGACCTCGCGTTGGCGTTGCGCAGTCGTCATGCCGACCGCGCCCAGCTCCTTCGTCACGGTGGAGATGTCCCGCGCGATTTCGGCCTGCTGGTTGAGCAGATTGTTCAGCGCGGTGCCCTGTTGCGCCGACTGCTGGCCGATGCGGTCGAACTCGTCCCGGAAGCGGCCGAAGACCGCGCCGATGTCGTTCAGCGTCCGCGCCGTCGCTTGCGCGCTCGACGTGTTGGTGCGCAGCGCCTCGGCCAGGCGAGAGTTCGCCTCGGTGCCGGTGGACATGGCGGATTCGACCCGGCTCTGGCTCTCGGCAATCGCGTTGGCGATCGCGCTGATGCCCCGCACCGCCTCCGATGCCGTCCGGCCCGCCTGCGCGGCCGTTTCGGCGCCGCTGAGCGCCTTGTCGGACGCATCGGCCAGGCTGACCGCCGCTGCGGCGAGTTGCCGCGTCGCCGATTGGTCGCTCTGGATCGAGGAGGAGGTCAGCCGCTCCAGGTTGCCCACGGCCGTGAGCAGGCTGCGCTGCTGCTCGCTGGACGCGCCGATCTCGGAGGTGAGGTCTTCGAGCGTTGTCTCCAGGCTGGTCGACACCTGGCGCAGATCGACGAGCAATCGGTGCATCTCGTCCGCGCCGGCGCGCATGCCGCTGGCGAACATGCCGAAGTCGGCGAACTCCTTGTCCCGCCGCGAGGCGAGCGATTCGAGCCGGTCGTGCTCGACCTGCAATTGTGTCAACAGCTCCTGACTGGACCGCTCGAACCGGTCCGCCAGCCGTTCGACGCTCTCCGTCAGCCGGGCCGGGCGGGAGGAGCGGTCGGAGGCGAGCGCGACGGTCGCTTCGGCCAGAATGTTCTCCAGGTCGGTCTGAACGGAGCTGGCCGTCGAGGCGATCACGTCCTCCTGGCCCTCGCGCCGGCCGTGGGCGTAGATCGTGAGCAGGATGATCGCCAGGATGATCGCGGCGTCGATGAGGGCGACGGTCGAGAAGGAGGGCGCGAAACGGGACGCCTCGCCGCCAAAACCCCGCTGCCAGAGCAGCAGGAATGGCTGCGCCGACTGGTCGGGATGCCTGTCGATGAACCGGCGGTAGGCGGCGGACGCCTCGGCGAGCGCCGCCCAGGTCAGCAGGATCGGAAAGAGGACGAGGATATTCCGGAGCCGGTCGGCCATCTCGATCGACGCCGGCGCGTAGCCGCCCTCGCGGCGGACCGCGTAGGCTATCGCCAGCCGCTCGGTGTTGAACGCTTGCCGCAGATCGACGTCGGTCCAACGCTGCCGGCCGCGTTCGCTCCCGAGCGACTCGGCCAAGTCGCGCAGCCGGCCGGCCGCGCGGGGATCGACCTCGCCCATCGACGCGGCCATGCCCTGGAGGTCGCTGATCAAGCCAGCTTGCGCCGAGCGCCGGCCCGCCGTCCGATTCGGAACGCTGCCCGGAAAGACCAGCGTATCGGCGGAGGAGCTGAACTCATTCATGGTCGTGCGAGAATCGACTGGTCGGGTATCCCGCTCGTCAGTGGGGGTTGCGCGTTTGGATCGGAGCTGCAAAGGGCCCGTACCTTTCTGACACCTGGCGTCCGCGGGATGGGCCGGGTTGCTCGCGGGTCCGTTACAATGCCTCGTATGTTTGATCCACTCTACCACTCTCCCGCAACCAGCAGATGGCCCAGCCGCTGGTCCCTCCCCGCCAGAGGTATAGAGTAACGCATGACCGTACTCAACACGTTCTCGAACGCATTGCGTCACCATTCGGTTTCGGCGACGGCGGATGAACGCGCGGTGCTCGGCCCGGACGGCGAACCGGCCGTGATCGTTGGCCGCGATGCGCTCGTGACCCGCGTCCGCCGCGCGAATGGACAAAACGCGGCGCTGCGGGTGCCCCTTGATGCCCGGGCGGGTGGAGACTGGCCGATTCGCTATGCCGCGCTGGAGCGGTTTCGCGCCGACTCGCGCGTCGGCGCGCGGTTGCCGGCCGGGATCGCTGTCAAGCGTGATGCGCTGGCGACCGGCACGGACGCGGAAGGCGGCGTCGGATTGCCGGCGGTTTCGATGGAGTGGATTGACGGCCCGACGCTGCTCGATGCGGTCGACCGTGCCTGTTCCGTCCGCAACACCGGCATCCTGACCGCGATCTATCGCGCATTGCTCGATGCGGTCAACGATGCACGAGTTGCTGGCTTCGTGCATGGCGACCTGGCCGCCGACAATTTGATGATTCGCCCAACCGGTCAGATGGCCTTCATCGATCTCGACGGCGCCACCTGGCGCGACGCGCCGTTCGGCGTCGCCGGGCGCGGAACTCCGGGGTACCGGCATCCGGGCGGCAATGGCCGGCAGCCGTCGTCGCGCGACGAGTTCGCGGCGCTCGTCCTCTTGGCGTCGTTGCTGATCTTGAGCGAGCAACCCGAGTTGCGGCGCCAATATGGCGATCCGCCGCATGTCCAGGGCGGCGCCTTGCTCTTCTCCGCCTGGGACATCTCCGACCCCTCGACCTCGCGACTCTTCGGGCTGCTCCGTGGCTCGGTCCGCCCGGCGACACGCACGGTGCTCGACGCGCTCGCCTCCGCCTGCGCCGCCGACCCCGACGAGGCCGCGACGTTTACCGCCGGTGTTGCTGGGCTGAAGCCCTTCCCGAAAGCGGATGAGCCGCGGAATTGGAGCGCAGGTTGGACCCAATCGCCTTTCAGCGACGACGTTGAGAACGTGTTGCCGTCGCTTCGCGCCCGCATGGGTGCCCAACCGGCTCCTGCGCCACAACCAATGGATGCACTGGGTCAGGAAACCGTGCAAACGCCGGCGGCGGCGCCCCGGTTCGACGGGAATCTCGAAGTCTGGCGGGACCGCTTGCAGCGGGCGATCGATCGCAACGACGATCTCACCGTCTCTCGCCTCTGGCCATCGCTGAAGCACGATCCCGCCGTCCAGACCATGGCCTATGCCGTCGCCGAGATCATCGCCGGCGGGTACGACAAGCGGATCGCGCAAGAGGCGAAACGCGGCCGCGACGATCTCGTCGCGCGCCTGGCGGAGGACGCGCGGCATCACGGCCTGGCTATCTCGACGGAGTCGCGCAAGTCTGCCCGGGCAGCGCGGGAGCGGTTGGCGACCCGGCACGCGCTCGAGCAGGCGCTGGCGCACAACGAGCAGCAGGCGCTGGCCGACCTGGCAATCTCCGGCCGCCTCGCCGAGCTGGGAGACGCGGACCGGGAGTCCGTCCGCCGGGTGCTGCGCGCACTCGAATGGCCCAACCTCTCGCGCGCCCTCGATTCAGACGACGACCGCCTCATTCTCGGTGCCTACGACGAAGAACTGTTCAGCCAGTCCGATGCGTTGGAGCAGACTGTGCGCGAGCGGATCGAGCTGGCGCGGCAGCGCTCCTCCTGGCTGGAAGAGGTCCGCGCGTCGCTCAGGCGCCGCGACGCCCATCTGCTGGCGCGATCGTTCGCCAAGCCACCGCCGGGCGCGGAGAGTCGTCTGAGTACCGCCGAGCGGAAGCGCGCCTTCCGGCTGATCGAGCGCGAGCGGGCGATCGCCGAGCTGAACACGGCGATCCAGGAACGGGACGAGGCGAAGATCATCGCCGCGTTGGGATTCGTCGAGCGCGTCGGCGCGCGGATCGGCGATCGGGCCGACTGGTCGATCGTCAAGCGCGTCGTCGACCGGGTCTCGCTGATCCACGACCTGAAGGAGGCTGTCGAAGCCAGACCAGTGGACTACGGCCGGATCGCGCGGTTGCTGCCGGCGATTCGCGCGCTCGGCCTCGAAGGCGATCCGCGGCTGACCGGCCCGATCGAGCCGCGCCAACTGGCGCGGGAGCTCGTTCGCAACGCGCATCTGCGCCGGATGAGGATCGCGTTGAAGCGCGGCCACGAAGTCGCCATCGCCGTCGCCGCGGTGCCCGAAACCAACGACGCCTACCACCTGCTTCGGACCGATGAGCAGCTTCGCGTCGATCTGGCCCTCCAGAACCGCAACCGCACGCGCCCAGATAGCCCGGTCACCACCTGGCCCACGGCAGGCTAGCGGCGGGATGCGCAGCTCAACGACGTGCTCCCCTCTCCCAGGATTGGGAGAGGGGCTGGGGGTGAGGGCGTATTACGCAGGTTGCACCGGCTGTTCCCATGTGCCGGACGCAGCGCTGCGCTCGACTGCGTCCAGCACCGCCTGGCAGCGGAAGCCGTCCTCGAAGGTCGGCGCCGGGTTCACGCCGTTCTTGATTCCGTCCATCAGGTCGGCGATGGCGTGGACGAAAGTATGCTCCCAGCCGATGATGTGCCCCGCCGGCCACCAGTGGCCAGCGTAGGGGTGAACCGGCTCGGTCACGTTGATCGTCCGGAACCCTTGCAGCCCGATCTCGTCCTCGACAAAATAGACGTCCAGCTCGTCCAGCCGCTCCAGATTGAAGCGCAGCGAGCCGAGCGAGCCGTTGACCTCGAACGAGTTGTAATTGCGGCGTCCGGCCGCCAGCCGGGTCGCCTCGAAAACGCCGGTCGCGCCGTTGGCGAAGCGGGCGAGGAAGCTGGTTGCGTCATCGACCGTCACCTCGCCGGTCTCTGCGCTCCGCGCCGCCTGGAGACCCGATCCGCCGCCACTCTCCGCCTCCACCGGTCGTTCCTTGATGAACGTCGTGAGCGTGCCGACGACCTCGTTCACTTCGCCGACGAGGAAGCGCGACAGGTCGAGGATGTGCGCCCCGATGTCGCCGAGCGCGCCGGAGCCGGCCAGCTCCTTCTTCAGCCGCCAGACGAGCGGGAAGTCGGGGTCGACGATCCAGTCCTGGAGGTAGACGGCGCGGAAATGACGGATCTCGCCCAGCCGGCCGTCCGTGATGAGTTGCCTGGCGAGCTGGACCGCCGGCACGCGCCGGTAGTTGAAGTTGACCATGCCGATCGTGCCGGCATTCTTCCAGGCGGTCAGCATCTCCTGCGCTTCGTCGAGCGTGTTCGCCAGCGGTTTTTCGCAGAGGACGTTCTTGCCGGCATTGAGTGCCGCGATCACGACGTCGTGATGCGTATAGCCGGGTGTGGAGACGTCGATCAGTCCGATGTCGTCGCGGTTGACCAGCGCGTGGTAGTCCGTCTCGTACCCTTCCCAGCCCAACTCTTCCGCGGCCGCCTTCACCGCCTCCTCATTGCGGCCACAGATCGCTCTCATGACCGGTTTTGGATCGACGTCGAAGAAGTGGCTCACCTGCCGGTACGCGTTGGAATGGGCGCGCCCCATGAACTTGTACCCGACCAGCCCCACACCGATCTCACTCATTGCATTGATTCCTCTCTTGGTAATTCTCCCCGCCGCTTGCACTCGTCGTCATTCTGAGTGGGCGGAGCCCCGAAGAGTCCCCGCGCGAAGCGCTTTCCTATGATCAGGAGCGTCCTGGTTGGCCACGTTGTCCGCAGCCGCGGACCGGCTTCGCCGGGGGATTCTTCGCTCCGCTCAGAATGACGATGAGGCGGGTTGGCGAGTGCTGGCGTGTCTGATTGCGCACGTCGAATCGCCGTATATTTCTGTCACACCCACCAGGGGGCGCCGGGTTGCTCGCTGATGACGACGTCCTTCAGGAACTTGACCGCGCTCGTGAACCCTTCGTTCGTGCTCATCAGCGAGTCCTCGTGCTCGATTGAGAGGACGCCGTCGTAGCCGGCCATCCGCAGCTCCGAGACGAGATGCCGCCAGAACTCCTGGCCGTGCCCGTAGCCGACGGTCCGGAAGATCCACGAGCGGTGGATCTCGTCGGTGTAGGGCTTGGTGTCCAGCACGCCGTTGACGCGGATGTTGGGCTGATCGAGCCAGGTGTCCTTCATGTGGACGTGGAAGATCGCGTCCTTCAGGTCACGGATGCAGACCAGCGGATCCATCCCCTGCCAGAAGAGGTGAGACGGGTCGAAGTTGACGCCGATCGTCTCGCCGCCGATCTCCCGCAGCCGGCGAAACGACTCCGTGTGATAGGCGAGGAAACCGGGATGCAGCTCGATCGCGACCCGCACCCCGTGGTTCTTCGCGAACTGCGCCGCGTCGGACCAGTACGGCGTCGCGACCTCCTTCCACTGCCAGTCGAGCAGGTCGAGGTAGTCCGGCGGCCAGGGGCAGGTGACCCAGTTCGGGTACTTGGCGTCCGGCGAATCACCGGGGCAGCCGGAGAAGGTGATCACGTTCTCGACACCGATGGCCTGCGCCAGCTCGACCGTCTGCCGGAACGTCTTGTCGTCGGCCCGGGCGTGCTGCTTGTCCGGATGGAGCGGGTTGCCGTGGCAGGAGAGGGCACTGATCTCCAGCCCCCGGCTCTGCACGGCATCGATGAACGCCTGCTGCGCGTTTTTGTCTTTCACCAGCGGATCCAGATCGCAGTGGGCATTGCCCGGATACCCGCCGGTACCGATCTCGACCGCCTCGCAGCCGGCCTCCTTGATGTAGTCGAGCGCCTCGTCGAACGGTCGCTGCGCGAACAGGACGGAAAATACGCCGATCTTCATCGTCTGCCCTCCCGGTGCTGATTGGTGCTACGATCTCGGTATCCCCGCTGACCGCAGGTATGACGCCTTCGGGCGGCATCCTACCCGGGAGTTGTCGCTGGGGCAAACGCGACCGACCCGGCCCGGCTGGTAAAGTTGACCGTACACGTCGTGCGCCGGGGCCGTTGCCGTCTCGCGTCCGATCGATCACGCCGAGCCGCTTTCGTCGACCAGGGATCACCATCACCGTGCGCGCCGAGCAGGAGCAGACAACCGGGCGAATGGCGTCCGTTCCGGGCGCCAGGTTGATCGTCGCCAACCGCTACGAGGTGGATCTCGACCACCCGCTCGGTTCCGGCGGCATGGCCGTCGTCTATTCCGGCCGCGATCTCCGCTCCCGCCGGCAGGTCGCCGTCAAGACTCTGCGGCCCGAATACCAGCGCCTGCCAGGGTTGCGCCAGCGCTTCCGGCACGAAGCGCGGATGATGGCGATCTGCACCCACCCCAATCTGGCGACGATCTACGACCTGCACGAGGACGAGCGCGGCTCCTGGGCGATCATGGAGTTCGTGCCGGGCGAAAACCTGAAGCAGCTCATCGAGCGCGAAGGGCCGCTTCATCCTGAAGAGGTCGCCTCGATCCTCGATCAGGTCAGCGCGGGTCTGAAGGAGATCCACGCCAAGCGTCTCGTCCACCTCGATATCAAGCCGCAGAACATCCTGCGCGAGCCCGACGGACGGGTGAAGCTGATCGATTTCGGCCTCGCCCAACCGGCGGGCGAGACACAGCAGATGGACGACGGGCGCGCCTTCGGGACCGTCGCCTACCTCGCCCCGGAACAGGCCAGCGGCGAGAAGGTCACCGCCGCCAGCGACGTCTATGCGCTTGGCTGCGTGGCCTACGAGCTGCTGACCGGCGCGCCGCCATTTCAGGCCCCGGACGGACCGGAGCAAAAGAACCAGCTCATCCGCGCCCACCTGAACCAGACGCCCGTGCCGCCGACGCAGGTGCGTCCCGAGTTGCATATCCCGGCCTGGGTCGATGATGTGCTCGATTGGGCGCTGGCCAAACGGCCGGAAGATCGTTTTCACGATGTCCAGACCTTCGCGCGGATGTTCCGCTCCGGCACGGAGGGCGAGGCGACGCCGGCACCCGATGCGACTCAGCCGCTGACCTCGGCCAACGGTCACGGTCCCCGCCGCTGGTTTCCCTCGCGCCGCCAGGCGCCGGTGCCAACACTGGTCAAGGCCGCTCCGGCCGCCGCGATCCCGACGATGGAGCCGTCGACGCCATCCAAGGGGCGCCGGCTCTACCAGCTCGGCGGCCGCGCCGCCCGGCGCGGCCGCCGCTTCCGGCGGTTGCTCTGGCGGCTGACCTTGGTCCTCGCGATCGGGAACCTGATCCTCGGCATGGCGCTCCTGGTCCGAGGCGGACCCGCCTTGCTCGTGAGTCGCGCACTCTCGGTCGCCCCCGGCACGACCACGACCGTCGCGGTCGATAACCTGAATCTGCGGATCGCGCCCGGCTCAGCGGCGGAGATCATCACCGTGTTGCGGAGCGGTGATGAGGTGCGGGTCACCGGCCTGTCGCAAGAAGCCGATGGCAATCGCTGGTGGCCGGTCGAGACGCGGCAGAACGACGTCGTCCTGAGCGGATTCGTCTGGGATGGCGGGCTGGCACCGAATCAATGGACGGGACGCATGTCCTGGGCGCAACGCGCCGTTGACCGCGTGCAGGACGCACGCCATCGCATCGGCGACGGAATCGCCTGGATGAGAAACCTCTTCTGATGGGTCATCGCAAGGTATCGCGGCCGTGCGGGAGGCGCGGGTTGCTCGAATCGGGCCGCAGCGCCCGCGCGACCTGCTGGTAGCGCAGCGCGATCTGCTGTTCGCGTACTTCGATGTGCTCGATCGCGATGCCCGGCCGCAGCCGGAGCAGGAAGGGCGGCTGCAGGGGCAGCAGGCTGATCGTGCCGGCGAACCCCTGGTCGGCCAGCATCGTGATCGCCCGGTTGACCAGCCGGCTGGAGCCGATCACGCCGTGGTCGTCGAGCGAGGCGGGCAGGCGCACCTGGTGGAGGCGTGGCATCAACCGCACGATGGTCGCCTCGATCTCCCAGGCGCGGTTCGCGTCGTGGCTCATGTCGAGCGCCAGGTCGACATCCCACTCCTCCGCGAACCGCTTGTAGGCGGCGAGGGTCGAGAGCTGATCGCGGTTGCTCGGGATGTCGCTCCCGTCGATGCCGATCACGAGGCGGAGACAGGCGCTCTCCGGCTCCTCCAGCAGCGGTCGCAGTACGGCCCGGGTGCGCAGCTCCGGCGACTTTCCGGTCTCGCGCCGGGGGACGATGACGGAGCGCAGTCCGAGCTCGTCCCGGGCGTAGCGGAGCAGATCGACCATGCGCTCGGCCAGTGCGGCGTTCGGCAGCGATGCCGGGAGCCAGACGCTCTTCACCCGCAACGTTTGCTCGGTCGCGATGCCGCTGAAGGCGTGTGGATCGGGGAGCCGACCCCGGCCGGTGAGGTCGAGATCGAGCGCGTACATGCCGGCGATGCGGGCCAGATTTGCCACTCCGCGCACGCCCCCCAGCGGCCCCGGCCGGCCCGCGAGCGCGAGGAGCGGGCGGTTGGCGGCGGAAGGCTGGTGGTAGGCGGGTCGGTCGGCCATGGATGACGTTCTTTCTGCCTCCGGGCGTGGAACGGCGGCGCTCATGTCTCCCGGCGCCCGGAGACCGGGTGGCACGCTTCGCAGTCTAGCACCGAACGGAATGATTCACCGTGCCTCGGTCGCCGGGCTGGCCGCCGCGTGACGGAGCGCCTGCTCGACGACCAGGCCGACGGCCATCGTCAAGCGCAGCTCCTGCGTGGGCTCCGGCCGCTTTCCTTCTCGCAAGGTGACGGCCAGCGCGAGGTCGCCATCGAAGGCGGTGTGCGCCGGCCAGACCGTGCGAGCCAAGGCGTCGTGGGCGGCGACGCAGCAACGGATCAGGGCGTCGTGGTTGCATTCGGCATCGACAACAACGGCGATGAGGGTCGTCTGCGTGCCGTTTTGGAGTGGATTGACCTGCGCCTGCGTGAAGCGCGCGATGCGCTGCTCTATCGGCCCATCGTCAAGGTGGCCGAGTGCGTTGAGGACGGCGATCGCGGTCACCGAGCCATCCCGGAGCGCGATCTGGCCAACGCCGATCCCCGCTGGCGAGCTTTGCCCAGCGAGCTTGTCGACGGTCGCCCCGGTCCCGGCGCCGATAGCGCCCCATTCGACCACGTCGAGCGCGACAGCATCCTGGCAGGCGGCATAGCCGGCGGCGGCATCCGGCGCGATCGGCTGACCGACGGCGAGGTCGTAGATCACCGCTGCCGGCACGATCGGCACCGGCAGCGCCGCGGTCGGCACGCCGCGGCCGCGCTCACGCAGCCACCGCATGACGCCGTCCGCCGCCGCCAGCCCGAAGGCGCTGCCGCCGGCCAGGAGGAAGGCGTCGATGCGCTGCACGAGCCGGCCGGGCTCCAGTAACGCCAGCTCGCGGGTGCCCGGCGCCGCGCCGCGCACCTCGGCCGCCGCCAGGGCTGGTTGATCGAAGAGCAAAACAGTGCAGCCGGTCCGCGCCTCTCGGTCCGTCCAATGGCCGACGCGCAGTCCGTCCAGCGGTTTCAACCCGGCAAGCGGTTCGCTCACCAATCGACCGTCAATCCAGGCAGCGCGATCTTGATCGCGCCCGTGAACGCCGTCATCGCTTCGCGCTCGTAGGTCGCCAACCCATGTTCCTCCCCGAGGTGGGCCAGCACGAGCGTGCGGACGTTCGCGCTGGCGGCCAGCGCGCCGGCCTCTTCCGCGGACGTGTGCCCCCGACGGTCGAACGGCTCCTTGTCAGGGCCGAACCGGCCGGCATCGACGATCAGCACGTCGACGTTCCGCGCGAACTCGTCGAGTTTCGCCGCCGGTCCGGTGTCGCCGGTGTAGACGAGCGCCGTGTCGCGGGTCTCCTCATCGACGCGGATCGCCCAGCACGGCACGTAATGGACGGTCGGCGTGAATGTGACGGTCGCGGTGCCGAAGCGCAGGGTCTGCGCCGGGTCGTACTCCCGCGCGTCGAAGACGCGGCTGAACCACTGTTCGGCTGGGCCGTCATCGGCGAAGACGCACGCCGCCTTCAGGAGGAACTCCTCGCCCCCCGGCGGCAGCCAGAGCGGTACCCTGCGGTCCGGTTTCTGGGGGTTGTAGGCGAGCGTGAAGCGGAGCGCGAAGAGGTCGAGGATGTGATCGAGGTGGAGGTGGCTGATGATGATCGCATCGATCGTCCGGAAGTCGGTGTGCTTGCGTAGCTCCTGCAAGGTATCCGGACCGAGATCGAGGACCAGCATCGTTCCGTTGCAGTCGAGCAGGTAGGACGAGCAGCCGACGCCCGTGCCGACGCCGGCGGCGCTGCCGCCGAGAACCGTGAGGCGATTCACTCATCCCCCTCCTGGCGAGCGCCTTTCCGCGCCATCTCGCGCGTGGTCAGGTAGGGATCCTCGTGGATCCCTTCGGATTCGAGATGCAGAACGTCGTTCCAGCGCACGATCTGCGTCGCGGATGCGGTAACGTGAATCTCGGAGATGCTGCAATTGCTGGGCGAGAAGCGAAAGAAGTCCTCCCGGCTCGTCTTGCCGGTCAGATGCAGCATGAACGTGCTGATCACGCCGCCGTGGGTCACGATCGCCACGCGGTTGTGGTAGTATTTCGACAGCAGCCGGTCCAGCCCACGATCCACCCGTCGCTTGAAGTCGACATTCGACTCGCCCCCCGGCCAGGCGACGATCTCCGCCTTCGGGTTCTGGAGCTGCCGGGCCAGCTCCGGGTACTCGGTCACCAGGCTCTGGAACTCCTTGCCCTCGAGGTCGCCGAAGTCCCACTCCGCGAAGTCCCGATCGACCTCCAGCGACACGCCGGGGTGATACCGGAGGATCGCCTCGGCGGTGTCCTTCGCGCGGGAGAGCTGGCTGCTGATCGCCGCGTCGAAGGCGACGTCGCGGAGGCATTCGGCCAGTACCTCCGCCTGTCGCCGGCCGATGTCGTTCAGCGCGACATCCCAACTTCCCGCGTATTGCGACAGCGAGTTCGCTATCGTCTGGCCGTGGCGGATGAGGTAGAGCGTCGTGTCGCCGCCGGCGGGGTGGACGAATGCGTCCGTTTCATGATCCATCGTTAGTTGCTTTCACTCGCTGCTGGCCGAATGGGCAGACCCGCAGCAGCGGGCAGACCGGGCATTCGGGATTTCGCGCGTGGCACAGCGCGCGGCCGTGGGCAATCATTTCCACGTGGACAGCGTAGAGTCTGTCCGGATCGTTGCCAAGCATGGCCAGCAGCGCATCGTGCGCCTTTTCCGGTGTCACGGACTTCGGGATCGCCCCCAATCGCCAGGCGACGCGGTAGACGTGCGTATCAACCGGCATGGCCGGCATGTGGAGGCTGAAGAGGAGCACGATCGCCGCCGTCTTCGGCCCGACGCCATCGAGCTTCGTCAGCGCGGCGGTCGCGTCCGCGACCCTTAGATCGGCGAGCGGCGTCAGGTCGTAGTCGTCGCCCCATTCTTCGCGAATCGACTCCAGCGCTCGCTGGATGCGCGGTCCCTTCTGGTTCGCCAGACCGCCAGAGCGGATTGCATCGATGACCTCGTCCGGCGGTGCTACCCGGATCGCCTCCCAGGTCGGGAAGCGGGCGCGGAGCGAGGCGAACGCCCGGTCCGTGTTCACATCCGACGTGTTCTGCGACAGGATCGTGCTGACCAGCACCTCGACCGGCTCCCCATGCCGGTGCCACGGCCGCGGCCCATACGTCTCGTCCAAAATGCGCAACACCGTCTCCAGATTGCGCGGCTGCTCGACAATCATCCCGTTCCCGTGCCTCAAACTCGCTCCCAACGCCCGGTGCGGGGCACGCCAGGCGCCTCAACGTGCTCCTATACTACTGGTCGCTGCAGGAGGTCGAGCGCACATGGCAACGAACGAGCACGCTGATCATCCAACCAGTCTCGCCGTTCACATTGACTCACCGCTGATTGGCATCATCTTTTTTGAGGAAGACGGGGAAGAAGTCACTCGATACTTCGCGGACGAGGCCGACGCGCGTGCCGCGGTCGCGGAGCACGGTAGGGTAGATGTGCTGGCGCTGGCGGGGGTGTGGAGCGACCTCGATTGGGACCAGTGCATTGACGATCTCGACCAGATTCGGCACGGACCTACCGCGACATAATCGCGCCAAACGCCTTCCTCGGCGCGGGCCTGTCTCTCGGGTTGCGCGGGAAGATAGCGGCTGGCTATACTTCGACGGTTACTACGAACCGCTGTAGGGTTCTGCATTCTCGTGCATCACATCTCACCGTTTGGTCTGCAATTGGGACGCCCCGCCCTCGGGTCATTCATTGACTCAGGGGCGGTTTTTTGTATGGGGGCGGGGGAGGCACGATGAGCGATCTCGTCCTGCGACACGGGTGGGTCATCGACCCGGCGAACGGCATCGACGGCGTCACGGACGTCCTGATCCGCGACGGGACGATTGTGGCGGTTGGCGAGGTCGGCGAGACGCCCGGCGTGCCCGACTATGACGCGACCGGGCTGGTCGTCTGCCCGGGGCTGATCGACGTCCACGTCCATCTCCGCGTGCCGGGGTTCGAGCAGAAGGAGACGCTCGCGACCGG
Organism: Thermomicrobiales bacterium; assembly: GCA_025928015.1. Lineage (GTDB taxonomy): Bacteria > Chloroflexota > Chloroflexia > Thermomicrobiales > UBA6265 > JAICKJ01. The sequence goes on from JAICKJ010000003.1 coordinate 17,775, forward strand.
GACCGCCGCCGCGGCCGCCGGCGGCTTCACGACCGTCTGCTGCATGCCGAACACGAAGCCGGCGCTCGACTCGCCCGAAGTGGTCGAGGATCTGCAGCACCGCATCCGGCGCGAGGCAGCGATCCGCGTGCTGCCGATCGCGACGATCACCCGCGGCCGCTCAGGCGGCGAGGCGGTCGATTTCGCGGCGCTCGCCGATGCCGGCGTGATCGGCTTTTCGGACGATGGCGACACGACCGCGAACAGCGCGATCATGCGGCAGGCGCTGGAAGCCTCGAAGGAACTTGGCCTCCCGGTCATCGTCCACTGCGAGGACAAGGCTCTGGCGTCCGGCGCGATGAACGAGGGCGACGTCTCCCGCCGCCTCGGCATCACGGGCATCCCCTCGGAGGCGGAAGAGATCATCATCGCCCGCGACCTGATCCTGGCCGAGCTGACCGGTGGCTGGCTGCACGTCTGCCACGTCAGCAGCGCGCGCGGGGTCGCGTTGATCCGCGAGGCGAAGCGGCGCGGCGTTCACGTCACCGCCGAGGCGATGCCGCACCACCTGACGATGGACGACGAGTGGGTGGCCGGCTCGCGTCACCTGCTCAACGTGAGTGAGCCGGACGGGCGGTCGGGCGAGCCGGCCGATCCGAACACCAAGGTCAATCCGCCACTGCGGACGGCGCTGGACACCCGCGCGGTCCTCACCGGGCTGCTCGATGGCACGCTCGACTGCCTCGCGACCGACCACGCGCCCCATGCGGCGCCGGAGAAGCAGGGCAGCAGCTATGAAAACGCCGCCTTCGGGATGAGCGGCTCGGAATTTGCGCTGCCACTGACGCTCGCGCTCGTCCGCGCCGGGCATCTCTCGCTTTCCGAGCTGATCTCGAAATGGACGGTCGAGCCGGCGAAGCTCCTGGCGGGTGAGCGTGGCTCGTTGACGCCGGGCGTCGCTGCCGACATGACCGTCTTCGACCCGGACGCGGCCTGGACGGTCTGCGCCGAGAACCTGAAGACGAAGAGCCCGAACACACCGCTGCTCGGCATGACGATGCGCGGGCAGGTGAAACTGACGTTGGTCGATGGAGAGGAGCGCTATCGTGCCTGAGCAAACGACCGTGGACCGGCCCCGGGCCGACACCCAGACGAAGCGCTACCGGCCGGCGACCGATGCCGCGATCGCGCTGGCGGACGGCGCCGTCTTTCGCGGCACCGCCTTCGGGGCGTCGGTCGATGGTGCCGGCGAGGTCGTCTTCACGACGACGATGACCGGCTACCAGGAGGTCTGCACCGATCCCTCCTTCCGTGGCCAGATCGTCTGCATGACCTACCCATTGATCGGCAACTACGGGCTGACGGACGCGTTCGATGAGTCGCGCCAACCGTGGATCGCCGGTTTGATCGTCCGCGAATATGCCGAGCAGCCGTCCAACTACCAATCGGATGAGACGATCGATCACTACCTCAAGCGGCATGGCATCCCAGGCATCGCCGCCGTCGATACCCGGGCGCTCACGCGGCACATTCGGTCGGTCGGCGATACCCGCGCCGCGCTCGTCCACAATACGACGGAGCTGAGCGACGACGATCTGATTGCGCGAGCGGAGACGGCGCCGCTGCCCGGCGAGCTGGAAGTCGTCGAAGAGGTCCGGGCGCCGGAGATTGAGACGTTCGGTCCGGAGGACGGCCCCTCGGTCGTCGTCGTCGATTGCGGCGTCAAGCGGAACATCGTCCGTTCGCTCGTCGAGCGCGGCGCTCGCGTCACGGTCGTGCCCTATGGCACGCCCTATGAGCAGATCAAGGCGCTCGCGCCCGATGGCGTCATCGTCTCACCCGGGCCAGGCGATCCGGCCAATCTCGATGACGGGCTGGACGTCGTGCGCGGGCTGCTGGCGGACGAGACACCGTATTTCGGCATCTGCCTCGGCCACCAGTTGCTGGCGCGGGCGATCGGCGCGGAGACGTCCAAGCTCAAGTTCGGCCATCGCGGCGGCAACCAGCCGGTGCGGGACGAGCGGACCGGCCACGTCACCATCACGGCGCAAAACCACAGTTACCAGGTCGATGGCGCGACGCTGCCAACGCATGGCGGCTGGCAGATCGCGCTGATCAATCTCAACGACGGCTCGGTCGAGGGTCTGGCGCACGAGACGCTGCCGGTCCTCTCGGTCCAGTTCCATCCGGAGGCCGCGCCCGGGCCGCGCGACAACGGGAAACTCTTCGATCAATTCTTGAATCTGATCTCGAGCCGGTCGACGGCGACGCGGTAAGCCGCATCAGTTCATGCACGGGGGAAACGGGTTGGAAGGACCAGCTTCGGGGGAAACGCGCGCCAGAAGCGTGCTGGTGATCGGCTCGGGTCCGATCGTCATCGGCCAGGCGGCGGAATTCGACTACGCGGGCACGCAGGCCTGTCGCGCGCTGCGGGAGGAGGGGATCCGGACGATCCTCGTCAACTCCAACCCGGCGACGATCATGACCGATGAGGACATCGCCGACGCGGTCTACATCGAGCCGCTGACGCCCGACGTCATCCGCCGCGTCATCCAGCGAGAACGGCCGGACGGTCTGTTGCCGACGCTCGGCGGGCAGACGGGGCTGAATCTCGCGGTCGAAGTCTCGCGGCTCGGCATCCTCGAGCGCTATGGGGTCCGCCTGCTCGGCACGCCGCTCGAGGCGATCGAGAAGGCCGAGGACCGCGCACTCTTCAAGCAACTGCTGAATGACATCGGCGAGCCTGAAGTCTCGAGCGCGATCGTCCACAATCTCGACGAGGCCCACGCCTTCGCCGCGACGACGCCGTTGCCACTCGTCATCCGTCCGGCCTACACGCTTGGTGGCACCGGCGGCGGCGTCGCGACGACGCCCGAGGAGCTGGACCGGATCGTCACCTCCGGCCTCAATGCCAGTCCGATTCATCAGATCCTGCTCGATCGCTCGCTTCTCGGCTGGAAGGAGCTCGAGTACGAGGTGATGCGCGACGGCGCCGATACCTGCATCACCATCTGCAACATGGAAAACATCGATCCGATGGGCGTCCACACCGGCGACAGCATCGTCGTCGCGCCGTCGCAGACGCTCACCGATCGCGAATACCAGATGCTGCGCACGTCGGCGTTGAAGATCATCCGGGCGCTCGGGATCGAGGGCGGCTGCAACGTCCAGTTCGCGCTCGATCCGTACACCGAGGACTACGCCGTCATCGAGGTCAACCCGCGCGTCAGCCGCTCGTCGGCGCTGGCCTCGAAGGCGACCGGCTACCCGATCGCCCGCATGTCGGCCAAGATCGCGATCGGCAAGCGGCTCGACGAGTTGACGAACGCGGTGACCGGCAAGACGACGGCCGCCTTCGAGCCGGCGCTGGATTACGTCGTCGCCAAGATCCCCCGCTGGCCGTTCGACAAGTTCCCGAAGGGGAATCGCGCCATCTCCACCCAGATGAAGGCGACCGGCGAGGTGATGGCGATCGACCGCTCGTTCGAGGGCGCGATCCAGAAGGCCGCGCGCTCGCTGGAGACCACCGCCAAGGATCTCCTCTGGGAGCACCCGTCCTGGCAGGACGATGACGAGCTCGTGCTGGCGAAGATCAAGACCCCCAACGACCTCCGCCTCTGGGCAGTGATGGCCGCGCTCCGCCGTGGCGTCAGTGTCGAGCAAATCCACGAGCTGAGCGCGATCGATCGGTGGTTCCTGTGGAAGCTGGAGGGGCTGGTCGCGCTGGAGCGCAAGCTGGCCAAGGGCATCCCGACGCCCGACCTGCTCTGGCGGGCGAAGCGCAGCGGCTTCTCCGACAGGCAAATCGCCCAGCTGGGCGGCGTCGCGGCCAAGGTGATCACGGGTGAGCGCCGCAAGCTCGGCATGAGCCCGGTCTACAAGATGGTCGATACCTGCGCCGGCGAGTTCGCCGCCGCCACGCCCTACTTCTACTCGACCTATGAGGAGGAGGACGAGGCCGAGCCGCTGGCGGGCAAGCGGGCGGTCGTCGTCGGCTCGGGGCCGATCCGGATCGGGCAGGGGATCGAGTTCGACTACTGCTCGGTGCAGGCGTCGCGCTCGCTGCGGGAGGCCGGCGTCGCCTCGATCATGGTCAATTCCAACCCGGAGACCGTCTCGACCGACTTCGACGCCTCCGACCGCCTCTACTTCGAGCCGCTCGACAGCGAAAGCGTCGAGGAAATCCTGCGCCACGAGGCGGGACCCGGCTGCGACCTCCCGCCGATGATCGTCCAGTTCGGCGGGCAGACGGCGATCAATCTGGCCGCGCCACTCAGCGCGGCCGGCGCGCCGATCCTCGGCAGCTCGCTCGACTCGATCGATCTGGCGGAGGACCGCGAGCGCTTCGAGGCGTTCCTGCGCGAGTTGAACATCCCGGAGCCGGCCGGTGCGGCCGTCACCTCGTTGCGCGACGCTGAGCAGGTCGCTGCGCGGATCGGCTACCCGGTCCTCGTTCGGCCCTCCTACGTCCTCGGCGGGCGGGCGATGGAGGTCGTCTACGGCGCGGACCAGCTCGCCCGCTACATCCGCAACCAGGCGACGCTCACGCCGGAGCACCCGGTGCTGGTCGACAAGTACCTGCTCGGCAAGGAAGTCGAAGTCGACGCGATCTGCGACGGCACGGACGTCCTTATCCCCGGCATCATGGAGCACATCGAGCGCGCCGGCGTCCACTCCGGCGACTCCTTCGCCGTCTATCCGGGCGTCAACCTCTTCCCGACCGAGGTCGAGACGATCGTCGATTACACGACGCGGATCGCGCTCGGACTGAACGCGCGCGGGCTGATCAACATCCAGTACGTCATCCACCGGGGCCGCATCTACGTCCTCGAGGTCAACCCGCGCTCGTCGCGCACCGTGCCGTTCCTGAGCAAGGCGACCGGCGTGCCGATGGTCAAGCTGGCGACCGGCATCATGCTCGGCCAGTCGCTCAAGGAGCAGGGGTACGAAGGCGGCCTCTGGCCACGCCAGCCGCTCTACGCGGTCAAGGCGCCGGTCTTCTCGATGGCCAAGCTGAGCGGGGTGGAGACGCACCTCGGTCCGGAGATGAAATCGACGGGCGAGGTGATGGGGACCGACCGCTCGTTCGAAGCAGCCTTCTTCAAGGCGCTGATCGCCGCGCGGCTGGCGTTGCCGCCGCACGGCTCGATCCTGGTCACGCTCGCCGACGAGGACAAGGCCGACGCGCTGGAGATGATCAACCAGCTCGTCCAGCTCGGCTACAAGCTCTATGCGACCGAGGGCACGGCGGCGCTGATCGAGCGGAACAACATGCCGGTCCAGATGGTCACCAAGCGCATCGGGCGCGGCAAGCCGGATATGCTGGACGTCATCCTCGACGGCACGGTCGATGGCGTTATCAACACGCCGGGGCCAGCCGACAAGGAGATCCTCGACGGCTTCGAGATCCGTCGCGCGGCGGTCGAGCGCGGTATCCCCTGCATCACCTCGGTCGATACGGCAACAATGATGGTCAAGGCAATGATGCAGGCGGGCGAGGTCTACACGGTCGAGCCGATCGGCTCCTACCGGCGGAAAGGGTTCGGGTACTAGCGGGCATGACGCCAACGACGACGATGCAATCAGCCGCCGGCGCGACCATGCGGCCGCGCGAGTTCCTGGCCGAATTGCTTGCCATCGAGCCGGTGATGGGTGACAGCGCGATCCTGACATTCACCGCGCCGGAAGGCTTCGCGAAGGCGGTCGGCGCAGGGCAGTTCCTCGATAGCCTCTGCCGGCCCGAGAGCGCCCACGATCCGCTCCTGCGCCGTCCTTATTCGATCTGTTCGGTCGATCGGGCGCGGAACACCTTCACGATCCTCGTCCGCCCGTACGGCCGGGGCAGCGCCTGGCTCATCAACCAGCCGGTCGGCACGCTGATCGACACCCTCGGCCCGCTCGGCAACCGGTTCGAGGTGCAGCCCAAGACCAACCGGCTGTTGCTGGTCGCCGGCGGCGTCGGCGCCGCACCACTCGTCTTGCTGGCCGAGGAAGCCGTCCGGCGCGGGCAGAGCGTGGCGTACATGATGGGGGCGCAGAACGCCGAGGGGCTGCTTCCGGCACATGTCTTGCCGGAGGAGGTCGAATACGTGGTCGCGACCGACGACGGCAGCGCCGGCGCGAAGGGGTTCGTGACCGATCTGGTCGGCGAATACCTGCGCTGGGCCGACCAGGTCTTTGCCTGCGGCCCGGAGCCGATGTTCCGCTCCCTGCGGCGGGTCGTGCTCGCCAACCGGATCGGCAATGCGCCACCGGTCCAGGTCTCACTGGAGCGGACGATGGCCTGCGGGCTCGGCGCCTGTCTCGGCTGCGTCGTCGAGACGAAGCACGGTATGCGGACGTCGTGCGTGCAGGGCCCGGTCTACGACATGGACGAGGTGATCTGGTCATGAGCGAAGCGCTCGCCGCACCCGATACCACCGTCGATCTCGCGCCGCGCAACCCACGCGAGCTGGTCCTGCGCAACCCGGTGATGGCCGCTTCCGGCTGTTTCGGCTACGGCCAGGAGTATGCCCAGATCATCGACGTGCAGCGGCTCGGCGCCTTCGTCTCCAAGGGCATCACGCCCAAGCCGCGCGCCGGCAATGCCATGCCGCGCATCGCCGAGACGCCGGCCGGGATGCTGAACGCGATCGGCTTGCAGAACCCCGGCATCCGCGGCTTTCTCAAGAAGTATCCGCCGATCTGGCAGCACTGGCAGGTGCCGGCGATCGTCAACATCTCCGCCGAGGCGGTCGACGACTACGCGATGATGGCGCGGCTGCTCGACGAGGCCCCTGGTGTCGCCGGGATCGAGGTCAACATCTCCTGCCCGAACATCGCCGCCGGCGGCTACTGCTTCGGCTGGGATCCGGAGATGTCGGCCGACGTCACCCGCGCCGTGCGCGCGGCGACGACGCTGCCGGTCATCGTCAAGCTCAGCCCCGGCGCGCTCGACATCATCGGCGTGGCGCAAGCGGTCGAGGAGGCCGGCGCGGACGCGATCTCGCTCATCAACACCCTCGTCGGCATGACGATCGACACGCGGACGCGCCGCCCGGTGCTGGCGAACGTCACCGGCGGCCTCTCAGGTCCCGCCATCCGCCCGGTCGCGGTGCGCATGGTCTACCAGGTCGCCGCGGCGGTGAAGGTACCAATCATCGGCATCGGCGGCATCGCCTCGCTCAATGACGCGCTGGAGTTCTTCCTCGCCGGCGCCAGCGCGATTCAGGTCGGCACCGCGCTCTTCGTCCAGCCGGGCATCCTGATGCGCCTGATCGACGAGATCGAGGCGTACCTGGCGGCGAACGGCCTCAATCAGCTCGGTGAGCTGGTCGGCCGCGCCCATCCTGCCCACCGCGCGGACGTCACGGCCGATAGTGATGTCGCCCTGGCGGTTGCGGAAGGGTGAAGTTCCTCTACGCGCTGCTGATCATGGTGCCGGTCACCGTCGTGCTCAAGTACGCGGGCATCGGCGGTCACGCGGTCCTCTTCGTCTGTTCCGCGCTCGCGCTCATCCCGCTGGCGGCCGTCCTTGGCCGCGCGACCGATGACGTCTCGATCTACACCGGGCAGCGGATCGGCGGCTTGCTCAACGCGACGCTCGGCAATGCCGCCGAGCTGATCATTACGATTGTCGCGCTGCGCGAGGGCCTGGTCGAGGTCGTCAAGGCGAGCATCGCCGGCTCGATCATCGGCAACATGCTGTTCGTCCTCGGCTTCTCCGTTCTCTTCGGCGGCCTGAAGCACGGCCGCCAGAAGTTCGACGCCCGCCACGCCTCGACCAACGCCTCGACAATGTCACTGGCGGTTCTGGCCCTGATCATCCCGGCCGTTTTTGCCCTCGGGAGCCCCAGGCATCGCCCGTCGGATAGCGACATCGTCCGCATCAGCGACGGCGTCGCGATCGTGCTCATCATCTTCTATGCGCTCTATCTGCTCTTCACGATCTTCGGCGGTTCGACGCCGGAGAGCGCGGCCGAGGAGGAGAGCGAGGGGCGGCTGAGCTTGCCGGTTGCGCTCGGCGTACTGGCCGTGGCGACCATCGCCATCGTCTTCATGAGCGAGATCCTGGTCGGCGCGCTCGAGCCGACCGCCAAGGACTGGGACATGACCGAGCTCTTCGTCGGCGTCATGCTGGTGCCACTGGTCGGGAACATCGCCGAGCACCTGGTCGCGGTCCAGATGGCGCTCAAGAACAAGATGGACCTGACATTTGGCATCGCGGTCGGCTCCGGCTTGCAGATCGCCCTCTTCGTCGCGCCGGTGCTGGTCCTGATCAGTCGCTTTGTCGGCCCCAACCCGATGACGCTCGTCTTCAATCCTTTCGAGATGATCGCGCTGATCGGCGCCGTGATCGTCGCGGTGATGATCTCGGTCGATGGCGAGTCGAACTGGCTGGAGGGCGTCCAGCTCATTGGTTTGTATGCGATCCTCGCAATCGCCTTTTTTCTGGTGCCGTAATGCAGTGCGGTTGAGTCGAGCTGTCAGGAGTCCGACTGGCCGCCGCAGCGATTTGTCAATCGCCAATCACCATCGCTGTCATTCTGACCGGAGGGAAGAATCTCCCGCCGCAGCGGCTTACATGGCCAATAGAGACGCTCATGTTGGGCAACGACGAACGAGATGCTTCGCTCTGCGGAGCTCAGAATGACAGCCGGCAGAGGCGCGAATGATGGCACGATGTGGCCGAAGAAGGACCAATGGGGGAAAGGTTGATCAATGACCCTGTTCGATGAAATGCGGGCGGTCGGCGCGCTGAAGGAGGGGCATTTCCTGCTCTCCTCCGGCCGTCACAGCGATGTATATGTCGAGAAATTCGACTTGCTGCGCAATCCGATGGCGACCTCACGCGTCTGTACCGGCTTTGCCGACCGCTTCCGCGACGAGCGGATCGACGTCGTCGTCGGCCCGACGACCGGCGGCATCCTGCTCGCCTTCGAGGTCGGGCGCCAGCTCGGCACGATGGCCGCTTACGCCGAGCGGGCGAGCGACGGCTCGACCGGGCGCGAAATCCGGCGGGGAACGACCTTCAAATCCGGCAGCCGCGTACTGGTCGTGGACGATATCCTGACGACCGGCGGCTCGGTGCGCGAGACGCTGACGGTGCTGGAGCAGCATCCGGTCGAAGTCACCGCCGTCGCCGTGCTGGTCGATCGCAGCGCCGGCGCGACCCGCTTCGGCGATGTCCCGCTCTTCGCGCTCGCTTCTCAGAAGGTAGAGTCCTGGACGGCGGACGAATGCCCCCTCTGCAAACAGGGCATCCCGCTCGTCAAGCCCGGCACCACGGCCGTTTCCTGATTCCAGCCCGCTACGCGGTCATTCTGACCGGAGGGAAGAATCCCCCGGCGAAGCCGGTCCGCCGCAGCGGACATTCGTGGCCAACTAGAGCGTTTGCGGTGGCAGAGGAGTGTTTCGCGCGGGGATTCTTCGGCTCTGCGGAGCCTCAGAACGACGGGAAACGATCATGCACGCGCGGGTGGTCGCTACTCCCCCGAATGCATCTCCGCGATCTTTTGCTTCAGCTCGGCGTGAAGCTGGACGAGATCGTCCAGTCGCTGCTCGATCTGCTGCAGCGTGTCCTCCCGGCGGCGCTCGGTGTATTCGTCCCGCAGCTCGATGAGCATCTGGGCGACGCGGCCGATGGTTCGCACGGTCTGCACCGCGTCATTCTCCCGCGTGGGCGCGGAATATCCGCTCATGTCCTTCTCCTTGCAGCGGGGTTCGCGCCCTCCGGCGCCGTCAAAGTCGGGAAAAGCGTAGCACGACCCGAGGTGCGTTCCGCGCCTTGGTCGCGGCTCCTCACACCTTCTGCAGCTCGGCGGGCAGCTCGCCGGCCAGCATCCGGGTCAGGTCGTCCTCGCCCAAGACCGGCACCCCGAGCGAGCGCGCCTTCGTCTCCTTGCTGCCGGCGTCCGCGCCGGCGATGACCGCCGAGGTCTTCTTCGAGACCGAGCTGGTCACATTCGCGCCGGCCCGGCGCAGCTTTTCCTCCGCCTCCGGCCGCGTCAGCGTCTCCAGCCGGCCGGTGAGCACCAGGGTCAGCCCGTCGAGGATGCGGCCGTTCTCCTTGTGACCGTCGCGGCCATCGGTCGTGTTGACACCGGCCTCGACGAACTTCCGCATCACCGCCTGGTTGCGCGGCTCTTGCATGAAGTCGACGACGCTCTCCGCCACGATCGACCCGATGCCGGCGATCGCGTTGACCTCCTCGACCGTCGCCTGCTGCAATGCGTCGAGCGAGCCGAAGCGGTCAGCCAACAACGTGGCGGTCCGTTCGCCGACGTGCCGGATGCCGAGGCCGTTGATCAAGCGCCAGAGCGGTTGCTGCTTGCTCCGCTCGACCGACTCGCGCAGGTTGCCCGCGCTCTTCTCGCCCATGCCTTCGAGATTGGCGATCGCCTCCCAATCGAGCCGGTAGATGTCGGCGGCGTCGTGAATCCAGCCGAGCTCGATGAAGCGGTCGGCCAGCTTGTCGCCCAATCCGTCGATGTCCATCGCCACCCGGCTGACGAAGTGGTGGATATGCTCACGCAACTGCGCCGGGCAGGCCGCGTTGGTGCAGTAGCGCATCGCCACGCCCGGTTCCTTGTGGACCGGCGCGCCGCACGACGGGCAGGTGTCCGGCATCTGGTAGGGCACTTCGCTGCCCGTGCGCCGGTCCTCCATCACCTTGACGATCTGGGGGATGACGTCGCCGGCGCGCTGGACGATGACCGTGTCACCGATCCGGATGTCCTTACGGGCGATCTCCTCCTCGTTGTGGAGCGTCGCGCGAGCGACGGTCACGCCGCCGATGTTGACCGGCTCCAGGATCGCCAGCGGGTTGAGCGTGCCGGTGCGGCCGACGTTGATCTGGATATCGAGCAGTCTGGTCACCTGCTGGATCGCCGGGAACTTGTAGGCGGTCGCCCAGCGTGGCTCGCGGGCGACGTAGCCGATCTCATCCTGCAGGCGCAGACTGTCGACCTTGATGACCGTGCCGTCGATCTCGAACGGCAGCGTCGCCCGCCGTTCCAGCCACTCCTGACAACTCGCCCAGACAATATCGAGCGAGTCGTGACGGCGGATGTCGGTCGTAGCGAACCCGAATTCTCGCAGCAGCATCATGCAGTCATACTGCGTCGGCGGCAGCTCGCCCTCCTCGACATAACCGATCTGGTAGGCGAAGAGATGGAGCGGGCGCCGGGCGGTGATGCGCGGGTCCTTCTGCCGCAGCGAGCCGGCGGCGGCGTTGCGCGGGTTCATAAAGAGCTTGCCGCCATCCTCGGCCATGCGGTCGTTTAGCGCCTCGAAGTCGTCGCGCCGCATGTAGATCTCGCCGCGGACCTCGATCGTGCCCGGCATCGGCACCCCCGACGGCATGTTCAGGCGCATGGGAATGGATTTGGTCGCCCGGATGTTGCGGGTGATGTCGTCGCCAACGAAGCCGTCGCCGCGGGTCGCGGCGTGATGCATGCGCCCGTTCACGTAGGTGATGGCGATCGCCAGGCCGTCGATCTTCGGCTCGGTGACGAAGGTGATGTCAGTCGTGCCGGCGAAGCGCTCGACGCGGGCGCCCCAGGAGCGCAGCTCCTCCTCCGAGTAGACATTGCTCAGCGAGAGCATCGCCCGTGGATGGCGCACCTCGGCGAAGCCGGCCTGGGGCGTCGTGCCGACGCGCTGGGTCGGCGAATCGGGGGTGACGAGCTCCGGATGGGCCGCCTCGATTGCCTTGAGCTCGTTCATCAGCGCGTCGTATTCGGCGTCGGCCAGCGAGGGCGCGTCGAGGACGTAATACTCATAGTTGGCCCGGTCGATGGCCACGCGCAGCTCATCGACCCGCTGCTGGACGGTGTCCGCCTGCGTTTCCGACATCCGGTCTCCTTCGTCTGTCCGTCCGATGCGGGGGTCCTATGATTGACTCGATGGCCAAGAGGTGAACGTACGCCTCGGCGAGTGTAGCACGGCGCTCGTGCCCCGCCTCTGGTATCGTACGACGCAACGAACATGCGTTCCACACCCTCGGCCTGTGACAGCGATGGAAGGGGCATCCGCCGATGGCGGAGCTGGTCAGCGGACAATCAGGCGTGGCGGAGGGGGAGGGCGGCCGCTACCTCGCGCTCTGTGAGCGCGCGGCGGAGTTCATCCTCTCCTGCGGCGGCGCGGTCGATGAGGACCGCCTCATCCAGTACGTCTTCGGCCAGGCCGGCTCGCCGGCGCTCTGGCGGCCGCTGCTCCGCTCGATCCTCGCCCACGACGAACGGCTCGTCTTCCGTGCCGAGGGCGCCTGGGCGGTGCTCGGTCAGGAACCCGGCGAACTGGCCGCCGAGCTGCTGCTCGACGAGTTCGTCGTCATCGATGTCGAGACGACGGGCCTCCGGCCGCTGCGGCAGCGGGTGATCGAGGTCGCGTGCATCCGCTACCGGAATGGCGCCGAGGAGGCGCGGTTCGAATCGCTCGTCAACCCCGGCAAGCGCATCCCCGCCTATATCTCCGAGCTGACCGGGATCAAGGACGCGCACGTCGCCGAGGCGCCGCCCTTCGCGGCGATCGCCGAGGCGGTCCAGACCTTCATCGGCAGCGGGCTCGTCGTCGGGCATAACATCGCCTTCGATCTCAACTTCCTCAACGCCGAGCTGAAGCGCGTCGATCGGACCTCTCTCATCAACGAGCGGCTCGACACGATGGGCATGGCCGTCCGGCTGCTGCGCGGCGTGCGCAAGCCGAGCCTGGACAAGGTCGCGCGGCAGGTCGGACTGGTGCCGCGCAAGATTCACCGGGCCGGTGTCGACGCCGAATTGACCGGCGAGGTCGCCTTGCGGCTGGTCGATGAGGCGCGGCGCCAGGGCGTCACCTCGATCGACCAGCTCAAAGCCGCGTCGCAGCTCAAGGAGCGGCGACCGAAGGATCGCGTCGGGCGCGGCCGCACGCTGATCGACCGCTCGCTGCTGGCGGACATCCCGAAAAAGCCCGGCTGCTACCTGATGCGCGACCAGTTCGACCACATCATCTACGTCGGCAAGTCCCGCAATCTGCGCGACCGCGTTGCCTCCTATTACTCGCAACCGCTCGGCTACACGCGCAAGATGGACGGGCTGCTCGAGTCGATGGTCAGGGTCGACGTCGAGGTCGTCGGCTCCGAGCTGGAGGCGCTGCTGCTCGAATCGCAGCTCATTCGCCGCTACGAGCCGCGCTACAACACCGCCATGCGTTCGTTCGAGCACTACCCCTACATCCGCGTTGATCTCAGCAGCTCCTGGCCACGCGTGATGCTGGCGCGAAACCGCAAGGACGATGGCGCCCGCTACTTCGGCCCATACCGCAGCAAGGGCGGGGCGCGGCGGACGGTCGATGTGATCAATGGCATCCTGCCGTTGCGGACCTGCACGCGCTCGTTCAAGGACGCCCGCAGCTACGGCCACCCCTGCATCCTGCTCGATCTCGGCCGCTGCCTCGGCCCTTGCGTGGGCCGCGCCGATCGCGAGACCTACCATGGGCTGATCGAGGACGTAGCGACCTTCCTCGATGGCGACGTGGACCGGTTGCAAGCCCGGCTCTGGATCGCGCTGGAAGAGGCGGCGGAGAAGCGCGACTTCGAGCGGGCCGAGCGCTTGCGCCGCGACATGCAGGCCGTGCTCGGCATCATCGAGGACCAGGGCCGGATGCGCCTGGCTGAACGCGAGCACACGCTGCTGCTCGTGCTCCCGTCGGCGGAGCCGGCCTTTCGGGAAGTGCTGCTGGTGATCCACGGCCGCCTCTGGGCGCAGTTTCGCGCTCGCCGACCGCCGGCTGCTCCTGGACCCCAGCCGGATGCCGGCGAGGACGTCGTGCTCTCGGAGGTCCCCAGCGGCGCCGTCGCCGCGTCCGACCTGGTCGCCGATCTGGCGACGCGGCTCGATCTGGCCTGGGCACGCTATCGGACGTGCCGGCTCAACCCGCTCGACAACTACGACGTGGATGAGGCCAACATCCTCAATCGCTGGCTCTTTCACCACGCGGACCACCCGGCACTGATCCGGCTTCCGATCGGCGATGATGCTGCTCCCGACTGGCCGGCGCTCGCCCGCGATGCCCTGGCGCTGACCGATGACCAGCTCTCGTTCGATGATCCGTCAGTGGCCGGGCCCGTGTCGAACACAAGCGATGCTGAAGCTGACCTGGTGTAAGCACGCGGCACCGGTCGGCCAGGGCGACACAATCGTTCGCCCCTGGCAACCCACCGCGCCTGTCATTTCGAGCGCGCGAGAAATGACAGGCCTGGGGAGCGCCGGGAGGAGGGATCGCGCCTGCTGGCGCGCAATCCACCCGTGATTCGGCATCTGCCCGTACAATTGCTCCCTATGAACGAAGCGCTTCGGGACTGGCGACGTGCTGCACGCGCGTCGCGTTCTTGTTCAAGGAGGTTTTTTCGTGAATCGACGCAGACTCATCAAGGTCACCGGTGCCGGCGGCGCCGTCATCGCCCTCGGTGGTCTCTCCGGCGCTCCCGCGTGGGCACGACAGTCGGGCGGCACGATCAAGCTTTGGGACACGCTCAACGAGGGCACCCGCAAGGACCTGATCGAGAACAAGATCGGCAAGAGCTTCTCCCAGAGCCACGATGGGGCGAAGATCGACCATCGCGGCTGGACGACCGAGGATCTGACCGGCACGCTGCCGCGCTCGGTCGATAGCGGCCAAGGGCCGGACATCTCCCAGGTCAACAACGGCGAGGGCCTGATGGGGCCGATGATCCGCGCCGGCCAGCTTGTCTCGCTCGTGCCCTACGTCGAGAAGTACGGCTGGGACACGATCCAGCCGCACGGCCTGCTGGCGCGGAACATGTATACCGCCGATGGCAAGCAGCTCGGTCAGGGCCAACTCTGGGGCATGTCGATGGAGGCCGAGATCGTCGGCTTCTACTACAACCGGAAGATCTTCAAGGACAACGGCATCGAGCTGCCCAAAACGTTCGCCGATCTCGAAGCGGCGATGCAGAAGCTCAAGGACGCCGGCCAGACACCGCTCATGTTCGGGAATCTGGACAAGTGGCCGGCGATCCACCTCTTCGGCGACATCCAGGGGACGATGACGACCCGCGCATACCTCGATGGGCTGATCTACCGCACCGGCAAGGAGTCGTTCGAGGACACGTCGATGATCGACGCCGCGACGAAGCTCAAGGAGTGGGTCGACAAGGGCTACCTGCTCGACGGCTACTCCGGAGTCAGCTCGGATGACGCGGTCTCGCTCTTCTCGGCCGGCCAGGGCGCGATGTTGATGCAGGGAAGCTGGAGCGCGGGCGACATCGAGCAGGCGCTGGGCGCCGACGGCGGTTTCTTCCTGATGCCGCCAAAGGAGACCGGCGGCAAGGTGCTCAACGTCGGCGGTGTCGGCATCCCATACAGCATCATCAAGGGGACGAAGAACCCCGATCTCGACGCCGAGCTGATCGACTACCTGTGCTCGGACGAGGTCGTCGGCATGATCGTCGACGCCGGCGTGCTGCCGGCCCGCGCGGTGCCGAAGGAGAAGATCAAGCCGGACACCGTCACCGGCGATCTTTACACTGCCTTCAGCGCGGCGCTGGAAGGCGACGCGATCGGCCACTACCTCGACTGGGCCTCGCCGACGATGTACGACACGCTGACGGCGCAGCTTCAGGCGCTGCTGGCCGGCAAGGTCGATCCGAAGACCTTCGTCGCCAACCTCCAGGCCGATTATGCGAAGTCCTTCAGCTCCTGAACCGTCCGCGATCGGCTCCGATCTGGCGCTCGGCGTCCGGTCGGAGCCGGTCACCCGTCGCCGGGGACTCGCGGGCTCGGCGTGGGAGCCGTACCTTTACCTGCTGCCGGCGCTGCTCATCTTCACGCTCTTCGTCGCCGTGCCGGTCGTGGGGACGGTCGGGCTGAGCCTCGCCCATTGGGACGGCATCGCCTGGTCATCGGCGAGCTTCGCCGGGTGGCACAACTACACCCGGGCGCTGACCGAGGGGGAGTTCTGGCGCTCGATCTGGCACAACATCCAGCTCGTCCCATTCTTCGTCATCCTGCCGGCGATCCTCGGGCTGATCCCGGCGGCGATCGTCCATCAGGTGCGGCTGAAGGGCACCCCGGTCTTTCGCGCCGGCCTCTTCCTGCCCTACATCATGCCGGGCGTGCTGATCGGCGTCGTCTGGCGCTGGCTGCTGAACCCGGTCTTCGGCCTCATCAACTCGTCCCTCAAGAAATTGGGCTTCCAGCCCCCGACCTGGCTCGGCGATTTCACCTGGGCGTTGCCGACCGTGGGCCTGATCGGCGCCTGGGCCGCCTACGGCTTTTGCTTCGTCGTCTTCCTCGCCGGCATGCAGAAAATCTCGCAGGACCTCTACGAGGCGGCGCGGCTCGATGGCGCCAACACCTGGCAGGAGTTCTTCGCCGTCACCTTGCCCGGTCTTCGCCGGGAGATGGCCGTCGTCCTCTCGGTCAACCTGATCAACGCGCTCCGCGCCTTCGACGTGATCAAGGCGACGACCGATGGCGGCCCGGGCAAGCAGACCGAGGTGGTCGCTCTCTACATGATCAATGTCTTCGAGGCCCGGCAGGTGGGCTACGGCGCGGCGATAGCCGTGCTGCTTGCGGTCACGACGCTCGCGCTCTCGTTGCTCGTGCTGCGGCTCTTCGGGGAGCGCGAATGATCAAGCGATCCCTGATCTACCTCTTGCTGGCGATCGGCGTGGTGATCGCCGTCGCGCCGTTCGTCGTCACGATCCTCTCGTCGCTCAAGACGTCGATCGAGCTCGTCACCGGCGTGTTCGCGTTGCCGAAGGACGCCCAGTGGCAGAATTACCGCACCGCCTGGGTGGACGGCCACTTCGACCGCCTCTTTCTCAACAGCCTCGTCGTCGCCATCGGCGTCGTCGTGCCCTCGATCTTCCTCTCGGCGATGACCGGCTACGCCTTCGCCCGCTTCCGCTTTCGCGGGTCGAACGCACTCTTCGCCTATCTGCTCTTCGGGCTGATCGTGCCGCTGCAGGCGCTCGTGATTCCGCTCTTCTACCTGATGCGCTCGCTGCACCTGCTCGACAGCCTCTGGGCGCTGATCCTGCCGCAAATCGGGCTCAGCCTCTCGTTCGGCACGCTGCTGATGCGGGAGGCGTTCCGGACGATCCCGCGGGAGATCGTGGAGGCGTCGATCGTCGATGGCGCCAGCTCCTGGAAAACGCTCTGGGGGATCATGTTTCCGCTCTCCCGGCCGATCGTCGGTACGCTGGCGCTGATGTTCTTCATCTGGACCTGGAACGAGTTCCTGCTGCCGTTGATCGTCAACATCGACCCGAAGTACCAGACGTTGCCAGTCGGCCTGCTCTATTTCCAGCAACGCTGGACCTCGAACGTCCCGGTCATCGCCGCCGGCTCGACGATCATCTTCCTGCCGCTGACCATCGTCTTCCTTCTCTTCCAGCGCCAGCTCATCCGCGGCATCACCTCCGGCGCCGTCAAAGGCTAGCTCGCGCCGCAATCCAGAAAGGAGTGCCGATCCCGCGCCGCCGGCGCCCTAATGGCGGCGTGCGCCGGTGGACTATGGTTCTGGTGCAGGTACTTTGTTCTGCAGAGGCGACCATCTTCGATGGCGCCTTTTGTCATATGTTCGCTTGAATCATCCTGAAGCGATGGAGAATCAAGAATGGTGACGTCGGTCCGCCAGCGGCGGGCGCGCGGTCCGGTGATTCCGCCAGTTCCCCTGATTGCGGAGCAGTATGGGCCGGCGAGATTGGTCGTCCTCCACCTGGCGCCGGGCGCGATCTTCACTCTTGCGGTCTTGCTGGCGGCGTCCTTCCTCAACCGGTGGGGCGTCGATCCGAGTTTTGTGCTCATCGGCGCGATCGGCGTCGTCCTGGCGCCGCTCGAATGGGGTTACCTCGCACTCTATGCCCGCCGGACGACCGGCTCCTGGTCGCCGCTGCGGGCCGTCGAGTTCCGGAACTTTGTCCCAGGCCGGCGCCTCGCGCCTATGGCGGCGGCCCTGGCAGCATGGTTCTTCATCTGGCTGGCCGTGTCGATCGCGGTGGTCGACATGTGGCTGGCGACGAACGTCTTCTCGTGGATGCCGAAGTCGCTCCTCATCTTCTCCGGCGTCGACCGCGACACGAGCGTCTCGGCGCCGGCCGGAGCGCTGATCGCGCTCCTGGTCATCGCGTTGGTCTTCAACGGCGTGGTCGGGCCGATCACCGAAGAGCTCTACTTCCGCGGCCATCTCTTGCCGCGACTGGAGCGCGATGGCCGCTGGGCGCCGGTCATCAACACGGTTCTCTTTGCCATCTATCACTTCTTCTCGCCCTGGCGGTATCCGGCCATCATCGTCGGCTTCCTGCCGATCACGTGGATGGTCTGGCGCAAGCGAAGCATCTTCATCTCGATCGCGACGCACATGACGATCAACACCATCACGGTGCTGCTCCTGATCGCCGCGTTCGCGGCTGGGTGATGGGGGCCATTCGACTGCGCGTAGAATGGGGACAGGGACAAAGCCGTCCGTGTCGCCATGCATCGGAGTGCAGCGCGTGGAATACGACGTTCTCGTCATCGGCCGCCCATCGTGGGACCTCGTCTTCACCGGTTTGCCCAAGTGGCCGGTCGTCGGGCAGGAGATTTACGCCCAGGGGTTGACCGTCTCGCCGGGCGGCACGTTCAACACCGTCGCCGCGCTCGCGCGGCTCAACGCCCGCGTCGGCATGATCGGCAGCGTCGGCAACGACGAGTGGAGCGGGCTCTGCCTGGCCGCCATGCAGGGCGAGGGCGTCTCGACCGAGCTGATGGCGGTGCTGGACGAGCCGATGCCCGCCGTCAGCGTCTGCATGACCTACGATGGCGACCGCGGCTTCATCTC
>JAICKJ010000169.1 GCA_025928015.1 Thermomicrobiales bacterium
ACCCGGTGATGCTGCTGCTGGCGACCGCGGGGCTCTTCCTCGTCGTCGTCGGGGGGATGCGGGCGCTGCGCGGCGCGATCGTCCTGGTCACCGCCTCGGCGGCGATCAAGTACGTGACGCTGCCACTGGTCGGGTTGCTGGGGATGCTCAGGATCGGCGAGCGCAAGCGGCGCGGCTGGTCCGCGATCGCCGGTTCGTGGGGGCTCGACATCCTCGCCGTCGCGGCGGTGCTGCTGGCGTCCTTCCTCCCCTACTGGGGCGGGCTCACGACGCTGCGGGAGATGCTGCTGGAGCCGGGCCGCCTGATCGCCCAACCGGTCTGGAACGTGCTCTTTCTCGTGATCCGTCACTTCTTTCCAGGGACGGTAACCCACGTCTACAGCATCTTCATCCGCACCGTGATGCAGCTTGCCACCTTCGCGCTGCTGGCCTGGGCAGCCTGGCGGTTCCTGCGGGCGCTGTGGGACGAATCGCGCCCGGCGGAGGACACGTCAGCGCTGCCTTGGTGGATCGGGCCGCTGCTGACCGCCTGGACGGCGGTCGTCGCGACGCTCTCGCTGGTGCCGGTCAACTCGCACGCCTGGTACTGGACCTGGCCGGTGGTGCCGATCGCGCTGCTGATCGTGTTCCGGTCGTCGCAAGCCAGCGACGATGACACGCCGACGCCGCTGCCACGGTGGTTCTGGGCCTACCTCGTCCTGAACGGCGTCCTGGTGCTCGTCTATCACACACGGATCGCGCATTGACAACGACACCGCGCGCCGGGAGCATTTCCCGGCGCGCGACTGGTGACGGACGGTGACAGCCGGGCCTACGAGGCGAGGCTGGCGTCGACGGTGATCTTGATGTTGTTGCGGAGGGCGTTAGAGACGGGGCAGCCCTGCTCCCCCTCCTGGGCCAGCTTCTTGAACTGATCCTCGTTCAGCCCCGGCACCTTGCCCTTGACGGTCAGGTGCGAGGACTTGATCTCGAAGCCGCCCTCCTTCGGGCCGAACTCGACCTTCGCGGTCACGTCGAGCTCCTGCGGGGCGTGTCCAGCCTGATCGAGCGCGTTCGAGAAGGCCATCGCGTAGCAGGCGGCGTGCGCCGCCGCGATCAGCTCCTCCGGGCTCGTCTCGCCGTTCGGGCTCTCGGTCCGGGCTCTCCAGTCGACGGCCAGGTTCGAAAAGGCGCCGCTGCCGCTGTTGACCGCGCCACTCCCCTTGAAGAGATTGCCGTGCCAGACGGCGGTCGCGGTGCGTTCGGCGTTTGCCATTCCTCGCTCCTTTCCCATTGCGGGTCAGTTCCTCGTCCGGCCCCGTTGCCGGACGACATTCGCACATTCAGTGAATCGCCGCTCAGGCGGAGGGCGGCGGGTCGAGGTAGACCGTCTTCACCTGGGTGAAGAACTCGCGCGCGGCCTTGCCCTGCTCGCGGGAGTAGGAGCTCGACCCCTTGTAGCCGCCGAAGGGGACCTGCGGCTCCGCGCCGGCGGTCTCCGAGTTGACGTGGACCACACCCGCCTGGATCTTGCGGACGAAGGTCAGCGCGCGGCCGATATCCCGCGTGAACAACGACGCCGACAGCCCGAACCGCACGTTGTTTGCCACCTCGATCGCCTCGTCGAGGCCATCGACCGGGATCACGCCGAGGACCGGGCCGAAGAGTTCCTCCTGCGCCAGGCGGGAATCCGGGGCGACGCCGCCGAAGAGGGCCGGACGGACGAAGTAGCCGTCGCCGAGATCGGTCGACGCGCCATCCTTCGTCAAGAGCGTCAGTCCCTCGCGCTTCGCGCGGTCGATCTCACCCGCGACGCGCTTCGCCGCCTCGGCGGAGATCAGCGGCCCCATCTGGGTCGCCTCCTCCTGCGGATCGCCGACCCTGAGCGCGCCGATGCGCTGGGCGAGGCGTTCCGAGAGCTCGTCCGCGACGCGGTGATCGACGATCGCGCGGCTGGTGGCGGTGCATTTCTGGCCAGTGCTCATCATCGCGCCGTTGATGACATTGGTAACCGCATGTTCCAGATCGGCGTCGGCCAGGACGATCGCCGGGTTCTTGCCGCCCATCTCGAGCTGGACCTTCGCCCCCCGCGCCGTCGCGCTCATCTTGAGCTGCCGGCCGACCTCGTTCGAGCCGGTGAAGGAGATGGCGATGATGCGCTCGTCGTTGACCAGCGGGTCGCCAACCTCGCCGGCGCTGCCGGTGACGAGGTTGAGCACGCCTTCCGGCAGGCCGGCCTCGGCCAGCGCCTCGGTGAGGCGGACGGCGCAGAGCGGCGTCAGCGTCGCCGGCTTGAAGACGACGGTGTTGCCGAAGGCGAGCGCCGGCGCGATCTTCCAGGCCGGGATGGCGATCGGGAAGTTCCAGGGGGTGATGATCGCGCAGGGGCCGAGCGGCTCCCGCACGGTGTAGAGCAAGGTCGCCGGGTTGGCGGACGGATAGTGCTCGCCGGTCGGCTGCTGCGCCTCGCCGGCGTAGTAGCGCAGGATCTGGACGGCCCGGCTGGTCTCGCCGATGCCCTCCTTGAGCGTCTTGCCCTCTTCCCGGGTCAGCTCGCGACCGATCTCGTTGACCCGGCTGGCGAGGATCTCCGACGCCTTGTAGAGGATGTTGGCGCGGGTGATCGGCGAGGACATGGACCAGGCCGTGAACGCCTCGGCCGCGGCGCTCACGGCCGCGTCGACATCCTCCGTGCCGCCGGAGGCGAACGAGCCGATCAGGTCGTCCGGCCGGGCCGGATTGCGATTTTCGTAGCTCTTGCCGGAGGCCGCGGCGCGCCACTCCCCGTTGATGTAGAGACCGAACACCGGCGCGGCGCCGTGCTGGTCGATGACTGCACTGTTGACCACAGACCCTCCTCATGCGATCGCAACGCGACGGACAGGATCTGCCCGCCATTCTTCCGCCGCAATCGGCTGGGGACGCGGTGACCGGTGGAAAGGCGAAGCTACGGGTTGACGATCACCTTGCCGAGCATTTGCGGATGGAGCGAGCACCAGTAGTCGTATTCGCCCGGCTTGGTGAACGTGTGGCTGAACTTCTGGCCGACCTGCAGGATGCCCGAGTCCCAGAGCGCCGGTGTCGCGCGCGAGGTCGTCGTGTGAATCGTTGGGCCATCGTTGATCCACGTCACCGTCGTGCCGGGTTTGACCGTCACGGCCGCCGGATCCATGAAAAAGTCCTTGATGTGGACAGTCACTTCGGCGCTCGCCGCCGGTGACGCCACGGGCGATGCGCCCGGCGATGCCGCCGGTGAGGCGGCGGGCGACGCGGCGGGGGTGCTGGCCGGTGTCCCCGTCGCCGCGCCGGCGACCAGGGGCGCCGCGGCCAGCGTGAGCACGATCACGACGAACATGCCGAAGAGCTGCCGTTTCATCGTCTTCTCCTTGAATGCAAGAATCCAGGATTCCGCTCAGGACCAGGGGTGGACCCGGAAGACACCGTTCTCCGTCTGCACGAGGACCAGGTTGCCGAGATCGCCGACGACAATGGCCTCGACCTCACCCTTGATGCCCGCGACCGGCGTCCACGACGCGCCGGCGTTGGTCGTCGCGAACGCGCCGTTGATCGACCCGACGATCATCCGGCTGCTGCTCGTCGGATTGAGGGCGATCGCGTTGAGCCCGAAGCCACGCTTGGCCTCCGGCGATGGAATCGCTTCGGTGAGCGGGTCGACCGACAGAACGACCTTCTCCAGCCCTTTTGCGCGCAGGGCCCAGTTCTGCCCCTGGTCGATGCTCAGCCAGACGCCATCCGGTCCGGCCAGCACCCGCTCCTGCTTGTAGCCCGCCAGCGCGCCCGTGGCGAAGTACTGCTTCAGCTGCGGCGAGACGGTGATCGAGTCCGGCTTCGTCAGATCGACCTCGTAGAGCTCGCTCGTGCCGCCCTCGCCGGTCACGCCGAGCAGGACCTTGCGTTCCTTGATGCCGTCGATCGTCGCGAAGGCCGTCACCTCCCGGCCCAGCTCGATCTGCGGGATGCGGGTCCACGAGTCGCCACCATCGAGCGAGACCTGCGGACCGCCGCAATCCGCCGCAAGGGCGAGGTTCGCCTTGTTCCAGACGGCGAGCGGCTGCAAGCCGGAGTCGCCATTCACGGTCTGCCAGGATGCGCCGCCATCGGTCGAGCGGCTCAGTGGGGTGGCGCCGCCGCCCCGGCCACACTGCTGGTGGCTGCCGGCCAGCATGAGGTCGCCGCCATCGGCCGACGCGACCAGATCGCCCGGCGGCGGATCACCGGTCAGGCGTTGCCAGTTGCTCCCGGATTGATCCCCGCGATAGAGCCCCTTGGCGCCGATCACGTAGATCCCCGGCGCATCGAGCGACGACGGCACGAGCCGTTGGACCGGATCGCCATTGACTTTGAAGGTAGTGGCGCCGTCGGCCGCATCCACGTTCGAGGTGCGACTCAGGCTGGCGAGCACCGGCATGAGCGCGACGACAGCCACGACCGCGAGCAGGAACCGGGCGCGGGCAGCGGAAGAGTGGGACCGATCGATCATGCAATCTCCAGAGCAACCTGACAAAGTGGGCAAGTTTCGCCCGGTCGCGCGTTCGTCTCAAGCACGCTCAAAGTGTAGCCGCGAACGACGGCGCTGAGAACCTTCGGATGCCCCGCTCGGGCCGTGCTGCCCGGCTCGCCCGCCGTCGTCAGAGCAGGAACCAGCCCTCGCCGCCGTGCCAGTGGCGCCCCGCAAGGATGTGGCCAGCGACGGCGCGCTCCAGCGTCGTCCGTTTCGGCAGGGTGGCCGGATCGGCGCCGATGCGGCCATAGACGAACTTGACCGTCCCCTCGTCATAGATGTGCTCCGGATTCGGCGGGACGAGATGGAAGCGATGCTGGAAGCGCATGATGTTCGACGATGCGGGGAGATACTCGCCCAGTTGGTCGTCCATCAGCCAGGAATCGCAGACGGCGACGGCAACATGCTCATCCGGGAAGTGGCGCGGGAAGAACTCGCGCGCCCAGGCGAACGAAGCGTCGCAGGCGGTCGGTGTCATCGGGCCGGAGAACTCGGGGATGTGGACCGAGAGCGCCAGCGCGTCGGGCGGGAGCTCGGTGCCGCTGGCGGCGATCGCGCTCCTGACGGGCTCCTCGATCCGCACGCGCTCGAACTGGAGCCGCCCGAGCTTGTAGATGATGCCCCGCGTGTGGAGCATGAGCCAGAACGGGACGCCGAAGCCACTCTTCCCGTACCAGCGGCGGTGAACGGCCATGTTCCGGCCCAGGTCCGCGAGGGTGTGGCGGGAGATGTCGGGCGGGACGCCATGCGCCGCGTGGTACGCCTGCGTGTGCGGCACCGTCGCGATGAAGACGTAGACGAAGAACCAGCGCCGCATGAAGTCCAGCTCGTCCGGCAGCAGCGGGAAGTGCGGCGGACCGTCGATCTCGCCCATCGCCCGCACCAGCGCATGGACACACCGGCGCAGCAACCACCAGACCTCCGGATCGCGCGCCGGGTCGGGTCGGAGCCGGATCACCTCGTCGATATCCTCGTGCGGCACGGCGAGATCGAGCAGCAGCGGCGGCAGATCGTCGGCCGGGGGCAAGGTCACCTCGAAGGGCGG
This sequence comes from Thermomicrobiales bacterium, assembly GCA_025928015.1. Lineage (GTDB taxonomy): Bacteria > Chloroflexota > Chloroflexia > Thermomicrobiales > UBA6265 > JAICKJ01. Next base: position 5,547 of record JAICKJ010000169.1, read on the forward strand.
CTCGCCGATGGCGTCGAGGTGCTCCATCCACGCCTTCGTCCAGCCTTCGCTGGCGCGAAACCGGTCCCGCAGGTCGTCCACGATTGTCTCTTGCCGCACCATGCGCGCTCCTCGCTCCTTCCAGAAAGTGCCAGCCACATCATGGCACACTGACGCGCACATGCGAATCGGGGATCGATCCGCGGATTGACGAACGCCGCCGCTCGGCGGAAGATACGTGCGGGACTTCAACAATCCTGATCGTCGGAGCACCTATTGATGGCTGACCCGACGCTGCCAGAACGAAACCGGCACCGCGCGGCGAATCGCGCATTTCGGAGCGCGCCGCTACCGTTGCCGCTCACCGCCTTCGTTGGGCACGAGGATGATGTCGAAGTCATTACCGCGCTCCTGCGCCGTGCTGACGTACGGCTGGTGACGCTGACCGGCCCAGGTGGAGTCGGAAAGACCCGCCTGGCCCTGCATGCGGGCCAGGCATTGGCCGGGTCGTTCTCCGATGGCATTGTCTTCGTCGACCTGACACCACTGGCCGATCCAGATCGGGTCGTTCCCATCGTGGCACAGGCTCTCGGGCTCCGAGAGTCGGGAGCCGTACCGGTCATCGAGCGCCTGCGCCTCGCGCTACGCGACCGGCACCTGCTCCTGCTGCTCGACAACTTCGAGCGGGTCGTGGACGCGGCCCCATCCGTGGGCGAGCTGCTCGTCGCCGCGCCGCGCGTGAAGGTGCTCACCACGAGTCGCGTGCCGCTCCGTCTGAGCGCGGAACACGTCGTGGCCGTGCCGCCGCTTCCTGCAGCCGATGCAGTCCAGCTTTTCATCGCTCGGGCCGAAGCCGCGCGTGCCGGCTTCACGCTCACCGCGGAGAGCGCCGCTGCTGTGGCCGAGGTCTGCGGCCGGCTGGACGGGTTGCCGCTGGCGATCGAGCTGGCCGCGGCGCGGGTCACGCACCTCTCGCCTCCAGCGCTGCTGGCCCGGCTCGACACGCGTCTCCCCCTCCTCACGGGCGGGGCGCGCGATTTGCCCCAGCGGCAGCGGACGATGCGGAACGCCATCGCCTGGAGCTACGACCTGCTGAGCAACGAGGAACAGGCGCTCTTCCGGCGCTTGTCTGCCTTCGTCGGCGGCTGCACGCTGGCGGCAGCCGAAGCCGTGGCGGCGGCCCCCGATAACCACGAGATCGACGTGCTCGACGGGATCGCCTCACTGGTGTCCAGGAGTCTGCTGCAATCCGAAGAGGGCCCGGAAGGTGAAACCCGCTACCGGATGCTGGAGACGGTACGGGAGTTCGGGCTGGAGCGGTTGGCGGCCGCGGGAGAGACGGCCGCGGTGCGCCAGCGCCACGCCGCCTGCTTCCTTGCGTTCGCGGAGGCCGTCATCCCGCCCCTCTGGTCGCCAGGCAATCCACGTCTGGACCGCATCGCCTCCGACGAGGACAACCTGCGGGCAGCCCTCGTGTGGGCAGACGAGGAGGAGGACGTGGAGATGCTACTGCGCCTCACTGCGGCGCTGGCGCCCTTCTGGCAGCACCGGGTGCAGTTCGTGGAAGGATCGACCTGGCTGGAGCGCGCGCTGGCCCGCGTGCCTCTGGCCGACCACGATCAGCATCGGCAGGTCGCCGCGTGGTGGGCGGGACTCTTTGCCCGCAATCTGGGGGCCGATGAACGCGCGCGCGCCCTTGTCGCCGAGATGACCGTGGCCGCGCGAGCAGCCGGTAACGAGGGGTGGCGGGCGCAGGCCCTCCTCCTGCAATGCCACATCGACCAGAACGACGGCGCCTTCGACCGTGAGCTGGCGGCAGCGCGGGAGGCCATCGCCATCTTGCAGGGCCGGGACGAGCCGGCCTGGCGTGCGTTTGCCGAAGACCTGGCGGGCCACGCAGCCATCCGGTTGGGCGATCTCGACTGCGCCAGTACCTTATTGGCCGACGCGCTGCGCCACAGCCAGCCGCTGGATCAGCCGATGCTCGACGGGGTGATCATCAGCGACCTCGGCATCTTGGCTCGCGCGCGTGGCGAGTACGGGCGGGCAGCCGAGCTGGTGCGCACGCGGTTGGCGGTGAGCTGGGACGGGTGGGCACTGCGCTGGAGCCTGGAGGACCTGGCCATCATCGCCGCCGAGTGCGGGGAGGCAGAACGGGCGGCGCGCTTGTTCGGCGCCGCCGAGGCCTACCGCGAAGCCAACGGCATCCTGCTCGCCGCGGGCGATGCGGCCAACTACCAGGCGCCGATCGCCAAAGCGACCGCAGCCCTGGGCGAGGAGGCATTCGCGGCGGCCTGGGCAGCGGGGCGGCGTTTCAACGAAGAAGAGGCACGGGCTGAGGCTGCCCTCGTCGCCACCGACTGGCAGCCAGCACCGTCGCCATCTGGCCGCGCCGCGGCAGAGCCGCGGCTGACGGCGCGGGAACTGGAGGTGGTGCGCCTGGTCGCTCAGGGCTGCTCCAACCGCGAGATCGCAGAGACCCTGTTCATCAGCGTCCCCACCGTCAAGCGCCACATGACCACCATCCTCGGCAAGCTCGGCCTGCCCTCACGTTCGGCCCTCAACACCTACGCCCACCAGCATCAGCTCACCTAAGTCGGGCAGAAGCTGCCCTACGACCTCCTGCGACTTAGGGCGTAGCGCCGGGGCCATCGCGACTGCGCCCGAAATGCGCCCTTCGTGCGATGCGGCGACGGGGGCCGCGCGGCACGATGGCCCCATTCCGCACGCCATGGGGCGGCGGACGCCGGTGAGCAGCCCTCGCGAAAGGTGAGTGATCATGCACGGCGCAAGGAATGGATATGGGTCAATCGTGCGGTTCGCCATGGTGGTCGGGATCATCACGGCCCTGGGGATGAGCGGCGCGGCCGCCGCAACCCCGGAGCGGTGCAGTTGCGGTGGGGGAGCGGTTCCTCCGGCGATGTCAGCCGCGGGGACGGCGCAAGCGCTGGAGGCCTATTGGGCGATGCTCGATTCGGGCGCATCGCCGGAGACCACGGTTGCCGAAGACGCCGTGCTCACGCTTGGCGACATGGGGCAGCAATTCGAGGGGCGAGCCGCCGTGATGAGTGCGATGAACAACCTCTTTCACGGTGCATTCGCCGGCCGGCTGACCGTTGACGAGCGCATCATCGGCGGTGGCTGGGCAGCCACGTCAGGAACCTTCGTCGGGACCCAGATCGGCTCCTACGACGGCATGGCGGCTACCGGTCACAGCGTTGCGGTGCCCTACACCGCCTTCTATACGGTCGTCGACGGCCAGATCGACTCGATCAGGCTCGACTTTTCGCAACAGGATCTCCTGCGCCAACTCGCAGGCACGGTCATCCCCTGGTCCTCGACGCAAACACGCCCCGGCATGCCCTATTAGGCACCGGACATCACGCCATCGGCCAGCGGGTGCCGGCGTCGCACCCGCTGGGCGCTCGTCGCCTGACACCGATGGACCAGAAAGGAACCACCATGCCCAGGTATTTGATCGAACGGACCCTGCCCAATGCCGGCCAGTTGAGCGCCGCGGAGTGGCAGGCCATCGCCGCGAAGTCCAACGACGTGCTAGGCGACCTGCGACAGCGCGGCGTCGCGATTCAATGGGACCACAGCTATGTG
>JAICKJ010000358.1 GCA_025928015.1 Thermomicrobiales bacterium
GAAATCGATCCACAGGGTCAGGCGGACCTCGCCCTGGAAAAGCTCCGGCTCGCCGACGAGATGCACGCCGTCGAGCGATTGGGCATTGATGGCAAGCGTCGCCATGAACTCGTCGACGGACGGCGAGCCGGTCGCCCAATCGTCTCCCAGTCGCTCCTTGATCAGATCGTGCATCATGCCGAAGAGCGCGGACGGCATCAGCCGCTCGTCATTGACCACCTGTGACCTCCACGCGCGGGATCGACGCCCGGCCGGGACCGATTTCGCACCATCTTCCCGTATACTAGCAGCCAGCAATGCGACGAGACGGTGGTTGATCAGGAGACAAGAACCAGATGCCAGGCTTCCTCGATGCGATTTTCGGGATTCGACGCGAAGAACCGGACGTCCCGATGTGCCCCGACCACCGCGTCGAGATGCGGCTGCGCGGCAAGATGGGCCGCCCCTCTCGCTTCGCCGACACTATCGAGCAGCAGTACACGCTGATCTACTTCTGTCCGGTGCCCGGTTGCAACAACACGCAAGCCGTCCAGGCGACGCGCGCCCAGATTCCCGGCGAAGGGACCCCACGGCCCGATTACTCCCGCCTCCAGGATCGTCAGCGCTACGAGCGTTGATCGGCGCTGCCGGACAGGTTCTCGTGCTGGTAGCGGCCGCGATACCCCTCGGCGGTCGCGCCCGCCAGGCCCAGGAAGACGAGCTGCATCACCCGCGCATCCCGCTGGACCTGAAATCCGGCCTCATTGCTGACGATCAGGAGCGAGGTCGAGCGGCCGACGTAGCCGGCGTCCCAGACCGCCGTGTGGATCGAGACGCCGCCGCGCGCGAGGCTTGACCGTGGCCGGCCAAGCGCCATGATGTGCGACGGCAGGCTGACGACCTCGTTGTAGAGGATGTGGTACGGGCCCGGTGGCAGCGTGACCCAGCCATCGGCATCGAAGGGTATCGACTCCATGGACGGCAGTTCCCGATCGGCGCTTCTGGCGCCAATCCGCGCGGCGCCCCGCAAGCGGGAGACGGCGGCGAGGCTCAGATCGAACCCGTTCGGCTGGAGTTGCTCATCCAGATTACGCCACCCACTGACGAGTGGCGCCTCCGATAGCTCGATCAGGGCGCGGATTTGCTCCCGGTTCAAGACACCCGCTAATGAATCCCTCCCGATCAGGTCATCCCGCGTCATGGAATCTCATTCCCTCCGCCTGCTGATGCACACATCATTTGCCGCCGGCGCGGACGCCCGTGGCTGATCCGACCCGCCGGGCGTACCTCGCGCTTCGCCACCGCGACTATCGTCTGCTCTGGAGCGCGAACTCGATCTCCGCATTCGGCACACAGATGCAGCGCGTGGCCGTCGGTTGGCAAGTCTTCGTCCTCACGCACGATCCGTTGCAACTCGGTCTACTCGGGTTGGTCCGGTTCTTCCCGGTTCTCGTCGTTGGCCTCGCCGGCGGCGTCATCGCCGATCGCTACGACCGACGGCGCACGCTCGTGACGACGCAATTGGCCTTGATGCTGACGTCGGCGACGCTCGCGATCACCACCGTCAACGGTTCGATCAGTATGCCACTGATCTACGCCATGACGTTTCTCGCAGCCTGCGTCAGCGCGATCTCGAATCCGACGCAGCAGGCACTATTGCCCGCCCTGGTGCCGCGGCGGGAGCTGGCGGGCGCGGTCACGCTCGGCATCCTCGCCTCGCAGACGGCGTCGATCACCGGTCCGGCGATCGGCGGCATCATCGTCGGTCACGGTGGCCTGGCGATCGCCTATGGTCTCGACGCCCTGAGCTTCGCGGTCGTCATCGGCGCGGTCATCCTGATGCGGGTCCACGCCATCCCCGCGCCGATGACGACGCGGGGCATTGGCGCGATCAAGGAAGGCTTGCGCTTCCTCTGGGGGGTGCCGATCCTGCTTGGCGTGATGGCGATCGACTTCGTCGCCACCTTCTTCGGCGCCAGCGCGACGCTGATGCCGATCTTTGCTGACGAAATCTTGCGCATCGGCGCCAGCGGGCTCGGCCTCCTGCTCAGCGCGCCGGCCGTCGGCGCGGTGCTCGGCAGCCTCGTCATGAGCGCCATGCGGGTGCCGAAGCGACCGGGGCTTGGCATCGTCGTCGCCATCATGGTCTATGGCAGCTGCCTGGCCGGATTTGGCGTGAGCCGGTACCTGCCTCTGTCGTTGCTCCTCCTCGCCGGCTCGGGCGCGGCCGACGCCGTGAGCATGGCGCTGCGGGCGACGATCCGAAATCTGATCACGCCCGATCACTTCCGCGGCCGGGTGGCTGCCGCGCACTCAACCTTCGCGATGGGCGGACCTCAGCTCGGCGAATTCGAGTCCGGCCTGATCGCGTCCTGGATCGGCGTCTCCTGGGCCGTCCTCTCCGGTGGGCTGCTGACAATGGTCTCCTGCCTCATCATGGTCAGGAAGGTGCCGACGATCACGACGTACCGGGTGGACGATGACCCGGCGATCCACCAGGTTCCCCCCGAGGTCGTCAAGGAGCCGGCTCCGGCAACCGCCGTGCGCGACAGTTCATAAGTCCGGTGTATCACGGATAGCGCGGCGCAATGATCCCCGTGCGTGACCAGCTGCGCGCCCTCCTCGCGGACCATGACCCGCGACGCGAGCTGCGGGGTATTGCCCGGCCCCAAGGCGGGCTCGTCAATCAGGTGTTCCTCTTGGCGACGACGCGCCGAGACTACGTGCTCAAGGTTTTTGACGATGCCACCGGGATGTGTAAACCGCAGGAGGAACACGCCGTCTTCGACCACATGCGATCGATCGGCGTCCCTGCCCCGCGAGTCGAACGCATCGATATATTCCGGCGAGCCGCCCCGTTCATCTATTCGCTGGTCGAGTGATGCCCCGGCGAGCCGTACGAGGAAGCGATTGCCGGACACAACGAATACGACCTGATGCGCACCGA
>JAICKJ010000057.1 GCA_025928015.1 Thermomicrobiales bacterium
ACCGCCAGCCGCAAGACGGCCCGGTCGGTCCCGGCGAGTTGGGGAAGGGGAAAGGCCGGCGCCGCCTCGGCGATGAGCGGATCGATCTCCCCCAGGTGCTCCGCCGAGCCGCTGACCAGCAGCAGCGTCAGCTCCTTGACCGGCGGCGGGAGGTCGTCGTCGTGCTCGATCCGCGTCTGGATCCCGGCCAGCTCGTGGTCGGTCTCGTCCAGCTCGAAGAGCGCCTGCATGGCGAGGATGCGCGCCTGATGCCGCGGGCCCCCGACGCGGTAGGCATCCGGATTCGCCTTGCGCCGTTCGGCGCGCGCCTTGCGCCGCGCCGCGCCGGAGGGCCGCTTCTTCGGCGCTCGCACCGATGGGGGGGTGCTGTCGCCGTCACCGCCCTTGTCGGGCCGGGGCGGTCCCTGATCAGAAGATGATTCACTCATGAAACCTGTCGTGTCCTTGTCTGGAAGCGCGGGCGGCCCGGATCGCATCACGCGTTCGCGCTGTCCGCCTCGGTGTCGCGTATGTCGTCGATGTAGATATTGACCTCGGTCACCTTCATGCCAAGCATGTGGCCGACCGCGAGGGCGACACGCCGCTGGATCGCCCGGCTCAATGATGTCAGATTGGTGCCGCGGACCACGCTGATCGCAATATCGGCGTCGATCCGGTCATTGGCAATGCCAACCCGCACCTTGCCATCGCTGAACGATTTGCCACCGTCGGGCGCGCTGGCGGCCGACCGGCGGCGGAGCGGCTGGAGCGCGGCCACGCCGTCGATGTCGATGACCGTGAGCTCGATCAGCTCGATCAGCACGCGGGGCGCGATGCGGACGGTGCCCCGCACCGGGTGCTGGCCAAAGCCGGTCGTGACGTCGGTCGCGGCGCCCTGCGGGTCGTTCATGGCGATCAGCGCCCGCCGGTTCGAGCCGGCATCGCGTCGAGCGCCTCGTCGTCGACCTCGCGCGTGTCATCGGTGATGCGCGATCCGACCCGCTCCAGGAAGTCCGGGATGAACCCGGTGTGGACCTCCCCTGCCAGGAAGCGCTGGTCGGCGACCAGCGCCCGGTGGAATGGAACGGTGTGCGTGATGCCCGTGATGATCGTCTCCCGCAGCGCCCGTTGCATCCGTGCCGCGGCCTCGTCGCGGTCCTTTCCCCAGGTGATGATTTTGGCCAGGAGCGAATCGTAGTTCGACGGCACGGTGTAGCCGTTGAAGAGGTGCGAATCGACCCGCACGCCCGGTCCGCCGGGCGCGACCCAGGTATCGACGGTGCCGACCGATGGCATGAAGTCGTTGGTCGCGTCCTCCGCCGTGATCCGAACCTCGATCGCGTGCCCGTTCGGTTCGAGCGACCGCGGGTTGAGCGTCAGCTTTTCGCCCATGGCGATCAGAATCTGCTCCTTCACCAGATCCGTGCCGGTCACCTCCTCGGTGATCGGGTGCTCGACCTGGATGCGGGTGTTCATCTCCATGAAGTAGAATCGCCCCTCCTGGTCGAGCAGGAACTCCAGCGTGCCGGCGCTCGTGTAATTGGCCGATTTCGCGCCCTTTTGCGCCGTGCGCAAGAGGTTGTCGCGCACCTTCTTCGGCAGGTTCGGCGCCGGCGCTTCCTCCAGCACTTTCTGATGCCGGCGCTGCAGGGAGCAGTCGCGCTCGCCGAGCGCGATCACATTCCCATGCTCGTCGCCGAGCACTTGGACCTCGACGTGGCGCGGCCGATCGAGAAAGCGCTCGATATAGACATCGCCGTTGCCGAACGCCGCTTCGGCCTCTGCCTGGGCGAGTGGCAAGCCGCGTGCCAGCTCCGCATCGTTGTTGGCCACGCGCATGCCGCGACCGCCGCCGCCGGCGACCGCCTTGATCACGACCGGAAAGCCAATCTTGCGCGTGAACTCCCGCGCCTCGGAGAGGCTGCCGACGATGCCCGGCGTGCCGGGCAGGAGCGGCACGCCCGCCTCGCGCATCACGCGCCGCGCCTCGGCCTTGTTGCCCATTTTCTCGATCACGTCCGAGCGCGGGCCGATGAAGGCCAGCCCGACCTGCTGGCAGATGTCGGCCAGATAGGCGTTCTCGGCGAGGAAGCCATAGCCGGGGTGGATTGCGTCGCAGCCGGTGACCAGCGCCGCGCTGATGACCGCCGGGATGTTGTTGTAGGACCGTGCCGCCGGGGCCGGGCCGATGCAGACCGCCTCGTCCGCGAGCCGGACGGGCAGCGAGTCGCGATCGGCCACGCTGTAGGCCACCACGGCCGGGATGTCCAGGTCCCGACAGGCCCGCAGGATGCGCAGGGCGATTTCACCGCGATTGGCGATCAGGATCTTCCGAAACACCGGCGCTGCCTCTCCTTCACATGCCCGTCATTTCGACCAACGGGAGAAATCTCCTGCCGCAGCAGCGTCTGTGCATAGCGCGGAATGACAGAAAAAGGTCACGCCATGAACAAGCCACCATCGACGGTCAAAACATGGCCGGTAATGAATGACGCGTCTGGCGAGGCCAGAAACGAAACGGCCCCGGCGACGTCGTCCGGCGTGCCGAACCGGCCCAGCGGCGTGTTCTGCAACAGTTGCTTCTTGACGTCGTCCGACAGGACATCGGTCAATCGCGTCTCGATGAAGCCCGGCGCGATGGCGTTGACCGTGATGCCGCGGGAGCCAACCTCCTTGGCCAGCGTCTTGGTCAGTCCGACGAGCCCGGCCTTGGCGGCCGAATAGTTCGCCTGCCCGGCGTTGCCGACCAACCCAACGACCGAGGTCATGTTGATGATGCGGCCCGAGCGCTGTCGCAACATCGGCCGGATCGCGGCTTTCGAACAGAGGAAGGCGCCCTTCAGATTGGTGTCGAGCACGGCGTCCCAGTCTGCCTCGCTCATCCGCATGATTAGCGTGTCGCGGGTGATGCCGGCGTTGTTGACCAGCACGTCGATCCGCCCCAGCTTCTGCATCGCCGCTTCGATCAGCGCGCCGGCGCCGTCCGCCTCCGAGACGTCTGTCGCCAGCACCTCGACGCGTCGCCCCGTCTCCGCCAGCTCCGTGACCGCTGCGTCGGCGGCGTCCTTGTCCCCCTTGTAGGAGATCAACAGGTCGAACCCATCGGCCGCCAGTCGCCGCGCGACCGCCTTGCCGATGCCGCGCGTGCCGCCGGTCACGACGGCCACCTTCGCCGTACCATCTGCCATTCGTTTCTCCCCCTCCACCACGGTTCTGTCATGTCTCAGGCCACGGTGATCGCCTGCACCATCGCATCGGCCTGCATCGTCGCGCTGCCGCGCGCAATCCGGGCGATGAGACCGGAGAGCACCTTGCCCGGGCCGATCTCGACGAACGTCGTGATGCCGTGGTCCGTGAGGAACCGGACGACGTCCGTCCAGCGCACGGAGGCGCAAATCTGGTCCAGTAGCTCCTGCCGGATATCGTCTGGATGGGTGATCGGCTGCGCGCTCACATTCGTGACCAGCGGCACCCGCGCTGCGCGCACCTCGGTCTGCTCGATCAGTGGCCGCATCCCGTCCACGACCGGCGCCATCAGCGAGGAGTGGAACGCGCCGCTGACGCCGAGCATGATCGCCCGCTTCGCGCCGTGTCCTTTCGCCAGTGCGATCGCCCGCTCAACTTCAGGCGTCCGGCCGGAGACAGTGATCTGCCCCGGCGAGTTGTAGTTGGCGATCTCGACGCCACTCTCGCTGGCGATCGCCTCGACTGCCGGCTCGTCCAGCCCGATCAGCGCCGCCATGCTGCCCGCCCCATGCTCCTGCATCAATTCGCCCCGCTTGCGGACGAGCGTCACCGCGTCGAGCGGATCGAGCGAGCCGGCGGCGACCAGTGCGCTGTATTCGCCGAGACTGTGCCCGGCGACATAGGCGGGCACCGGCAGTTGCTCGTGTTTCCGCAGGACGTCGAGGTAGGCGACGCTGAGGGCGAGAATCGCCGGTTGCTGGATGGGAGTCGGCACCAACGCTTCGGTCCCACCAGCGAACATCAGATCGGTGAGCGAAAAGCCGAGCGCCGCATCCGCCGCTTGCAGAAAGGCGCTCGCGTCCGCGTCGGTCGCGGCCAGCTCCTTCCCCATGCCGGCGTACTGCGAGCCCTGCCCGGGGAACACCCAGGCGGCGGTCGAATCACTCATCGCTCTCTTCCCCCGTCGTGACGCCGGCGGTTGTCCGCTCGCGCGCCTGGCAACACGGCGGCTCGACTCCGGCCGTGCCCCAGCGGACTACCCCGGCGGCCCACGCCAGTCCGGCGCCGAACGCGACCAGCACGACGTTGTCGCCCTCGTGCAGGGCGCCACTGTCCGCGGCCTCGCAGAGCGCGATCGGCACCGACGCGGCCGAGGTGTTGCCGTAGCGGTCGATGTTGACCCAGACCTTTTCGCGCGGCAGCTCCAGCCGTCGGGCGGCCGCGTCGATGATGCGCAGATTCGCCTGGTGGGGGATCAGCATATCGATATCGCCAAAGGTCAGCCCCGCCTTGTGGACCGACTCGGCGGCGGAGTCACCCATCACCTGCACGGCGAAGCGGTAGACCTGCGAGCCGTTCATCTGCAGATAAGGTCGGTACTCCGGGAAGAGCCCGGCCGATTCCGGCACCAGCGCGCCCCAGCCCGGCACGAAGAGGTGCTTGTGTCCGGCGCCATCAGCCCCGAGGACGGTCGAGAGCAAGCCGCGCTTCTCCTCGGTCGCCTCGATCACCACCGCGCCGGCGCCATCGCCGAAGAGCACGCACGTGCTGCGATCGGTGAAATCGACGTAGCGGGTCAGCGTGTCGACGCCAACGACGAGGACGCGTTTGTAGACGCCGGCGTTGACGAACTGGCTGCCGACCGAGAGCGCGGAGACGAACCCCGCGCAGGCCGCGCCGACGTCGAACGCGCCGGCGGTGCCGCCGAGCTCGCCCTGGACCAGACAGGCTTCCGATACGAGGAAATCATCCGGCGTCGCCGTCGCCACCACGACCAGATCGAGCTCGTCCGGCGTGCGGCCGGCCCGTTCCAGCGCCATGCGGGCGGCGCTCGTGGCGAGCGAGGTCGTCGTTTCGTGCTGGCCGACGACGCGGCGCTCGCGGATGCCCGTGCGCGAGGTGATCCACTCGTCCGAGGTTTCGACCATCTTTTCGAGATCCGCGTTGGTCAGGATCCGTTCGGGAACGGCCTTCCCCCAGCCTGTGATCGCGGCGTGCGGCATCACCCTTCCTCACTGTCTGGCGCCGAGTGTTCAACCGAGTGTCCGAAGCGGTCGCTTCGGGAGAAGTGTGCCAGAGCTTGCGGGTTTTCCCAACAAGGAAAGGCGGAAGGGACTATCGCCCAAGCCGCCTCTCCCGTGCAAATGCCCTGTAATAGCGAACGCTGCGTGCCGCTCTAGGCCTCCGCCCGCCGGCGCTCCTCGATCTCGATCACCTGCCGGCCGCGGTACATGCCACAGTGCGCGCAGACGTAGTGGTTGCGCTTCATCTGGTGGCAGTAGGGGCATTCGACCAGGCTCGGCTTCACGAGGAAGTGGTGCCGGCGGCGGTTGCCCTGATGCGCCCGGCTGATTCGTTGTTTTGGCAGTGCGCCCATGGTTGTTCTCTCCCGTTCATCGTCCGCGCCGGAATCGGGCGCGTTTGCCGGTGCTAGCGCGGATTCCCGCCACCGTCGTCGTCATCACTGTCCAGCAAATTCGCCAGCCCGGCGAACCGCTCGTCGACCTCGTGCGCACCGCCCTGACCCTCGGCCGGTGGCCCCGGGCAATCCTCGCACACCGGCCGCATCGGCAGCGACAGCACGATCCATTGCCGGATCGCCTCGTCCAGGTCGAGCTCGTGATTCTCGTCGATCACGAACTCCAGCTCGGCGTCCTCTTCGGTCGTCAATTCGTCATCGTCGATCGCCTGCCCGCTGAGCACATCGACCGACTGCCGGAACTGCTCCGTGAAATTGGCCGTCACCGGCTGATCGAAAACGCGCAAGCAGCGCACGCATTCGACCGGAACGACCGCCTTGAGGCGCGCGGCGACCAGAATCGCCGCGCCCAGCCGCGTCAGATGCGCCGTGCCGCTGACATCCCGGGCGATCAGATCGTCATCGAGCCGGAAGGCGTCGAGATGGATCTGGACGTCACGGACGCTGCCGATCGGTTCCTGAAGCAGCGACGCGACATTGAGCCGCGTGTCGTTGATGAGTTCGATCGCTCCGCTGGTCATCGTTATCACCGTCCTCGCGCGTACCCGTGCCCGCGTCATACTCGGCGGCCAAAAGCGCGCACGAAGACGCCGGGACCGTGCCCGGCGTAGCCCGCAAAGTATAGCCGTCCCCATGGACGCGAGTCAAAGCGGTCTGGACGCGGTCGCGGGAGGCGGCCGGGACCGGCAAACTGGCCCCGGTGGAATATGCGAATTCGCGGAATTGACGGGAACGCCAAAAGTCTCTATGCTCAATTCAGTCTACATAACAGGAGGTTGGTGTCATGGTGAAAAAGGTCTCGACATCCGAAGCCCGGGCGCACTTCGGCGACGTGGTCAATTCAGTCTATTACTCAAAGGAGCCGGTCGCCGTCGAGAAGAAGGGCAGGGTCCTCGCAGTGTTGATTAGTCCAGAGCGCTTCCAGCGGATGCAGGATGCGGAGGACCGAAACTGGGAGATCGTTGAGTCGGCTTGGGAGCGAGTTCCGGAGCGCGATGCGGACGAAGTCCTGGCTGAAGCGGTTGAGGAGGTGAAGCAGATGCGGCGAGAGGTGGCGGAAAAACGCCGTGCCGATTAGAGCCGTTCTCGACACCAACATCCTCGTCAGCGGATTGTTGGCCCAGCTTGGCGCCTCTCACGCGATCATTGAACGACTCCGAAGCGACGCGTTTGTGCTCGTTCTGTCAGCAGAGTCACACGATGAATACGAGGCGGTTTTCGCGCGACCGTTTGTCGCAGATCGCTCCGGATATTCGGTTAGCGAAGTCAACGCCTATCTTCGGGGTGTTGAGGCGAAGGCGGAGATGATCGGACACGTCGATCCCGCCCCGGTCGAGGTCCGTGACGTTAACGACAATCCAGTTTTGGCGACGGCGATGTTGGGAACTGCTGCTTTCCTGGTCACCGGCGATCAGGACTTGCTCACGCTCAGTGGCAATCCTGCCCTTGGCGCGCTTCGGATCCTGCCTCCCCGTGATTTCCTGGTGATGCTCGATTCGGAATCGAATGGAGCGAGCAGCCGATGAGTGCAATGACGAATCGCTGCATCTTCCGCAAGGTCGTCGCCGGCACCACGCCGGCGAGCTGGATCGGATCGCCGCTCGCATCCGGCAAGCGATGCCGGCGGCTTAGCGGCGCTACTTGCCGACGAGGTCCTTCGCTTCGAGGATCGTCTCCAGCGTCTGCTCGGCCGCCTCTTCCATCACCGCCATGCCGCGCCGGATCGCATCCTCGATGAGCTGGAACTGCTCCAGCATGAAGTAGTCGACCTCGCCTTTCGTGCGCTGCCGTTGCTCTTCCGCCAGCCGCAGCACCTCCTCGCCACGCTTGCGCGCCTCCAGCATGATGCCGTGCTGCGAGACGAGCAGCTCGGTCCGGTCCTTCGCTGAGGCGATGATCTCCGCCGCCTCGTCCTGCGCCTCGCCGATGATCCGCTCCCGCTCCTTGATCACGCGCTGCGCCTGCTTGATCTCGTTCGGAATCGCGACGCGGAGCTGATCGACCAGCGCCAGGAACTCCTCTTCCTCGACCATCACCCGGCCACTGAAGGGGACGCGCTTGCCGATGCCCACCAGCTCCTCCAGCCGGTCGACCAGGTAGAGGATGTCGGCCGTGCCGTGTTGCTCGTCCTGCGGTCCGCCCCGCTCATCCATGCGTGCTGTCCCCCACCCGTCGCTCGCGCTCCGCGTGTCCCTGTTCCCTCACCCGATTGTGCAACGCGACACGCACATTCTCCGGCACCAGCCCGTCCACGTCACCGCCCAGCAGCGCGACCTCGCGGATCAGGCTGGAGCTGATGAACGAGTAGCGCGACGAGGTCATCAGGCAGACGACTTCGATCTCCGGCGCCAGCCGGTTGTTCATGTGCGCGTACTTGAACTCGTATTCGAAATCGGAGACCGCCCGCAAGCCGCGCACGATCGTTCCGGCGCCCAATTCTCGCGCGTAGTCGACCGTCAGCCCGGAGAAGCTTGCCACCTCGATCTTCGCCGCCAGCGGATTGCCGCTCTGCTGGATCGCCCGCTGGGCGATCTCGATCCGCTCCGGCGTGGCGAAGAGCGATCCGGGCTTCTGCGACTCGCGATAGACCGCGATCACGAGCCGGTCAAAGAGCTTCGCCGCCCGGAACGCGACGTCCAGGTGGCCATTCGTGATCGGGTCAAAGCTGCCCGGATAAATGGCGATATTCATCCGACCGGATCATCCTCCCCGGCTTCCCCTGCCTCGCGTGTCCGATCGTCAACCACGTCGTAGATCGAAAAGCAACTGTCCCCATGGCATCGATGCCGGAGACGGCTGAGCCGGCCCAGCGCATCCGGGAGCGCGACTCGCGGTGAGTGGCCAATCGCGACAACTGCGCCCGATTGTACCAATTCCCCATTCCCGACACGTTCCAGCGTCGGAATGATCTCCGGATCGGCATAGGGCGGATCGAGAATGACGAAATCGTACGGGTCCGTGACCGGTTTGAGCAGGAAGGCGTTAACCGACGTCTGGTGGACCTGTCCGTGCTCGGCAAAGCCGCTGGTCGCGAGATTGGTGCGGACGACCTTCGCCGCCGCCGCGCTCTGCTCGACGAAATCGACCCACTCCGCGCCGCGCGAGAGCGCCTCGATGCCGATCCCGCCGGTGCCGGCGTAGAGATCGAGCACCCGCACCGGCTCGACCCCGAGCGAGGTGAGCGTGTTGAAGAGCGCGATCTTGATCTTGTCCGCCATCGGCCGCGTCCCGCGTGACGCCGGCCCTTTCAGCGTGCGGCCACGCGCCGATCCGGTGAGGATGCGCATCACGACAACCCTTCGTCCGGCTCGGTCTCCGCCCAGAATCCGACCATGCGCAGCTTGAGCCGCAAGAGCTCCGGCGCGTCCAGCCCCGGATCGCGCGCCAGCAGCTTCTCCGCCGTCTCCCGGGCTACATCCAGCAAACGGGAGTCGAACCCCTGCTCCAGCCAGCCGAGCTCCGGCAGACCGCTTTGCCGCGTGCCGATGATGTCGCCGGGTCCGCGCAGCTCCAGATCCTTCTGCGCCAGCACGAAGCCATCATCGCTGGCGACCATTGTTTGCAGCCGCTCCTCGCCGTCCGGCCCGGTCTCGTCGGCCAGCAGGAGGCAGAACGACTTCGCCGCGCCGCGCCCGACCCGCCCGCGGAACTGGTGCAGTTGCGACAGTCCGAAGCGATCCGCGCCCTCGATCATCATGACTGTCGCGTTCGGGACGTCGATGCCGACCTCGATCACCGACGTCGAGACCAGAATGTCGTACTCGCGGCCCCGGAACGCCGTCATCACCGCGTCCTTCTGCTTCGCCGGTAGCTTGCCGTGCAGCACCGCGATGCGCAGGTCAGGAAACACCTCGGTCTGCAGCCGCTCGGCCTCTTCGACCGCCGCCCGCGCCTCGATCGTCTCCGACGCCTCGACCAGGGGACAGATGACGAACGCCTGGTGGCCGTTGGCAATCTCCTCGCGCACGAGGTCATAGGCGCGGTGGCGCTCCGCGCCGACGTAGCGCCGGGTCTCGATCGGCGTCCGGCCCGGCGGGCGCTCATCGATGATCGAGACATCCAGATCGCCGTGGAGCACGAGGTTGAGTGTCCGGGGGATCGGCGTCGCCGTCATCGACAGCGTGTGCGGCGCGTAGCCCTCCGCCTTCTGGGTCAGTAGCGACCGCTGCCGCACGCCGAAGCGGTGCTGCTCGTCAATGACGATCAGCCCGAGCCGCTGGAACATCACCGGCCCCTGGATCAGCGCCTGTGTGCCGACCAGCACGTCGATCTCGCCCGCCAGCAGCGCCTTCGCCAGCCTCTTGCGCTCGGCCGCCTTCGTCGAGCCGGTCAAGAGCGCCACCGCCGGCCGCATCTCCTCCGGCAGCGTCGCGTACAGTCCCGAGACAGACCGCATGTGCTGCTCGGCCAGGATCTCGGTCGGCGCCATGATCGCCGTCTGGTAGCCGTTCTGCTTCGCCAGGTGCGCAATCGTCGCCGCCACGACGGTCTTCCCGGAGCCGACGTCGCCTTGCAGCAGCCGCGTCATTGGCTTCGGTTGCTCGATATCGGCGAGGATCTCGGCGATCGCGCGCCGCTGGGCCCGCGTCAGCGTGAACGGCAGCCCGCCGTAAAACCGGCTCAGCGTCGGCTGATCGACCGCCAGCGCGACGCCGTTGACGCTCTTCTTCTCCCGCTTGCGGTGGACCAACCCGAGTTGCAGCAACAGGAGGTTCTCGAACATCAATCGCGCCCGGGCCCGTGCCGCCGTCTCCTCGCTCTCCGGGTAGTGCAGTTGCTCGAACGCCTCGCCGAGTGGCATCAGCGCGGTTGCCAGTGGCTCCGGCAAATGCTCCCGCACCGCGGGGCCGAGCGGATCGACGATCTTCGTCCGCGTCGCATCGAGTGATTGCCGCGTCAGCTTGCGGAGCGATTTCTGCGCCAGTCCCTGCGTCGAGGGGTAGACCGGGATGAGGCGACCGGTCGAGATGTTCGGGCCGCCGACCTTCTCCCACTCCGGCGAGGTCATCTGCAGGGTGCCGTAGGCGAACTCGAGGTGGCCGCTGACGTAGATCTCGTCGCCTTCGCGGATTTGGCGCGAGATCCATGTGTTGAACCAGGTCACGCGCAGCGAGCCGCTGCCGTCATAGAGCCGCATCGTCACTCGCGGCCTGCCGGAGCCGTAGACCTCCTTGATCTCCGTCACCTGTCCGCGCAGCGTCACGTCGCCCTGCGTCTGCAGCGCGCCGCCGATCCGGGACGTGTTCGTGAAGTCGATGTACCGGCGCGGCGCGAGGCGGAGGATGTTGTCGACGTGGTGAATGCCGAGCTTGCCGAGCTTCTTCTCGACCTCCGGTCCGACGCCCTGGAGCAAATGGACCGGCGCGTCCATCGGCAGCAAGCCGACGGAGTGCGATTGCCTGGGCTTGGTCTTCTTCGGCGGCGCGGGCTCGGGCAACGTTCCTTTTGGCGGTGCTGCGGTCGCCGCGCCGTCGAGCCGTGGCTGCAGCGCTTTCAACCGGTTCGCGACTCGCTCGATGCCCGCCTTTCGCTCCTCCACCGGCTGTCGCGAGGTGCGGTCGAGGTCGTCCATCAACGCGGCGATCGTCTCGTCCACATCCTGAGAGATCGCCGCCTCCTGCCGCATCCGCCGCAGGAGCGCGATCGCCCGCCGGATATCGGACGGCGCGTCGTGCTGCGCCACCCAGGCGAGCCGCAAGACTTTCAGCACGTCCTCAATCGACGCGCCATGATTGGCCAGCATGGGATTGCCGGAGCGACGTATGGATGTTGGCTGGCGTTGCGCGGACAAGCGGTCGAGCCTCGACAGAGCAGCGGCGACAGCCCGGCCACCCTCGGCCGGACCCGGTACCCAAGTCTAACGTAGGGCTCCCCGTCCTCCGTCGCCAACCGTCCATGTCTGTCATTTCGAGCGCACGAGAAGTCTCTTTGTGAGCGCAGCGAACGGCTGCCCCGCCAGCGCGGCGTGGCGGATAGGAACCAGCGCAGCGGGATTGGTCCTCAACGGGGACGCTGCTGCGGCAGGAGATTTCTCCTGCGTCGAAATGACAGCGTGGGGAAGTAGCAGTAGGGAAAGATCATCACGCGTCCGGCAGCTGGTCTTCAGCCGGCTTCCATCCGGAGTGAGCGCGGGGCGTTTACCCCCGCGCGTCAAGGCCGGTTTTTCTCGCGCTCGGCCCACGCCTCCGCTCGCAACAGCGCGACGCCGATCGCGCCCGGTCCCGCGTAGGTCGAGATGACCGGACCGGCGTGGGTCACGACGACGCGCGATGGATCGACCAGGTGTGCTAGCCGGTCCACCAATTTCTGCGCGTCGGCTTCATTGTCGCAATGCAGTACCGCGAGGTCGCTCAGCGGCCCCTGCTCCTGGACCAACGTGCAAACCCGATCCAGTGCCCGGTTCCAGGTCCGCACCCGCTCCAGCGGCACGACAATGCCTTCGCCAAGGTGCAGGATCGGCTTGATCGCCAGCGCCGAGCCGAAGATCTGCGAGACCTTCCCGATGCGGCCGCCCTGGTAGAGATAATCGAGCGTCTTGAGGACCGCGAAGAGCCGGGAACGTTCCAGCGCGTTCCGGGTCACGGCTTCGACGCCATCCAGGCCGGCGTCTCCTTCCGCCGCCTTCGCCGCCTCCAGCACCGCGAAACCGAGCTGCATCGTCACCGCGCCCGAATCGACGACCCGGATGCGCTCCGCATCGACGGCGTCGGCCGCCAGCCGGGCCGCGTTGTACGTTCCCGAGAGTCCCGCCGAGATGGTGACGCAGACCACATCCTGGTCACGCGCCAGCGCCTCGCGGAAGACCGCCTCGAAATCGGGCACCGCCGGTTGCGACGTCTTCGGTGTGACGTTCGACTCCCGCAGCCTCGTCAGAAACTCCGCCGCCGAGAGATCAACGCCATCGCGGAACGTCTCGTCGCCGAAGCGCACCAGCAATGGGACGACGGCAATGCCATGCGCCGCCCGCAGCTCCTCGGGAATATCGGAGGTGGAATCGGTGACGATCGCGACCGGGCGGCTCATGTCAGCAGCCGCCGTTCCTGCACCGCGAGGCCGAGCGCGCCCGGTCCGACGTGCGCGCCAAGTACCGGGCTGAACTGGTCGATCGGCAGCTCGTGGTTCGCCGCCAATCCCTGGAGCTGACTGGCGATCCATTCCGCATCGTCCGGCGTCGTGTTGTAGAGCGCGCTGACGCGCTCGATCTCGTTGAACGACTTGCCGAACTCGACCACAGCGGTCAGTGCCTTCTTTCGCGTGCGTGTCCGCTCGAAGGGCACCACCTGGCCCTCATCGACGCGCAGCAATGGCTTCAGCTGGAGCAGCGAGCCGAAGAGGCTCGCAGCCTTGCTGACCCGGCCGCTGTGACGCAGATGTTCCAGCGTCTCGACGAAGAAGATGACGTGATATGCGGTTCGCTCTGCCTCCAGGCGCGCGGTGATCTGTGCCGCGTCCAGGCCCTGACCGGCCAGCTCGGACGCTCGCAACACCTGAAAGCCGCACCCGAGCGAGACATTCAGCGAGTCATAGACAATGACTGGGATGACGTCCTCGACCGCCTCGGCCGCCAGTCGCGCTGATTGGACCGTTCCGCTCAATTTCGACGAGAGCAGAACGCAGACGATCTCGTCGTGGTCCGCGGCCAGCGTGCGAAACGCCGTCTCGAACGTGCCTACCGATGGCTGGGACGTCGTCGGCAACGTGTCCGAGGCGACCAGCCGGCGCATGAACTCATCCGTCGTCATTTCGATCTGGTCGATGAACGTCTCGTCCCCAAATTGCACATTCAGCGGCACCATCGTGATGCCGTGGCGCTCCCGGATCTCCGGTGGCAGATCGGCCGTGCTGTCCGTGACGATCGCGACTCGTGCCATGCGGTCCCTGTTCCCCCCTGTGGACGGCGGCGCGACTATTCGATCGAGATGATGAAGCGATAGTGCGGCTGGCCGCCGGGATGCACCTCGATCTCCGCTTCCGGCATCATGTCGGCGACGGTCCGCTCGAC
This sequence comes from Thermomicrobiales bacterium, assembly GCA_025928015.1. Classification (GTDB taxonomy): domain Bacteria; phylum Chloroflexota; class Chloroflexia; order Thermomicrobiales; family UBA6265; genus JAICKJ01. The sequence goes on from JAICKJ010000057.1 coordinate 13,647, forward strand.
CTGGTTCGTATCGTCCTCGCTAACGCCCTCGCCGGAGAAGATGGTCACCAGCTCGGCGTTGGGCCGGTCGGCCGTGCTCAGCGTCTCCCCCAGGACCTCGATCTCGTTGTCGCCGGCGGCGACCAGATCCTCGTCCAGCAAACCGATGACCTGTCCCGTCGCCACCTTGATACCGCGGAGGAGGACATCGCGCACCGCTTGCGTCAGCTCGACGGTGGTGACCGTCGTGGCCGCATGGGTCATCGCCTCCAGATTGGCCTGCAGGCCCGCCTCGTCGTTGTAGGCCGCCAGGCTCGCCAACCCCTGGGCGATCGAGCGAGTCGGCACGATCCGTACCTGCTTGTCGGTCAACATCGGCACCTGTTGGGCGGCCATCAGGATGTTCTTGTTGTTCGGCAACAGCAGCACCTCGTCGCCGGCGGTCGCGTTGACCGCCGCCAGCATCTCCTCGGTGCTCGGGTTCATCGTCTGGCCGCCGGGGATGATCCCCGAGGCGCCCATCGAACGGAGCGCGTCGCTCACGCCATCGCCCGAAGCCACCGCCAGGATCGCCTGCTTCGTCGCCGGTGCCGTATCAGGAGACAACCCGTTCGGCTCGGCGGCGCGGGCCTCGGCGCGTTGCGCTTCCAGCGTCTGTGACTGCTGTGTCATGTTGTCGATCTTGATCTGATCGAGGTCGCCTAACCCGACCGCGTATTCCAGCACCTGGCCCGGGTGCTCGGTGTGGATGTGGACCTTGATCATTGAGGAGTCGCCAACGATGACGGCGGATTGTCCCATCGCGGCGATCTCCTCGCGAGCCCGGTCAAAGTCGATATCATTGCCAAAGACCATGAAGTTCGTGCAATAGCCGAATACATCCGCTTCGTGCAATTCATCGATTTTGTCGAGGAAGGCCATCGATGCGCCGATCGGCGCCGGTCCGTTGACGCTCGCGGCTGGCGCGGCGTGCTCCTCGCCACGCGCGTAGTCGCGCAGCGCCTGCAGGATCAACACGACGCCGTGTCCGCCGGCATCGACCACGCCGGCCTGCTTCAGGATCGGGAGCTGCTGTGGCGTCTTCGCGAGGGCGGCCGTGGCGCCGGTGACCGCCGCATCGAGCGTGGTCGGGAGCGACGGCGTGCGCGCCGCGACCTGCTCGGCCCGTTCGGCGGCACCGCGAATCACGCTCAGCATCGTCCCTTCGACCGGTTTCATCACCGCCTTGTAGGCCATTGCGCTGGCGCTGGCCAGTGCCTTGGCGAAGTCCCGGCCGTCGATCTCGTCCAGTTCGGCGATCGGCGTGGCGAAGCCACGGAAGATTTGCGAGAGGATGACGCCGGAATTGCCGCGCGCGCCCATCAGGGCGCCGAACGCGAGCCGGTTCGCCACCTCGCCCGCGCGCCGGCGTTCGTGGTCGTCGAGCTTACGTGCAGCATCCAGCGCCGAGCGCATCGTCATCGCCATGTTCGTCCCGGTGTCGCCATCAGGGACGGGGAAGACGTTGAGCGCGTTGACTTCATCCCGCGCATTTGAGAGGTAGGTCGTCGCGCTGGCCATCGCGTCGAGCAGCGCCTCGCCGTTCCAGACGGCGCGCGACTGCGCTGGTGATTCGGTTCGTGAGCGCCGCGGGTTGTTCACGCGCTGCCTTCCCCCAACCTGCTGACGCGGAGACCATCGACGTTGACGTTCACGCGATCGACCGTCATGCCGAGCACGCGCTCGGCCTCGAACTGGACGCTCTTCATGACGTTGTTCGCGACCGTGAAGATCGGCGTGCCGTACTCGACCACGACCGAAAGCTCGATCACCAGATGCCCGTCGTTGACCTCGACGTCGATGCCCCGGTTGGCGCCGCCGCGGCCCAACCGCTTGCCCAGGGATGAGGCGAACGAGCGCGGCGCCAGGTCGACGATGCCGTAGCAGGACATCACCGCGTCCCGGATCACGGCCAGAATCGCCGGACGGGCGACCTGGATCGAGCCGCTGGGCTGGGGTGGTTCGGGTGGCAGGGACATCGTCAATGGCTCCGGTTCAAGACCCGTGTCAAACGCCGGTTATGCGGTAAAGGTAGCGGAAAGCGCCGCTACGGAGTAGGTGGGTCGGATGGCGCAGCGCGTCCGGACGCCACTATGGTAAAATGCCCTGTCGGTGTGGCGTCGCCCGGTAGGCGGCGCTTCATTCACGTATGCTTGCTCAACGAACAACAATGCAGCGCGCGACTGCGCCGGCGGCGCGATGGTCCCGCGGCAATTCAGCAGCAATGGAAGGAGTCCCGCGGTGGCCAAGTGCGAAGTCTGCGGCAAGACCAAGAGTTTCGGTCATAACGTCAGTTTCTCCAAGCGGCGGACGAACCGCGACTTTCGTCCCAACGTGCACAAGAAGCGGATCGTGGTGAATGGTGTCGGCCTGCGGCTGAGCATCTGCACCCGTTGCCTGCGCACGCTGAACAAGGACGGCCGCGCGGCCTGATCCGCGGCGACCCGATCTGAAACCGAACGCGGGAGCGCTCCATCCGGGGCGTTCCCGTTTCGTGTTCATGCCCTCTGGACACGATCCGTGCCACCGGTAGAATGGCCCCTCATTGCCGCGTCCTTCGCGGCTCGCTCAGGGACGGGAGGCGACATGGCGCGGGTTCGGATCGATCTCGATCGGGTGGCGGGACACGTGGATCGCCGCATCTTCGGCGGCTTCATCGAGCACCTCGGCCGCTGCATCTACGGCGGCATCTTCGACGAAGGATCACCGCTGAGCGATGCGCGCGGCTTCCGCACCGACGTCATGCAAGCCGTCGAGGGCTTGAATATCCCCATCCTGCGCTGGCCCGGCGGCAACTTCGTCAGCGGTTACGACTGGACCGACGGCATCGGCCCGCAGGACCAGCGGCCGCGCCGGCCCGAGCTCGCCTGGCATTCCGTGGAGTCGAACCGCTTCGGCACCGATGAGTTCATCGAGTACTGCCGCGCCATCGGCGCCCAACCGTACATCTGCGTCAACATGGGCACCGGCACGATGGATCAGGCCCGCGCCTGGGTCGAGTACTGTAATGGCACCGGCGACACGTATTGGGCCAACCAGCGCCGCGCCAACGGGCACGACGAGCCGTACAACGTCCGCTACTGGGGACTCGGCAACGAAATGTACGGCGCCTGGCAGATCGGCGCACTCGCGGCCGAGGACTACGTCAAGAAGGCGATCGAGTTCGCCAAGGTCATGATCTGGACCGATCCGTCGATCGAGCTTGTGGGCTGCGGGCTCAGCGGCTGGTCGGAATGGGACTGGACCGTCCTCAACGGGCTGGCGAAGCACGTCCGCTACCATTCGATCCACATCTACACTGGCAGCGAGGACCACTACGAGACCGTCTTCTCGCCCCACAAGGCTGAGCGGGCGATCCGCCTTTGCGCCGCGATGATCGAGCGGGTCCGCTACGACCAGGGCATCGAGCACGACCTGACGATCGCCTACGACGAGTGGAACGTCTGGTTCCGGGAACGGTCGGCCGAGAGCCGGCTGGAGGAGCGCTACACGCTGACCGACGCGCTGACCGTCGCCGGCTACCTCAATGCCTTCATTCGACAGTGTGATTCGCTCGGCATGGCCAACCAGGCGCAGCTCGTCAACGTCATCGCCCCGATCTTCACCTCGCCGGAGGGCCTCTTCAAGCAGACGATCTACTACCCTTTCGCCCTGCTCGCCGCCGTGACCCAACCGGTCGCCCTCGACGCCTGGGTCGATTCCCCGACCCATTCACTGACG
>JAICKJ010000031.1 GCA_025928015.1 Thermomicrobiales bacterium
GCAAAATCGGCCGGCGAGATGATGGATACGCCCTTGAACGAACCGAGACGAAGCAACTGGCGGTCACCGGTAACGAGGTAATCGGCTCGCGCCGATGCGGCTGTGGCGAGCACGAGATCATCCTCGGGATGCGTCGCAACGCCAGAGACGTGGACCGCCAAGGCGACCGTCGTGCTCTCTGCTCCAAGCGCTGCTTCAATGGCTCGTCGCATATGCGTCGGCACACGGTCAAGGAAGTACGGCTTGTTCAGCGTTCGCTCAACTTCCGCCCTCATAGGTTCCGAGCTCATCACCACAAACGCGTCATTGACCCATGCCCGCAGGATGCGCGCCGGTGGGACGGCGACTGAGTCGTATGCGGCGAGACCGGACACAATCACATTCGTATCCAGGATCACCCGCATCATCGTCTCGTTGCTGCTTCCCGTTCCGCCCGCAGCTCTGCCCGCGCCTGAGCCACAGCCTTCTCGATCTCGCGGTCCAGCTCATCCTGGGGAACGTCTTTGAAGGCATCACTGAACTGCGAGAAAAGCTCGTGAAGCTCGGCGCGACGAGCCTTGCGTGCTTCCTCGTGTTCCTTGAACTTCCGATACTCCTCGGTCGAGATGATGACCGCGACGGGCAGGCCGCTCTTCTCGACGACGACGCGGGTCTCGCCCCGGGCGACGCGGTTGATCACCTGGCTGAGCTGCTGCTTGGTATCGGTGAGCTTCATGACGGTTTCGGTCGGTGGTGTGTGCGTCTGTGCCATGGGAGCCTCCTTGCTGTGTCACGCCAAGTATACGTCGCTCTATCCACAACTGAGCCGATCTGGACAGAGCTTGTGCGCGTGAACAGGCGCCTCGGCCGACGTGACGATCACCGGTTGATTTCGACGAGGAGCAACCCGGCCATGTTTCACGCCCGCCTCCTCTTCTTGGCAATGACGCGAATGACGGCGCCGAACTGGCGCCGTCACTCCCTGTTCAGATTCGCTCCTCCAATCGGACGCTAGACGTCCTCCGAGCCCTCGACGGTCGTCGCCTCGGACTCGCCGGCGGCGCGGGCCGCCTCGCGGAAGTGCTCGCCGAGGAACTTGCCGACCTCACGCAGCGTCACCGGCAGCGGCCGGCGCGGCGATTCGATCAGCTCGTACTCCACGCCGGCGGCGTCGAGGTAGTCGGTGAACTCGGCCATCTGCGCCCGGCGCGCGGGCGAGGCAGTCTCCGTCCGGATCAGCGCCACGGGCACGTCGAGCAGGGCGGCGAAGGTTGCCGGCGTCCGCATCGCGTAGCGGTCGAGGAAGGTGACCGGCGAGCCGAACTGGCGGAAGATCCAGTTCCGCCACGGTCCGTCGGCGCCGTCCAGCTCCGCGCCCCAGTCGAGAATCGGGTCGATCGCGACGACGGCGCCGTAGATGCCCGGCCGCGCCCCGGCGGTCAGCAGTGCCAGCGTGCCGCCGAAGCCGGCGCCGACGATGCCCACCCGGTGCTCGAGGATGTCCTTCTGCGCCTGCAGCGCCAGCCCGGCCTCGGCGATGTCGGTGATCTCCAGCTCGGTGTCGGCGAAGGCGGCCAGATCCGCCTCCAGCGGCGCGCCGAAGCCGGTCGCGCCATGGATGACTGGCGTCAGCACGGCCATGCCGCTGCTGGCCAGCGCCTGCTCCTCGATCTGGAAGGCGCCCTGCCGCGTCGCCAGCGGCCCGTCCGGCAGATAGACGACGGCCGGTGTCGCTCCCGCCTGGTGCGACGTGCGGTAGAGCAGCCCGGTGAACTGCTCCTCCGGGCCGACCTTGTACTCGAAGGGAGACGGTTGCCGGAAGCGCGCGCCGGTCGGCGCGTCGCTCTCGCCCGTCTGGATCGGCAGCCGGTCGGTGTTGGTCAGGTTGTCCTGGATCAGGAAGCCGAAGGGGCGCTGCGGCGCACTGAAACCATAGATGACCTTCTTGTCCGCGCCCCAGCGGGGATAGGAGACGACCCCTTCGCCCGGATCGATCGTCGTCGCGCCGGAGGCGTGCAACCCACGCTCGCAGAGGACGGTCGAAAAGCCCTCGGTGCGGACGTAGACCAGCCGCGTCTCGTCAGGGTGGAAGCGCGGATCGGTCTTGTCGCCGGCTTCGCGGGTCACGACCCAGCCGGCGTTGTTGTCGGTGTTGATGACCGCGATCGTCAGCCAGTCGGTCTCCCGGGTGACGTAGGCGATCATGTTGCGGCCCGGCACCCAGTCGAGCGAGTGGCGGATCGCGCTCGCCTTCTCGGCCGTCAGGCTCTTGACCTCGCCGGTCTCGTGAACGTAGACGACGATGTCGGCGTGATCCGGCCCGTCGTCACGGCGTCGGCAGAAGGCGAGCATCTTGCCATCGCGCGACCAGACCGGCTCGCGATCGTCGCCCGGGCCGAAGGTGATCGTCGTCGCCGGGTCGCCTCCGAGCGCCGGGGCTAGCGCAATGGTGTCGTGGCCGTCGCGGTGGGAGACGAAGGCGATCGTCTCGCCGTCGGGCGACCAGCGCGGCGAGCGGTCGGAGGCCGGGTGGTCGCAGAGCACGACCGGCTCGCGATCCTCCTCCTCATGGCGCTGGCGCTCCTCCTCGGCGGGCGTGGCGTAGGGCACGAGCCAGATCGCCGTGCGGCCCGGCCCACGCTCGCCGGCGACGGCGATCCACTCGCCGTTCGGCGCCCACTGCGGCCCGCGGATCGCGCGACCCGTCTCCGGATCGCGGTCCTCGACCAGCGTGAAGGGCACCGGCAGCTCCTCCGCCTCGCCGCCATCGACCGGGCTGACCCAGAGGTGTAGCGTGCCCTCGGCATCAGGCTGGAGATAGGCGATGGCCGCGCCGTCGGGGGAGACCTCGGGCGGTCCCGGCTGGCCGGCGGCGGTCGCGTACCACTCGTCGGTCGATTCCGGCGTCGCCGTCGTCGCGGCGGCGTTTTCTGCTGGGGCGGTCGTGGTCTCGTCGGCTGACGTGGGTGCCGATCCGTTCGTCGTGGCCTGCGTCGCGGTCGCGTCGTCGGCGGTCGTGCTCGTCTCGGTCATCAAGCTGGTCATCTCCACCTGGCGATCCGGGCCGTCAGGCGCCGGCTGGCCGGTCTGCTCGTCGCGCGGATCGGGTCTGCCCACATGCAGGGCGCGCGACGCGATTGATCACATCATGGTAGAACGGCCCGGACCGTCATGCCACTGGCACTGGTCGCCGCCCGCATCCCGCTGAACCCACACAATAATGGCACAGATTCCGTCTCGGACGTGTCCGCACCAGACCGCGCCTGGAACGATGGAAAACGCGCCGGCATGATGCCGGCGCGTTGCTCATCCGGGATGTGTGGCCGCGCTACTCGAGCGCGCGGTCGTCGGGCCGGGGCTCCGGTCGCGTTCCGGCCGGCGCGCGCGGTGGCGGGTCCACCGCCCACGCCGCATCGACCTTGATCGCCGAAACGTGTCCGGTCGCAAGGTCGTAGGCATAGAAGTCGCCGTCGTCCCCGCGCAGCAGCAATTGGGATGGATCGTCGCGTCGCTCGCCCAGAACGACAAAGTCGGTGGTCACGTGATCGCCTCTCGCGATACCTCGGCGTTACACCGCGCGGCGGTACGCATGTCGCGTGCCAGCCTGCCCTCTTGCCGGCCCATCTCCGGCTGGCTCGCTCCCATGGCCACAGGTCGTCCGGGACATGTCGCGCAGGACGATCATCCATCACTTCCTGCTGACCGGCTCACGCCGGTCCCGCTTCAGGTCGCCATTGGTACGTCCCGGACCTGGGACCATCGTAGCACCCCGCGCAAGCGCCACGCACGGCGTACTGGCGCCCGATGTCAGGACCGGCGCGCCAGCTCCTCGCGGCTGATGTCCAGCCACAGGATGCCGTCGTCGTAGCGGGCGACGTGACCGAGGGGGATGGCAACGGTCGGCATGAAGAACCAGCCGCGCCGCACGTGGAGATCCGAGGTATCGGCCTCCACCACGCGGCCGAGCGATTCGCCCGCGCGGTCAACGACCGGCGCGCCGATCGGAATATCCCATGGCCCCGCGATCGCGGTTGTTGGCAAGGCGGCGTTCATGAACCCACGCTCCTCTCATCACGGCGATGCGACCTACTCGCCGGGATAGGCGATGCAAGGCAAGCGATGTGCCACGATGATGCACTCTTACTTCTATTCATACCCAGGCTTCCGGCCAGAGCTCGCCGGTCGCCACGATTCGCGCCTCGCCGGCGAGCGTGACCGTGCGCGCGCTGTCCCCATCGGGCGTGAACGCGACCCGCAATGGGCGCCCGCTGCTCGTGATCACCGTCACCGGCGGCCGCGCCAGCCCCCGCGCGGTCGCGATGACCGCGCTCGCCACCGCGCCGGTGCCGCAGGCCAGGGTCTCCGCCTCCACACCGCGTTCATAGGTGCGCATCCGCAGCGTCTGGCCGTCGATGACGTGGATGATGTTGATATTCGCGCCGTCCGGCGTGAAGTGGGGATCGTGCCGGATCGCCGCGCCGATCTGCGCGAAGTCCGCCGCGCCGACGAAGGCGTCCGCATCGTCCACGACGGCGACCGCGTGCGGCACGCCGACCCGCAGGGAGGTGAACGCCAGCGAGCGGCCGGCGGCCGTCAGGGTCACCGGCGGGCGGAAGGGGACCGGATCGGCGATCGCGATCCGCACCAGCCCCGGACCGGCGTCTGCGGGAACAACCTCGGCGTCGACCGGTCCGTCCAGCGTCAGGAACCGGCACCGGGCCGGCGCGATGCCGTTGAGGACGGCGAAGCGCGCGCCGCACATCGCGCCGTTGCCGCACAGCTCGCCCTCCGATCCGTCGGCGTTGAAATAGCGCCACCGGAAGTCGGCGGGCTCATCGCCCGGCCGCGGATCCTCGATCAGCACCACGCCATCGGCGCCAAGGGCGACGCCGCGACGGCAGACGGCGCGAGTGAAAGGCGCGATCTCCCGCTCGGCGAGCAACGCCGGCCGGTTGTCGATGACGATGAAGTCGTTGCCGCTGCCGTTCATCTTCGTGAACGGCACACGGCCACTGGCCCGGCCGGCAATTGCCTGCGCGGGCGCGACGGATTGGGACATGGACACCTCCGGGTTGATCACCCGCGGCCTGGCGGGTCGGAGGGATCGTCCCAGACCATCGGTCCCGTGGTCAAGCGCGCCTCAATCCATGGTCAGCAGCTTGCCGGGACCACGGAGGGCGATCGCCAGCAGACCGGCGATCAGGCTCAGATTGAGCTCGAACCCGTTGACCAACCCCTGGTTGAGGTGGACCTTCCGGATGGCGACGAGCTGCGAAAAGACGAGCACCAGCGCGGCCAGCCGGGCTTGCACACCGGAGAGCAGCGCCAAGCCGCCGCCGAACTCAGCCAGCCCGATCGCCCAGGCCGAGAGCTGCGGGTTGGGCACATTGATCGATTCCAGCCACAACGCCGTCTGCTGCACGCCGCCCTGCTCCATCGAGCTCACGAAGGTATCGCCCAGCAACGCTTTGGCCTGATCCGGCACCTGCTGGCCCATCCCCTTGCCGCCAAACAGCTTGGGATAGCCGTGTGCCGCGAAGATGGTGCCCAGCACCAGCCGCAACACGAGCAGCCCCATGCTCTTCATATGAAACGTCCCTTTCCTCGGCGATCGCCAAATGGCCGGCCGCGGCTGCGCAGCCGGTCGCCGGGTTTGCCGCATAACTGCAGGGTCCGTGCCGCGATCGTCCACGGCTGCGGATGAATGACCATGGGCCTATGCCTGGCGGCTGACCGGGAGTAGGCAGGGGCGCCATTATGCGTACGTACAGGTTGACCCCAGAGCGCTATCCAGTCCACACTTCCCGAAGTTTTCGGTTCACAATCGATCGGCCGCCCACGTGGGAATGGTTTGCGTGGGCGGCAGTTATCCAGGGAGGGAATCGAGCATGTCGATCGGGACCACGACTCGAAGACGGTTCGGAGGGCGCATCCCACGGTCGTCGACCGTATTGGCGGCCGTCATGGCGGCGGGTCTGACACTTGGCGGTGGCGCGGCGCTGGCCCAGAGCGCCACGCCGGGCGCCAGCCCGGCGGCTTCGCCCGTCGCGTCGGCCGTCTCCTGCCAGGCGCCGCAAGTGCCGGCCGGCACGCCCGCGGCGATGGCGGAGGCGCCGGGCATGGAGATGGGGACGCCGGCAGCCACGCCGATGGCCAGCCCGGTCGCCGCTCCGACGGCGCCAACCGGCACGGACGTCACCGACCAGGCCACCATCGATATGGTCGAAGGGGCAGTGCGCAACCTCTATGCCTGCTTCGATAGTGGCAATTACACCGGCACGGCCGCGCTGATGACCGACGCCTACCGGCAGGCCCAATTCGGCACGACCAACCTCTACACGGTGGCCGCGCAGCTCGAGCAGCTCGGCGCCTTCGCGAAGTTCAGCAACGAGCAGTTCCACGGCGTCCAGCAGCTCAGCGGTGGCAACTACGCCGTCGACTACCAGGTCACGTTCGGCAAGCAGGTCTTCCACTACGTCTGGGTGCTGGTGCCGGCCGACAAGTACCTGATGGTCGACCAGGAGTACGAGCTCACCCCGACGACCGATCAGGACATGGCGACCGTCGGCGTGCAGGCCGCGACCGATTCGAGCGAATACGCCTACGACGTCAGCCCGGCCGAAATCGCCGCGCTGCCGGCGATCATGATCCACGGCACCAACGCCGGCAAGATGGAGCATGAGATCATCATGTTCCAGGTGCCGGACGGCTACGATGCGAAGAACATCGCCAATCTCGATCCCACCAAGATGTCGAGCGAGGGCATCAGCTTCGTCGGCCAGCTCTTCCTGCCGGTCGGCGAACAGGGCGACATGCTGCTGGAGGGGCTGACCCCCGGCACGTATGTCATCGCCTGCTTCATCCAGGCGCCGGATGGCCAGTCGCACGCGGCGAAGGGCATGATCGCCACGATCACGGTCACCCCGCCGGCGACGGTGGAGGTGCCGAACGTGGTCGCTTCCCCCGCCGCGAGCCCGGTGGCGACGCCGGCCAGCTAGTTCGCGAGGAGCGCGTGGCGACGTCGCCACGCGCTCCCGTTCTTCCTCATCACTACTATCGCTCCGCGCCACGAGCGATCCCGGGACCCAGACGGCACCGTTGGCATTGGGACACGCCCCGACCAGGCTGGACAGCAGCACCAGATCGTCGGAACACGCGTATACCGTTGCGAGGAGGTCAAAGCAGACATGGTCGCACAAGGTCCATTCGGTCGTCTGTACGATTCGCTCCGGGCCGGGCAGATCACCCGCCGGGAGTTCATCGAGCATTCCACCGCGCTCGGCGTCGCCGGCGCGGTCGCCATCTTCTGCGCCAACGCCGCGCAGGCCGCCGCCAGCGGCGGCAGCCAGAACGGCTTCGCCTTCTACGCTCAGAGCAACACCGCGGGCACGGGCAAGGCGCCGGATGCCGGCACCCAGAACCAGAAGCGCGGCGCGGGGCCCGAGCTCCGGCTCATCCAGTGGCAGGCGGCGAGCATCGCCGTGCCGCACACCGCCACCGGCACCAAGGACTACCTGGCATCCTGCATCGTGCTCGAGCCGCTCATGCACTACCTCGAGGACGGTTCGCTGATCCCGAACCTCGTCAAGCGCGTGCCGTCGGTGGAGAACGGCTTGCTGGCCAAGGATCTCTCGACCGTCACCTTCGAGCTCCTGCCCGACATCAAGTGGTCCGACGGCCAACCGTTCACGGCCAAGGACATCGTCTTCACCTGGCAGTGGATCACTTTCGAGGGCAACGCCTCCGTCTCGGTCGGCGTCTGGCAGGCGATCTCCAAGGCCGAGGCGAAAGACGACCACACCGTCGTCTGCACCTTCGCCTCCCCGGCGGCCAACTGGTTCGAGCCGTTCGCCGGCGGGACCTACGGCGCCATCTACCCGGCGCACAAGTTCAAGGACTTCAAGGATCGCAACGCGCCGTTCGACACCGCGCCGATCGGCACCGGGCCGTACAAGATCGACTCCTTCAAGCCCGGCGACCAGGCGATCTACTCGGTCAACGACAACTACCGCGAGCCGAACAAGCCATACTTCAAGAGCATCAACATGAAGGGCGGCGGCGACGCGGCCTCGGCGGCGCGCGCCGTGCTGGAGACCGGCGAGGAGGACTTCGCCTGGAACCTGCAGGTCGAGCCGGCCGTGCTGAAGCAGATGGAGTCCGGCGGCAAGGGCAAGTGGATCGTCGTCCAGGGCACGAGCATCGAGCGCATCAACATCAACTTTTCCGACCCCAACAAGGAGGTCAACGGCCAGCGCTCGGAGATGCACACGCCGCACCCGATCTTCACGGATGACAAGGTGCGGCAGGCCATGAACCTCGCCGTGCAGCGCGACGTGATCGCCAACCAGTTCTATGGTCCGGGCCAGCCGGCGACGGCCAACATCCTGGCTGGGCTCAAGTCCTTCACCTCGACGGACACCAAGTGGGAATACAACCTCGATCAGGCGGGCAAGCTGCTGGACGAAGCCGGTTGGAAGATGGAGGGCGATGTCCGCAAGAAGGACGGCCAGGAGTTCTCCATCACGTACGCGACCTCGATCAATCAGGTCCGCCAGAAGACCCAGGCGGTGGTGAAACAGGCATTCACCAAGCTGGGCATCAAGGTCCAGTTGCAACAGGTGGACGCGACCGTCTTCTTCGACGGCTCCGCCGGCAACACCCAGAACATCAACCACATGTACACCGACATCAACATGTACACGAACAACCCCTCGTCGCCGATCCCGGTCTCGTACATGTTCGGTTGGTATTCGGGCAAGAACGGCTCGAACATCGCGCAGAAGTCGAACCAGTGGCAGGGCCAGAACTTCCAGCGCTGGATCAACAAGGACTACGACGCGCTCTACGAGTCGCTGGTCAAGGAGACCGACGCGGAGAAGGCCTCGGCCATGCTGATCCAGATGAACGACCTCATCATCCACGATGTGGCGCTCATCCCGGAGGTCAACCGCGCCGCCGACAGCTACGCGATCGCGAACACCCTGAACAACGACAACATCATGGTCGGTCCGGGCTTCGAGCTCGACTACTGGAACATCGCCAACTGGACGAAGGCGTAACAAGCCACCGGTTCCCCGGCAACGCCGCCGGGGAACCACCCCTCCTCGCGGCCTCCCGGCAGGCCGTCACCACCATCGCGCGGAACAGGTCCATCGGTCATCGTTGATACGAAAGGACGGGCAGCGTCGCATGGCACAACAGGGTTTCACCGGCCCCTTCGGCCGGCTCTACGCATCGCTGAAAGCGGGCGAGATCACCCGCCGGGAGTTCATCGAGCGCTCCACCGCGCTCGGCGTCGCCGGCGCGGTCGCCATCTTCTGCGCCAACGCCGCGCAGGCCGCCGCCAGCGGCGGCAGCCAGAACGGCTTCGCCTTCTATGCCCAGAGCAACGCCGCCAAGGCGCCGGAAGCCGGCACCGCGAACCAGAAGCGCGGCGCGGGCGGCGAGCTGAAGCTGATCCAGTGGCAGGCGGCCACCATCGCCGTGCCGCACACCGCCACCGGCACCAAGGACTACCTGGCATCCTGCCTGGTCGTCGAACCGCTGATGCACTATCTCGAGGACGGCACCATCGTCCCGAACCTGGTGAAGGAAGTGCCGTCGGTCGAGAATGGACTGCTGGCCAAGGATCTCTCCAGCGTCACGATCAATCTCCTGCCCAATATCAAGTGGTCCGACGGCCAACCATTCACGGCCAAGGATGTCGTCTTCACCTGGCAGTGGATCACCTTCGAGGGCAACAACTCGGTCACGATCGGCGTCTGGCAGCCGCTCGCCAAGGTCGAGGCGAAGGATGACCTGACGGTCGTCGCGACCTACAAGTCGCCCTCGGCGGCGTGGTTCGAGCCTTTCGTCGGCGGCATCAACGGGCCGATCTACCCGGCGCACAAGTTCAAGGACTTCAAGGACCGCAACGTCCAGTTCGACACGCACCCGGTCGGCACCGGGCCGTACAAGCTGGACAGCTTCACGCCCAACGATCAGGCGATCTATTCGATCAATGACAACTACCGCGAGCCGAACAAGCCCTTCTTCGCGAAGGTCAACATCAAGGGCGGCGGCGACGCGGCCTCGGCCGGTCGCGCCGTGCTGGAGACCGGCGAATACGACTTCGCCTGGAACCTCCAGGTCGAGCCCGCCGTGCTCGAGGAGATGCAGAAAAGCAGCCAGCGGGGCACGGTCAAGAGCACCGTCGGCACCAACGTCGAGCGCATCAACATCAACTTTTCCGACCCCAACAAGGAGGTCAACGGCCAGCGCTCGGAGATGCACACGCCGCACCCGATCCTCTCGGATATCAAGGTGCGACAGGCGATGAGCATGGCCGTCCAGCGCGATGTCATCGCGACCCAGTTCTACGGTTTCGGACAGAACGCCACCGCCAACATCGTGACCGGCGTCCCGTCCATCACGTCGAAGAACACGAAGTGGGCGTACAACCTCGACCAGGCGGGCAAGCTGCTCGACGAGGCGGGGTGGAAGATGGAGGGCGATGTCCGCAAGAAGGACGGCCAGGAACTCTCCATCACCTACGCCACGACCATCAATCAGGTGCGCCAGAAGACGCAGGCGGTCGTCAAGCAAGCCTTCTCCAAGCTGGGCATCAAGGTCCAGCTCCAGCAGGTCGATTCCGGCGTCTTCTTCGATGGCTCCGCCGGCAACACCCAGAACATCAACCACTTCTACTGGGACATCAACATGTACACCAACGGCGCCGGCTCGCCCGTGCCCGTCTCGTACATGTTCGGCTGGTACTCCGGCCCGAATGGCGACAACATCGCGCAGAAGGCGAACCAGTGGCAGGGGCAGGACTTCCAGCGCTGGGTCAACAAGGACTACGACGCGCTCTACGAGCAACTGCTCAAGGAGACCGACGCCGAGAAGGCCGCCAGCATGATCATCCAGATGAACGACATCATGATCAACGATGTCGCCCTCATCCCGGAGGTCAACCGCGCCGGCGATGTCTACGCCATCTCGAATCAGCTCCGCGACGAGAACGTGATGGTCGGCCCGGGCTTCGAGCTCGACTACTGGAACATCGCCAACTGGAACCGGCCATAACGGCCGCAGTCCAAACTGGTGGCCAAATCGGTTGACAGATGCCGGATGACTTGAGAGAATTCGCGCTCAAGTCATCCGGCTAAAATTGTGGCCAAACGCGGCCACATGTCAGAAGCGCCCACGGCGCGTGAGGAAAGGTCAGGGCAACTGCCCCATGGAGCATCATGGTTCGACCGGCCCGTTCGGGCGGCTCTACGCATCGCTGAAGGCCGGGGAGATCAGCCGGCGCCAGTTCATCGAACGGTCCACCGCGCTCGGCGTGGGCGCGGGCGTCGCCATCTTTTGCGCCAACGCGGCACAGGTGGCCGCGAGCGGTGGCAGCCGCAACGGCTGGGCCGTCTACGCCCAGAACAAAGCCACGACGGCGCCGGACGCCGGCACCGAGAATCAGAAGCGTGGTGAGGGCGGCGAGCTGAAGCTGCTCCAGTGGCAGGCGCCGACGCTGGCCTCCCCGCACATCGCCAACGGCGACAAGGATTACCTGGCCGGCGCGCTCGTGGTCGAGCCGCTGATGCACTTCCTGCCGGACGGCACCATCATTCCGAACCTGATCAAGGAGGTGCCGAGCGTCGACAACGGCCTGCTGGCCAAGGACCTCTCCACCGTCACGTACACCATCCCGGATGGCATCACCTGGTCCGACGGCCAGCCCTTCACGGCGAAGGACGTCGTCTTCACCTGGAAGTGGATCACCACGCCGAGCAACGCCTCGGTCACCTTCGCCGTCTGGGACGTGATCAAGGAGATCACCGCCAAGGACGATCACACCGCCGTCGTCACCTTCAAGGATCCTTCGGCCACCTGGTTCGTCCCCTTCACGGGCGGCACCAACGGGCCGATCTATCCGGCCCACGCCTTCAAGGGCACGGACGACCCCGGCAAGGCGTTCGCGACCAAGCCCCTCGGCACCGGCCCCTTCGTCATCGACACCTTCACGCCGGGCGACCAGGTGGTCTATTCGGCGAACGAGAAGTACCGCGAGCCGAACAAGCCGTACTTCGCCAAGGTCATCATCAAGGGCGGCGGGGATGCCGCCTCCGCCGCGCGGGCGGTGATGGAGACCGGCGAGTTCGACTACGCCTGGAACCTGCAGGTCGAGCCCGACATCCTCAAGCAGATGGAGGCCGGCGGCAAGGGCAAGATCGTGACCGTGCAGGGTACGTCGGTCGAGCGCCTCAACCTCAACCACAGCGACCCGAACAAGGAGGTCGACGGGCAGCGGTCGGAGATGCACACGCCGAACCCGATCCTCAGCGACCTGAAGGTGCGACAGGCGCTCAACCTGGCTGTGCAGCGCGACGTGATCGCGACCGAGCTCTACGGTCCCGGCCAGCCGGCGACGGCCAACATCCTGACCGGGCTCGAATCGTTCACCTCCAAGAACACCAAGTGGGAGTACAACCTCGATCAGGCCAACAAGCTGCTCGACGAAGCCGGCTGGAAGATGGAGGGCGACGTGCGCAAGAAGGACGGCCAGGAGCTGGCCTTCAACTACGCGACGACCATCAATCAGGTCCGGCAAAAGACGCAGGCCATCGTCAAGCAGGCCTTCAGCAAGATCGGCTGCAAGGTCACCCTGATCCAGATCGACGCCGGCGTCTTCTTCGACACGTCGCCGGGCAACGAGCAGAACACCGGCCACTTCTACTGGGACATCGGGATGTACACCAACGGCGCCGGCTCGCCGATCCCGACCAGCTTCATGGTCGGCTGGTACTCCGGCAAGAACGGCGCGAACATCTCGCAGAAGTCGAACCAGTGGCAGGGCCAGAACGTGATCCGCTGGCAGAACGCCGACTTCGACGCGCTCTACGAACAGTTGATCAAAGAGACAGACATGGAGAAGGCGTCGGAGACGTTGATCAAGATGAACGACCTCATCATCAACGATGTCGCGCTCATCCCGGAGGTCAACCGCGCCGCCACGACCTACGCGCTCTCCAACAAGATCAACAACGACAATGTTGCCGGCAGCTCGTTCGAGTACGATTACTGGAACATCGCCAACTGGACGAAGGCGCAATAGCCGCGCCCCATATCCAGCGTTCACAGCGCTGCGCCCGGGCAGGTGCCCGGGCGCAGCGCATTGGGCATAGCTTTTCGGCTATTCCGGCCGTTTGACAGGAGGCTCACGGCTTGCCACTATTGTCGCTCAAGCCATACGGGGTTTTAACGGCCAGCACGGTCAGAAGGGCATAGCGCCCACGGCGCGTGAGGAAAGGACGGGGACGACCCCAATGGAACAGCATGGTTCGACCGGCCCATTCGGGCGGCTCTACGCATCCCTGAAGGCTGGGGAGATCACCCGGCGGGACTTCATCGAACGGTCCACCGCGCTCGGTATTGGGGCGGGCGTCGCCATCTTCTGTGCCAATGCCGCCCAAGTCGCCGCCCGCGGCGGCAGCCGGAACGGCTTCGCCTTCTACGCTCAAGGCAGCACCGCCAAGGCGCCGGACACCGGGACCGAGAGCCAGAAGCGCGGTGAGGGCGGCGAGCTGAAGTTGATCCAGTGGCAGGCGCCGACCCTGCTCTCGCCCCAGATCGCCGGCGGCGACAAGGACTTCATGGCCGGCCAGCTCGTCGTCGAGCCGCTGATGCATTACCTGCCGGACGGCACCATCATCCCGAACCTGATCAAGGAGGTGCCCAGCGTCGACAACGGTCTGTTGGCCAAGGACCTCTCCAGCTTTACCTTGCAGATCGCCGACGGCATCACCTGGAGCGATGGCGAGCCGTTCACGGCCAAGGACGTCATCTTCACCTGGAAATGGATTACCACGCCGAGCAACAACGCGGTCAATATCGCGGTCTGGGACGTCATCAAGGACATCACCGCCAAGGACGACCTGACCGCGGTCGTCACGCTCAAGGACCCGGCGGCCAACTGGTTCGAGCCGTTCGTTGGCGGCACCAACGGGCCGATCTACCCCGCGCACAAGTTCAAGGGACCCGACGATCCCAACCAGGCGTTTGCGTCCAAGCCGATCGGCACCGGACCCTACGTCGTTGATTCCTTCACCCCCGGCGACTTGGTCGTCTACTCGGCGAACGAGAAGTACCGCGAGCCGAACAAGCCGTACTTCGCCAAGGTCAGTCTCAAGGGCGGCGGCGACGCCGCTTCGGCGGCACGCGCGGTGCTCGAGACCGGCGAATACCAATTCGCCTGGAACCTCCAGGTCGAGCCGGCCATCCTCCAGAACATGGAGTCCGGCGGCAAGGGCAAGGTCGTCACCGAACTGGGCACGAGCGTCGAGCGAATCCACTTCAACTTCAGCGACCCCAACAAGGAAGTCGACGGCCAGCGGTCGCATCTCGGTACCCCGAACCCGATCTTCACCGACCTGAAGGTGCGGCAGGCGCTCAACATGGCGGTGCAGCGCGATGTCATCGCCACCCAGTTCTATGGTCTCGGCCAGCCAGCGACCGCCAATGTCCTCGTCGGGCTCAAGTCCTTCACCTCCTCCGACACCAAGTGGGAGTACAACCTCGACGCGGCCGGCAAGCTGCTCGACGAGGCGGGCTGGAAGATGGAGGGCAGCGTCCGCAAGAAGGATGGCCAGGAGCTGACCTTCAACTACGCGACGACCATCAACCAGGTGCGGCAGAAGACGCAGGCGGTGGTCAAGCAGGCCTGGTCGAAGCTCGGCTGCAAGGTCAACCTGGTGCAGATTGATTCCGGCGTCTTCTTCGATACCTCGGCCGGAAACGATCAGAACACGGGGCACTTCTACTGGGACACGGCCATGTGGACGAACAACGCCGCCTCGCCGATTCCGGCCAAGTACATGGCCGGCTGGTACGCCGGCAAAAACAACACGAACATCGCCCAGAAATCCAATGGATGGCAAGGCCAGAACTCGCAGCGCTGGGTGAACGCGGACTACGACGCCCTGTACGACCAGCTCGCCAAGGAGATCGATTTCGAGAAGGCATCGGCGCTCCTGATTAAGATGAACGACCTCGTCATCAACGAAGTCGCGGTCATCCCGGAGGTCCAGCGTTCGTCCGATACCTACGCGATCGCGAACGAGCTGCAGGAAAAGAACGTTGCGATCGGCGTCGGCTTCGAGTTCGTCTACTGGAACATCGCCAACTGGACGAAGGCGTAAGCGCACCGTCCAATCTGGCATCGATCCACACCCGCCCGGGCAATTGCCCGGGCGGGTGTGTGTTGTGGCGCGAGCACCCTTGGCACGGAACGCTGACGACCGGTGCGAGTTCCACCGCTACGAGGTCGCGCCAGCGGCGGCGAGCTCGCGAGTCGCCGGGGCGACCTCGCCGGCGAACAGCTCGATCGTGTAGGGATCGTCGACCGCGAGGATGAACGCGGAGATGCGGTGGGTGAACCACAGGTCGGCCAGCTCCTCCGCCCATTGCCGTGGCGGCCCGGCGAGGAACCCGCGCCGCTCCGCCGCGAACTGGCCGCCGATGTTCAGCATCCGGCGGATCGCGGCCGGATCGCGACCCGCCTGCGCCGCGCCCTCGTCGATCTGCCGGTTCATCGCCGCCAGGTCGGCTGGACCGCCGGAGAGGTAGCCGAGCGATGGCAGCCAGCCGTCGGCGATGCGGCCGGTCAGGCGCAGCATCCGCGGCTTGTAGGCGCCGAGCCAGATGCCGATGTCATGCGCCGGCGCGGGTCCGCGCTTGGCGCCGCGCACCGTGTAGTACGTGCCTTCGACTCTGACGCCGCCGCGCGTGCTCGTGTCCCATATCGCCCGGATGATCTGGATCGCTTCCTCCAGCGCCTCGACCGCCTCGCCCGGCGACAAACGTCGCCCGCCCATCGCGGCGATCCCCTCCCAGAACGCCCCGGCGCCGAGGCCCAGCTCGACCCGGCCGCCGCTGAGCCGGTCGAGGCTGGCGGCGCTGCGGGCCAGCACCGCCGGCGGCCGCAACGGCAGGTTGTGCACATTGCCGGCGAGATGGACGCGCTCGGTGCGCGCCGCGACGTAGGAGAGCAATGTCCAGGTGTCGTAGAACGCGGACTGATAGGGATGGTCCTGGAACGTCACCAGGTCGAGCCCCGCCCGATCCGCCACGATCGCCAGATCGACGGCTTGGTGCGGCGGCTGGGCCACGGGCGTGCTGAACGTGCCGAAGAGCAGGTCTGGTGTGTTGTCAGGCATCTGCAGGATCCTTGCCGATCAATCAACGAGCGTGAGCGGCGCGATGTTGAAATTGTCGCGAAAGACGTTGTCGGGGTCGTATCGGGCCTTCAATGTCCGCAGCCGGCGCAGCGTCGGCGGCGGAAAGGCGTCGTGGAGCCGCTCGACGCTCCGATCCGTCTCGAAGCTGAGATACATGCCGTCGAACTGGCCGCGCAGCTCATCCCACAACGGGTCCAACCGCCGCCGGCTCGCGCCGAACGCCACGACCTGGAAGTTGGCGGCCCGGTTGGCGTAGGCCGTCGCGTCCGGCGGGACATCTGCCACCGCGCCGCCGACCGAGCGCATCTGGAAGAAGTAGGTCGCGCCGGAGCGGATCAACCGGGCCGCGTCGGCGGCGAAGGCCGGTGTGATGTGGGCGATCAATCCGGAGTGCGCCACCGGCTCGCCCTGCCCGGTGTGGTAGCCCTCCGGCGCATTGGCCATGAGCGCCGCGTAGGGCGTGATGACGATGCGCTGGTCGTAGAGCGGCGCGATAGTCGCGATGGGCTGGAGCCGGCTGATGATCGTCTCCGGGCTGTCATTGGCGACGGTCACCATCGCCTGGGCGAGCAATGGCTGGCCGGTGCGCGGCCGGCCGAGGAGTATCTCGCTCGTGACATCGCGGGGCGACGCCTCGATAGCTTGGCCCCACCGCTCCAGCAGGCCGGCCGTGTCGCTCGCGTCGAAGACGAACTGCGCCCAGCCGAGATTGCCGACCACATCGACCGTGAACTCGAACGACGTCACGATGCCGAAGTTCGCGCCGGCGCCGCGCACGGCCCAGAAGAGGTCGCTGTGCTCCTCGTCGCGCGCGCGGACGACCGTGCCGTCGGCCAGCACCATCTCGACCGCCCGGATGTGGTCGATCGTCAGGCCGTGCTGTCGCGCCAGCCAGCCAATCCCGCCGGCCGTCGCCAGCCCACCGACCCCGACCCCGCCGTAATCGCCGGAGGTCAGCGCCCAGCCGTAGGGCGCGAGCGCGGTGGCCACGTCCATCCAGCGCGCGCCCGGCTCGACCCGCACGAGGCGGTTCGCCTCGTCCAGCACCTCGATCGCATGCAGGCGGGCGAGGTCGATGACGATGCCGCCATCGTTGGTCGAGCGGCCACTGACGCCGTGGCCGCCGCTCCGGATCGCGAGCGGCACATCGGTCTGCGCGCGGGCAAACGCCAGCGCCTCGACGACCTCCCCCGTGTTGCCCGGTTGCAGGACGAGCCCCGGCGCGCCGCCGCGCATGTAGGTGGACTTTACCCGCGTGTACCCGATGTCACCCGGCTCGATCGCCGTCTCCCGCAGCGACGGTGGCAGGCCATCGTAGTCGATCCCCTGGCGCCGCTTCGCGCGGGCGGAGGTGCGACGCGGCGCCGGACCGGCGAACGCGCCCGGCACCGCCGCTTCCGCCGCGGCGCGGAGCACCGGCGCAACCTCCCGCGCGAATCGCTCAATCGTCCCGGCATCGTCGATCATGAGGATGAAGGTACCGACACCCTCGTCGACGACGAGCGGTAACAAATCCTCGACCCACACCTCGGGCGGCCCGTCGAGAAATCCGGCGCGATCGGCCGCGAAGCGACCCGAAATGTTGAGGATGCGGCGGATTTCGCGCGGATCGCGTCCGGCCCGCTGCGCGGCCGCGTCGATGAGCCGGTTCCCCTCGGCGAGCTGGCCAGGTTGGAGATAGGAAAGCGTCGCCACCCAGCCATCCGCCTTGCGACCGATGAGGCGCAACATGCGCGGCTTCATCGCGCCGACCCAAAGAGGAATGTCGTGCGCCGGCAGCGGACCGCCCTGCGCCCCGGCGAGGCGGTAGTGGTCCCCTTGATAGCGGACCGTCTTGCCCGTGCCCTCCAGCATCTCGCGGATGACGTCGATCGCTTCTTCCAGCGCCGCGACGGCCTCGCCCGGCGCGCGCCGCTCGCCGCCCATCGCCGCGATCGCCGGCCAGAAGGCGCCGGCGCCGAGCCCGAGCTGCAGCCGGCCGCCGGAGAGCACGTCGAGGCTCGCCGCCGCGCGGGCCAGCACGGACGGCGGCCGCAGCGGCAGATTGAGCACATTCGCGGCGAGGCGGATGCGGTCGGTTCGACCGGCGACCCACCCGAGCAGCGTCCAGGTATCGAGCAATTGGGGCTGGTACGGGTGATCCTGAAAGGTCACCAGGTCATAGCCCAGCGCCTCGCTCCGTTGGGCCAGGTCAACGACGGCCTCCGGCTCGTCGCTGCGCGGCGTGAGGAAGGTTCCGAAGTGCAGCGGGTGTCCATAGTTCATGCGATAGGATTCCGATCCAGTGAATGACTCGCGCCCCGCCTGGCGCGATACGCAATCCGCAACGCACGAACCATAACCGACTTCCCGATCCACTCCCCGCGCTGTTGCCCATCCCACCAACCCTTCATAGAATGCCGGCATCGGCGGTGCGCTGGGCAATCGGCGTGCCGCTCATGTTTGCCCAAGAGCCGGTGACTCGTTGCCGCCAGCTCCTGATGCCGCGTCCGGCACGGCCATTGCCGGGATGTTCACCGTTATGATCCATGTTCACCAATCGGTGGCGGATTTTCAGGAAGGATCGTTGTCGGATCATGGGACATGTTCAGGGACCATTTCATGACCTCTTCACCGCGCTGACCGAGGGGCGGATCGACCGCCGGCAATTCCTCGGCCGCGCCAGCGCGCTCGGCATGAGCACCGCCGGCGCCCTCTTCCTCACCAACGTCGCGGGCGCGAAGGCCAGCGGCGGCTCGCTGCGCAACGGCTTCGCCGTCGCCGCCCAGAGCGGCGCCAAGGCGCCGGACGCCGGCACCGAGAACCAGAAGCGCGGCGGGGGCGACACGCTCAAGATCATCCAGTGGCAAGCGCCGACCATGCTCAGCCCGCACGCCGCCGTCGGCGTCAAGGACTTCCTCGGCGCCTGTCTCGTGCTCGAACCGCTGATGCAGTACCTGCCGGACGCGACGATCATCCCGACGCTGGTCAAGGAGGTGCCGAGCGTCGAGAACGGCCTGCTGGCCAAGGACCTGAAGAGCGTCACCTACAACCTGCTGGAAGGCGTCACGTGGAGTGATGGCGAGCCGTTCACGGCGAATGACGTCGTCTTCACCTGGAAGTGGGTGATGGACAAGGCCAACGCCTCCGTCAGCTACGGCGACTTCGAGCCGATCGCGTCGGTCGAGGCCGTCGATGACCTGACCGTGAAGGTGACCTTCACCGCCCCGAACCCGCTCTGGTACACGCCGCACACCGGCACCAGCACCGGCTACATCTACCCGGCGCACTACTTCAAGACGCCGGGCAAGCAGACCAACGACGCCTTCTCCCAGAAGCCGATCGGCACCGGCCCCTACAAGGTCGATTCCTTCACCCCCGGCGACCAGGTTGTCTACTCGATCAATGACAAGTACCGCGAGGCCAACAAGCCCTACTTCAAGCAGGTCACGATCAAGGGCGGCGGCGACGCGGCCTCCGCCGCCCGGGCGGTCATCCAGACCGGCGAGTTCGATTACGCCTGGAACCTCCAGGTCGAGCCCGCCGTGCTCAAGCAGATGGAGTCCGGCGGCAAGGGCAAGCTGCTCATCTCCCCGGGCGCGAACGTCGAGCGCATCGACCTGAACCAGAGTGACCCGAACAAGGAGGTCGATGGCCAGCGGTCGGAGATGCACACCCCGAACCCGCACTTCTCCGACCCGGCCGTGCGAGAGGCGATCGCCTCGGCGATCGACCGCGACAAGATCGCCAGCCAGTTCTACTCCGGCGGCGACGACGAGCCAGCGGCGAAGAACATCATCGAGGGCATCCCGGCGATCGAGTCGAAGAACTCGAGCTTCGTCTTCGACACCGACAAGGCAAACAAGACCCTTGACGCTGCCGGCTGGACCAAGGACGGCGACGTCCGCAAGAAGGATGGCGTCGAGCTCAAGCTCTCCTACGCCACGAGCGTCAACGAGGTCCGGCAGAAGACCCAGGCGGTCGTCAAGGCGAACCTGAAGGAGATCGGCATCCAGGTCGATCTCAAGCAGGTGCCCGCGAGCAGCTACTTCGACAGCGGCGCCGGCAATGAGCAGAACATCTCTCACTTCTACTGGGACATGGAGATGTACCAGCAGGTGCCTTCCTCCCCGACGCCGCTCTCCTACATGGAATCCTGGTACGCCGGCAAGGACGGCTCAAACATCGCGCAGAAGTCGAACCAGTGGCAGGGGCAGAACTACATCCGCTACAACAATCCGGAGTACGACAAGCGCTACGAAGCGGCCAAGACCGAAGTCGACGCCGAGAAGCTGGCGCAGCTCTTCATCGAGATGAACGACCTCGTGATCAACGACCACGTCACGATTCCGCTGGTCCGGGTCGGCTCCAAGGCCGGTGTCTCCGCGACGCTCAACGTGGACAACATCGCCGACGGCGCCTTCACCTACGACTACTGGAACATCGCGAACTGGAACCGGAAGCAGGGCAGTTAGCGCCTCGACACAGGAGAAGCGACATCTCTAACCCGTCATTCTGAGCGAAGCGAAAGCCTGTCCTGAGGGACCGAAGGAAATCCCCCGGCGAAGCCGGTCCGCCGCAGCGGATAATGCAGCAAAGCCAAGCAGTCGCTGTTGGCGACGAAGCGCTTCGCGCGGGGATTCTTCGCTCTGCGGAGCTCAGAATGACGGAGGTGCGGTAGCGGCGCTGACAGATTGCTCAACATGCACGATTGGGAGGAACGACGGTGGCGGAGTTCGACCCGGGACGCACGATCAATGTCGTCGGCGATATCCACGTCGGCTGGACGGTCCGGAGCCGGCTCGACGCCGCCGCGGCCGACCTGGCGCGGACGATCAGTCTCGCCACCCACCGCGTCTTCATCGGCGACCTGACCGAGGTCTCCAGCCCGGAGCAAGATGCCGCCGCCAACGCCTGGCTGGACACCACCGGGCCCCGCGACTTCTGGAGCATCGTCGCCGGCAACCACGACCTCGTCGGCCGCTCCCTGGCCGCGTGGGAAGCGGCCTACGGCAAACCGGGCACATGGACGCGCGATTTCCCGGCCTTCCGCCTCATCGGCCTGAGCGCGCCGGACGGCGAGGGCATCCGCCAGACCGAGCCACAGACATTCACCCCCAC
>JAICKJ010000206.1 GCA_025928015.1 Thermomicrobiales bacterium
CGGCTCTACACGATGCCGGAGCGGGGGGATTTGCTGGCCGGCCGCCGCACCAGCTCGTTCCTCGGTGCCCTGGCGGTCGTCCTCGTCTACCTGGCGGGGCGCCGGCTGACGAACGTGATCGGCGGGCTCTTCGGCGCGCTGTTGCTCCTGGCGAATCCGTTGCAACTGTGGCACAACCGTCTGGCGCTGGCGGACACCGCGCTGACCCTGACTCTGGCGGCCCTCGTCCTCGCCGTGTATAAGATGGCTGCGCGACCCCGCTGGCGCTGGGCCATCACGGTGGGCGTGCTGATCGGGATCGGCGGCGCGAACAAGCTGACCCCGCTCGCGCTTTGCGGCCCGTTGGTGTTGATCGGCATCTACCTGCTGGCGCGGGATTCGTGGGCCCGACGGCGGTTACGCGATGTGCCCCAACGGTCGTTACTCGGCCTGCCCTCGCTCCACCATCTCGGCTGGATGTTGCTCTCCATACCGGTGAGCGCCGGCGTCACCTTCGTTGCCGTTTACCCCTATTTGTGGCCGGCGCCGATCCGGCGGACGCTGAACCTGATCGCGTTCCGCCGGGAGGAAAATGACGCGCAAGCGCGCATCTATCCCCAGTTCAACGTCACCGGTCTGGGCGACGCCTTCGACCATGCCTGGCAGCGGCTCGGTCAGCAGTACAGCACCACAGCGTCACTGCTCCGGGATGTCCACCTCGATCAGGCGGCCAAAGCCCTTGAATCACTCGACATCTGGATCGCAGTGATTGGCCTGGCGATCATGATCGCCGTCGCGGTCCGCCGCGGCATCCACAGCCCGGAGTCCCTGATCGTCATCATCCTCGTCTTTCAGTCAGCGGTCATCCTGTATACGATGAAAGCCGATTTCGAGCGGTATTATTTGCCAATTGTGCTCGGTTGCGTCCTGACCTCCGGGTTTGGCCTGGGCACGATCGTCCGGTTGATTGCCGAGCGGCGCCGCGCCATCCGCTCCAGCCGGATTCGCCAGGCGGTCCCCGCGGCGCAGGTCGAACCGCTCGGGCGCTAAGTCCTGTCGATGGAGAACCCTCGTGCCGGAACGTTCGAGATGACACCGCCCATACCGGGTCGCCGCGCCGCCCTGCACTGGCCACTCATCTGCACGCTCGCGCTCGGCCTCTTGGCTGTCGTGGTGGCAGGGTTGAGCACCGGGCGGGGAGCCGGGGCGTTCGCGCCCGGCGGCACGCCGACAGCAAGTCGGGCCGCGTCGCCGGCCGCATCGCCCGTCGCGTCGCCGGCTGCCAGCCCAGTGGCCGGGACGACCGCGGACGGCAACGGCCGCGGGTCGCCGTCCAGTGACGCGGTCAGCTCCATCACCAACCGCATCGTCCACAGCAATCCGATCCTCGCGCGTGCCAAGGGGCCGGTACCCGGCGACACGGTCTTCGACCCGTACCGCTATCTGACGCCGGACCAGACGCGCGCGCTCTCCGGAGACGCCCAGCGGCTGAGGAATGCCGGGCTGCCGACTCTGGTCTATATCCGCATCTCGCTCGACAATCAGCGCCAGGCGCAGGAGTTCGCCACGTCAGTGGCCCAGAAGCCGGGATTGGTGGAATCGCGCAAGGGCGCGCAGGATGGTCTGGTTGTGCTCATCAGCATCCCGCCAGGCGCGCCGCAGAAGGGCACCATCGCGATCGCGCACGGCGCGAACGCGCTGCCCGTCAATGGGCTGGATGACGCCGCGATCGAGCGTATCTACGCGGACGAGATGCTTCCGCGGCTGAGGAAAGGCGAGATGTTCCCGGCGGCGGAGTATGGATTGCGCGAATTCAATTACGTGGTCGCCTACTCCCCCTATTCGACGCCGGTTCTCTCATCGACGGCTCAGCGTGTCGGCCGGTGGTTGGGGATCGCCGCGCCGCTGGTCGCGTTGGCCGGCATCGCGCTCCTGGTCCTGACCTGGTTCCCGACCGGCGCGTCCTGGCGGCGCCCGGTCAGCCGTGACTGGCGGGCATGGCTTGCGACCTGGTGGCCCGCTGTGATCGCCGGCGGATTCTGCGCCATGCTGATTCCGCTTGGGGTGTACGCCCGGAGCCGGATCGGCGTCTTCGCCGCGGCACTGCTCATCTTCGCCTTCCTGCTCGACGTCTGGGTGACGACCGACCACCCCGGACGCCGGCGGGGTGGTCGGCGCATCGCCGTGACGCCGACGAATCCGGCGACCCTGGCCACGCGCCGCCGCACAGGTCCCCAACGGACGCAGCCGCATCGCTCGAGTGGTGATGAGGGGGCGGCCGTATGATCGTCACGTCGCGCCCGCCTATCCGCCGTATCTCCCAGCCAGCAAGCGAACGGACGGCCGCTCCTCGCACGCATGGACACCCGTCCGATCGCGTCGGGCCGCCGCGCCGGGGGAATGCGCCTCGCGCACATGCGGTGACGCTCGCTGGCCGACGCCCGGCGAATCAGTCGGCGTCGAGTGGCCAGGTGGAGATGACGCTCAGTCGGCGCGCTACGCAGTCGCGGTATCGGATCGCGTTGCGGCTCGACGTGATCGTGCCCTTGCTGCTCTTCATCTTCGCGCTGACCCAGAACCTGCACGATATTGGCACCACGCCCTACCACCCCGACGAGTCGCGGTGGCTCAACCGTGGCCATTATGTCGCGGACTTCCTCGATCCCTTCGGGCCGACCTGGGATGACCAATACCTGACCCGCGGGCAGCCACCACTCGGCTCCTACGTCATGGGCATCGGCCTGATCCTCCAGGGCAAGACCACCCATCCGAACCGGATCTGGGACTTCTCCTACGGCGCGGACTGGAACACGCTCGTGGGCGCCTCGCCATCGAACGCGATCCTGCGGGCCGGGCGGCGGACGAACACCGTCATCGGCGCGCTGGTCGTCGTCTGCGTCTATTTCATCGGCAAGGGGCTGAGCAATCGGGTCGGCGGCGTGGTGGGGGCGCTCTTCCTGGCCGTCCATCCGCTGCAAATATGGATCGCAAGCCAGGCCCTCTCTGACCAAACGCTGATCCTGCTGCTGGCGCTGGCGATGCTGGCCGCCATGTGGCTCGGTCGCGGCCCCACCAGGTGGCGCGCGCTCCTGCTGGGCGCGATCCTGGGTCTCGGCGGCGCGGCCAAGCTGACGCCGCTGCTCCTCTCGCTGCCACTCGCCGTCATGGGCGCCTTCTTCCTCATCCGGGCGCGCACCCGCTTCGCGGGTGACGAGGCAACGAAGGACCGGCGGCTGGGCTGGAGTCTCTTCTGGCAGCCGGTCATCGCGTACGCGGTCTTCATCGCCGTCTATCCCTATCTCTGGCCGGAGCCCATTCGCCGGACGATCGAGCTCTTCCGCTGGCGTAAGGAGGAGATGGACCGGCAGGTGGCCAATTGGCCGAACATCGCCGTGAGCGGACCGCTCGCGGCACTCGATCGCATCGGTCACCGTCTGACTGACGTCTACAGCAGCACGGGCCGGGTGGGCAACTTCCTGGCCAGCATGATCGGCATCAACTGGCACCCCCACGGCATCGATCTCCTGCCGGTGCTCATCGGCGCACTAATCATGATTGTCCTCGTCTTCCAACACGGCTTGCGCAGCCCGCAGACCCTCGCGATCGTCATCCTCGTCTGTGAGACGGGGGCGATCGTCGTCGGGATGCGGGTAGACTTCTACCGCTATCATCTGCCGATCGTCTTCGCGATGGCAGTCTCCGTTGCGCTCTGTTTCGGCGCTCTCTGGACGCGCGCGCGGAGTGTCGCCTGGTGGCGAGTATTCAACGCGATCCCGGGGCTGGCGGTCTCCATGCCCGGCAGCCGGGCGCAGCGTCCGCGGTGGCCGCGCATCGCGCCCGGGTGGAACCGGCTCACCATGAAACTGACGTGGTCGTGGTCCAGAAGGGCCAGCCGTCGCGGCGAGGATTGAATGCAAGAACCGTCCACCCAACCCTACCGAAAACCGGGACGCAGGGGCAGGCGCCAGAAGTGGCTCGCGGTCATCGGTGTGCTGATCGTGTCGCTCCTGATCGCCGGGACGATTCAAGCCTTCCCACAACCGTTCAGCAAGAGCACGACGCCCACGGCGCCGATCCAGACCACCCCGACCTTGACGATCACGCCGTCGGGTCTGCTCACGCCGCACGACACGCAGGTCATCTACTATCTGGCCAATCAAATCTCGGAGGCGGGCGTGCCGATCCGGGTCGTGGTCCAGGAAGTGCCCCAACCGCCCATCGACGTCGGCGCCGACGCGAGCAATCGCGCCACCTATTATCCGGTGGAGTCGAAGAAGGGGGCGCAGGACGGCTTGCTGATGCTGGTCGAGATTCCCTCGAATGATCACACCAAGACAAAGGTCGCCTTCTACACGGGCAAGAACTTCTTCCCGAACGGCGGCCTGACCGAGGAGTCGCTGACGGCGATCAACTTCGATCGCATCGAGCCCAGGATTGCGCAGAACACGATCGGCCCCGCAATCATCGACGGATTGAACTGGATCGCCTGGACCAATCAGTTCGAATCGAGTCCCCGCCTCGTGCCATCGACCTGGCAACACCGGATTGGCCAGGCGATTGATCTGGCCATCGCGCCGCTGCTCGCGCTCTACGCGCTGGCGCTGATCGTAGTAGGCAATCGGGCGCGGGCCATGACGCGACGCCTCGCGGCTCGACCCCGCGCGACGGAGAACGGGTTGGACATCCCGGCGGATAGCGTCCACCTCGGGGCGTTGGCCCGAGGCCAGGTCGACGACCCGGTCATGGTCGGCGTCCTTCTGCAACTGGTCGCGCAGGGAGCCATTGTTGTGAATGGCAAGGGCAGGAAGGCCACCGGCGTCCAGTTGCTCGACCGCGGCCGCTGTCAGACAGAGACTCAATGGGAGATTTACGATCTGCTTGGTCAGGTCGCGGACAAGGAGACCGGGTGGGTCAGTGCCGCCACGCTACGCCAGCTTCCCGACCTTTGGGCGCCACTCCGGCGGAAGGTGGCCGCGCATTTTGCTTCGATCGGCCTCTTCACGCCTCTGGCGCAACCGGCCAGGCGCCGCGCGCGTTGGTGGTGCGCGATCGGCGTGGTCATTGCCTTCGTGGTCCTCGCCGTCTCCACCGCGAGCATGGCCCGCTGGGGGATTCTGGCCGGCGTGGGTTTGGTGATCGTGGCGTCGTTCATGTGGTGGTGGTCAGGATATCAGAGCCGCGACACGGACGCGGCGCGGTCGGCGGTCCATTCGCCCGATCGCTATCGGCCGCGCAATGAGAGCGAAGCGGTCGAGCTCTCCATCTTCCGGTGGGTTGTCACGCTGGATCTCTCCCCCACGCACCTGCTATTTGGAAGCGGCCCTGCGTTGAGCCAGGCCGAGGAGCGCATCCGCGCGGCGGCCACCCAGCTCAACACCACCGTCCTCGGTTGCTACGCCGGCTGACACCCTGGCCGCCTCAAGGGAGCGCGTCCAGGCCATCGACCGCGCCAACGACGCCCATCCATGCGATGATGTCCCCCGCAGACGTCGGCGCGTTTGCGGCGAGCGTGACCAGAACCACCGCGCCAGCAGGGAGACGGCATGGCAGCGCCCTTCGAGCATCTGGGACCGTTCAGCGATCTGGTCGACGCGGTCGACGCGCAGCACCCACTCTTCCCGGCGGCGCCGCCCGGGCCCGAGACGCGGGTGCGCCTGCGTGAGGTGCTCGCCTTCGAGGAAGCGCCGGGCGCGCCCATCGACGTACGAATCGACGAGCGCTGGACAGCCGATGGCGTCGACGGCGAAGTCGTGTCGTGGTCGGTCGGGTTTGGCCCGCGCACCGAGACTTGGGTGCTGCGGCCGGCCGGCGTGACCGGTCCGCTACCCGGCGTCGTCGCCCTGCACGATCACAGCGGGTACAAGTACCACGGCAAGGAAAAGATCGCCGATGGTCCACGCGGAACCGAGCCGGACGTGCGCGCGGGACGCGAGCGAGCCTATGGCGGCCGGGCGTTCGCCAACGAGCTGGCCCGGCGGGGATTCACGGTGCTCGTGCCGGACGTGTTCCTGTGGGGCAGCCGGCGGTTTCCGCTCGACGTGATGCCGCCTTCCATCACCGAGCTGGCCGAATCGACCGAGGGCACCGAGGCCGAGCGATACAACGCCGCCGCGCGGTCGCACGAGGACCTGGTCGCCAAATACTGCGCGCTGCTGGGGACCACCGTTCCGGGCATCATCGCCGCCGAGGACCGCGTCGCGGCGCGGTACCTGCAATCGCGGCCGGACGTGCGCGCGGACGCGATCGGCTGCGTCGGACTCTCCGGCGGTGGCGCGCGGGCGGCACTGCTGCAGGCGACCTGCGACTCGATCCGGGCGGTGGTCGTGGCCGGGATGATGAGCACCTATGCGCCGCTGCTGGATCACAACGTCGCGAGCCACACGTGGATGCTGTTCCCGCCCGGCTGGTCACGTCACGGCGACTGGCCCGACATCGCCGCTTGCCGGGCGCCATCGCCGCTGATGGTCCAGTACCTCGAAGGTGACGCGCTGTTCCCGCTGGCGGGGATGCGAGCGGCGCACGCGCGGCTGGCGCAGCACTATAGGGCGGCCGGAGATGCCGATGGGTACAAAGGGCTGTTCTACCCCGGTCCACACCGGTTTGACATCGAGGCGCAGGAGGCCGCCTTCGCCTGGCTCGCCCGCCACCTCGCCGGTTGACGCGGCATCCGGACAACGTTCGCGGAGCACGGCCAGGGTCATGATGCCGACCGTCGGGAAAGTGGCCGCTGTGCGACCACTGGGACGCCATTGTCGTCGCTGGACGCTCGTGGACATGACGCTGGGTGAGCGCCGGTAAGACATCCCCTACGGCTCCTGCGGCGGCGTGATCACGGCATTCAGGAGTATTTCCGGCTAGGGCGGCGGGGGACGGCGGAGGATGCGTGCCCCTCGCCAGCTCAGGCGGCGTCCTTCCCCACGTGGCAGGATCGCGACGGCCGGATTGCGCTCCAGTCGGCGCGGCACGAGCGGCCCCCGATACCAGCGCACCACGCGCGCGCGATAGTCAAACCACAAGCCGATCAGCGCCAGGGCAAAGACGGCGATCATGCCGAGGCCGGTAACGCCCGTGATCGCCAGGCCGAGCTTGAGCGCGGCCGGCGCGTAGGTGAACTGGACGGTGTGCTCGCCAGCCGGCACGGCGACGCCACGCAGGGCGCCATTTGCGCGGTAGATGCGCGCCTCCTTGCCATCCACCGTCGCCTTCCAGCCGTCCGCGTAGACGTCGCTCAGCACCAGGAACCCGTTGGCGCTCGCCTTGACCGTCACCGCCAGGTAGTCGGGCTGGTAGTCCGTGACCGCGGCCTGGTCCGGCGTCGTCCGCGGCGCGGCGGCGACGGCCGGTGGCGCGCCATCCACTGTCGCCGTGACGCGCGGATCGAGCGTCCCGGCCGCGAACGCCTGGGCGCCGTTCATGCCGTCCGCCTGGCGCACATCGTGCACCAACCAGACGTGCGGCAGCGCGGCGGTATTCTCGTAAATGATCACCTGATCGTTCCTGAACGCGACCGGTCGGCCGCGGGCAATCGCGACGACGTCCGACCGGTC
>JAICKJ010000201.1 GCA_025928015.1 Thermomicrobiales bacterium
CGACCCCGACGGTCGTGCCGGTGATGGTGAAGCCGGTCGCCGCACCCAGGGCGTTCAGCACCGGGATGATCGGGTCGATCGCCACAATCGGCGCGGTCTCGTCGACCGCGAGCGGCTGGCTCGCCAGCAGTGCCGGATTGCCGGCGGCATCCGTGACGCTGGCGATGACCGTGGCGGTGCCATCGGCCAGCATCGTGGCGTCGCCGGGCAGCACGGAGGCCGACCAGACATTGCCGGTGACCGTGGTCGAGTAGGTAAGGGGCGGATTGATTCCGTCGAAGACGGAGATCGATACCGTCTGGCCGTCCTCGACCCCGACGGTCGTGCCGGTGATGGTGAAGCCGGTCGCCGCACCCAGGGCGTTCAGCACCGGGATGATCGGGTCGATCGCCACA
Organism: Thermomicrobiales bacterium; assembly: GCA_025928015.1. Lineage (GTDB taxonomy): Bacteria > Chloroflexota > Chloroflexia > Thermomicrobiales > UBA6265 > JAICKJ01. Next base: position 396 of record JAICKJ010000201.1, read on the forward strand.
ATCGGCGCGGTCTCGTCGACCGCGAGCGGCTGGGTTGCCGGGATAGCCGGGTTACCGGCCGCATCCGAGACGTCGGCGACGGCGGTGTAGCTGCCGTCGGCGAGGCCGAGGGTGTCGCCTGCCGGGACCGAAGCCGACCAAACGCCGCCGGATACCGTGGCGGAGTACGAGCCCATCGGGATCGCACCGTCCATGAGTTGCACGGTGACCACCTGACCATCCTCGGCATTCGTCGTGCCGGTGAGGGCGAAGCCGGCCGCCGCATCCTGGATGTTGATCGCGGCAATTGGGTCGATCGTCAGCGTCGGGGCGGTCTCGTCCACCGTCAGCGACTGGGTTGCTGGGAGCGCCTGATTGCCGGCCTGGTCCATGACTTCGGCGGCGATCGTGTAGCTGCCATCGGCGAGGCCGAGGGTATCGCCTGTTGGGACCGAGGTCGACCAAACGCCGCCGGATACCGTGGCGGAGTACGAACCCAGCGGGATCATGCCGTCCATGAGTTGTACGCTGACTACTTGACCGTCCTCGGCATTGGTCGTGCCGCTGATGGCGAAGCCAGCCGCCACACCCTGGGCGTTGACCGCGGCGATCGGGTCGATGACTAGCGTCGGCGCGGTCTCGTCCACCGCGAGCGGCTGGCTTGCCGGGATGGCCGGGTTACCGGCGGCATCCGTGACGCTAGCGGTGACCGTGGCGGTGCCGTCGGCCAGCATCATGACGTCGCCGGGCGGCACGGAGGCCGACCACACATTGCCGACCACCATGGCCGAGTAGATCAGGGGTGGGTTGATCCCGTCGAAGACGGAGATCGATACCGTCTGACCATCCTCGACCCCGATGGTCGTGCCGCTGATGGTGAAGCCAAGCAGCGCATTGCTGGCGTTGAGCACCGAGGTGATCGGGTCGATCATCACCGTCGGCGGGGTCGTGTCTAGCGTGTAGGTGACCGGATTGCTGGTGCCGGTGTTCCCGGCGGCATCGATTTCCTGCGCAGTGAGGCTATGTGGCCCATCTCCGGCCAAGGTGACCATGGCATTCCACCAGCCGCCCGGGTTGACCATCCCAGAGCCGACGACATTGCTGCCCTCCATCACGGTGACGGTGCGGCCGATGTCGAGAGAATCGGTGAAGCCGCTCATAAACTGCGTGGCTTGGTTGGTCAGTCCGCTGGGGCTGAAGATCGTCACCGTTGGCGCGGTCTCGTCCACCGTGAACAACTGGCTCGCCTGCAGCGCCGGGTTACCGGCGAGATCCGAGACATTGGCCGTGACCGTGGCGGTGCCGTTGGCCAGCAGCGTGGCATCCCCGGGCAACATGGCGACCGACCAGGTATTGCCGGCAACGGTGGCTGAGTAGGTGAGGGGCGGATTGAGCCCGTTGGAGACGGAGATCGACACTGTCTGACCGTCCTCGACCCCGACAGTCGTTCCGGAGAGCGTCAGCCCGGAAACCGCTTCGTTGGCATTGATCGTGTTGTCGAGGGTGATCGGATCAATCGTCACCGTTGGCGCGGTCTCGTCCACCATGAACGACTGGCTCGCCTGTGGCGCCGGGGTGCCGAGTTGATCCGAGACGTCGGCCGTGACCGTGGCCGTGCCATTGGCCAGCATCGTGGCGTCGCTGGGCAACATGGCGACCGACCAGATATTGCTGGTCACCGTGGCTGAGTAGATGAGGGGGGGATTGACCCCGTCGGAGACGGAGATCGATACCACCTGACCGTCTTCGATCCCGACAGTTGTGCCGGAAAGCGTTGGCCCGATGGCGGCCTCGCTGGCATTGATTGTGTTGTCGAGAGTGATCGGGTCGATCGCGAGGACGGGTGCGGTCATTTTACCTCTTTGCCGGTCTTGAACGATGCGCTCCTCGAAAATTCCGAGGTGGACATCGTAGGAAACGTAAGCAGTTTCATGTCTGAAAAGCCGGCAAGGTATTTAGCTAAGCCCTCTTAAAGACGGGTAAAGCGAGGCACCCCGGCCCCTGTGCCCGAACCGACCACGATGGCCTGCCTGCTGGCTGCCTTGGCGGGGGTCGGAATCGGGAGACGACGCAGCATCCTGGGCCGCCTTGGCCGCGCACGGATCCTGCGTCAACAGACATCCGCTGAGGCCAAGGCTCTCCTTAAGTCGGGCCGAAGCATGAACCGGTCGTCGAGAGCGAAGTGATGCGAGGCCTGCTCGTCGACGCTGCAGTCGGGCAGCACCCGCCGCAAGGGGCGGTGATCGCGGGCAGCGGCGCGCTGCGCTGGACCGGCGCAGGGCTTCCGTGAAACAAGTGGCGGGGTTCGCTTCATCCGGCCCGAGGAGGTGCCGATGACCGTCATCACCACCCGCCTCACCGTCCGCCCCGACGGCAGCATCTCCGCCGCGGCCGCGCTTCCCGCCGGCGAGCACGCGGCAACCATCACCGTCGCCGAGCCGCCGCAGCTCCGCCCCGGCAAGCCCTTCACCATGGAGAATTTCCCCATTCACGACGGGTTATGGGACGACAGCGTCTCCCTGCGTCGCGAGGACATGTACGGCGACGATGCCCGCTGATCCCACGTTCGGTTGATACGAACGTCCTCGTCTACGCGAGCCAGAAGCGCTCCGCATTCCACGTCCAGGCCCTCGCGTGCCTGCAGCAGGCGCGGGGAGAGTGCCGGGCGCTCTGGATCAGCCGCCAGGTGCTGCGCGAGTACCTCGCCACGGTGACGCGACCCCAGCGCGACCAAGCACCGCTGCCGATGGCCGAAGCGATCGCGCCGTCGAGGGATTTGAGCAGGACTTCAACGTCGCCGAAGACGGGCCGGAGGTATTCGCTGAGCTGCGCCGTCTGCTGACTGGCGTTCCGATTGCCGGCAAGCAGGTGCACGACGCCAATCTCGTCGCCACCATGCTGGCCCACGGCATCACCCGCCTGCTCACCTTCAACGCCGCGGATTTCCGTCGCTTCGGCAGCCTAGTCGAGCTCGTTCCGCCATGATGTCGATCCATCACCCTGCGAGCCGCGGCCCCGAACCCGCTGGTGCGGCCAGGTAGCAGTGCCCCAATTCGGCGACGGCGGCGGGCGAGGCGCGGGCTCTGGGATCGGACCGGGCGGAACCGGCCGCGGACGTGGCGGAGCAGCGTCAACGATGACCTGGTCAGCCATCGCGCGGCTTCGTCCGGCGCCCACGTGCGGATTTGACCGGGGGCAGGGGCTTCCATCCGGCGATGGTGCGGACGCAGCGCCGCGCTTCGGCGTTGTCGGTGATGAGGGGGAAGTGGCGGCGCAGCTCGACCACGGCGGAGAGCTCGCCGCCCTGCTGAAGGGCGGCCCGGATGGCGGCGGCGGTCGCCTCGTCGACGACGAACATGCCGACAGCATGGGGTCGCCCGGGGCGACGGGCAAGCGCGCCGGCGGCGGTGCTTGGCTCGTAGCACCCGCGTCACGATCGCGGCCCGGCCGGCGTGTGTGGGATCGGGTCATCCAACCACGTCGGCACGGCGCAGGCGCATCGTCCTTGGCCTCGACCCAGATGGTCCGGCCCTTTCGCAGGGGCGAGCAGCTGGACGAGATCGTTGCGGCGGATAGCGGCGGCCCACGCGAGGGCGAGGACACCAGCGCGCGGCCGGGATTGTTGCTCCACGCTCGTGCCGCGTAATCTGGCTGTCGATTACTCGCCTTCGCGTGACTCCCGGATCCGCCGCGTTCCGTGAATGACCGGGACCGACGGGTCCATCACGAAGCGGATGCGCGGCAGATCGGTGTCGCTGAGGCTGGCGGTAGCGACCACCGGGTGAACCGCGCGAACGCCGGGGGCGGTCCAGGCCTCAGCATCGAAGCGCCCGATTTCCGGCCGGCCGCGTTCGGCCTTGTGAATCGTGTGGCGCGGGTCGACCTGAATGAGCAACGGACCGGTCGAGCCCCCGTTCGAACCGGCCAGCGGTGCCAGCGCCAAGGTCACCCAGTTGATGAACTGCACGTCTGCGCCGGAGATCGGCTCGGGGTCGATCAAGCCGCATTCAAGGACGACCCTGCCGTCGCGCGACGCCAAACCGGTGATCCGGTCGTGGCGGCGCACGAGCGACACGTCGCCGGCCACAGTCGATAGGCCCCAGCGCGCGCGAAGCGCCCCCGCCGCCGCCTCGGTGCTGGCGATCGCGCCGAGCACGAGCCCCCGCGGATGCGCCCCCGCGCGGCTGCCGAGACGCACGGTAGCGAGATTGAAGGCGCCGACCGGGCTCTCCGGATAGCGGGTAAATCCGAAGGTGACGTACGAGGGAAGGGCCGGATGCAGCGCAGGCGGCAGCAGCGCGGTGGTCTCGCGCGGAACCTCATAGATCACCTGAAGGGTCTCCGCCCGCGGCAACGGCCACGCCTCGGTGTCGAGGTCATCGACTTGCGGGAGCGACGCGCCGGCGCGGACGAGATCGAGCGTTCCAAACAGCGGCATCACGCGGCGCCCTGCATCGCCGGCCGCCGCGCCGGTGCCGTGTCCTTGAACGCCGGCATCACCTCCTTGGCGAACAGACGCAGACTCGCCAGCACCTGCTCCTGCGGGATCAGCTCGATGGTGTTAAGCACGAAGTTCACCCGATCCACGCCCACCGACTCCCAGTGCTTCAGTGCCTGGATGATGCGCTGTGGATCGCCGAGGCAGAGGCCCTCGCCGGTCTGCTCGTGCGAATCTGGCCCGGTCGCCGCGCGCCGCAATTGCGGCAGCAGGCCGAGCGACTGGTAGGAGCGCGACGCGTAGGTCTCGCGCGTCGAGATGAGCTGCGAGGCGAGATAGTTGAAGGTATCCGCCATGCGCCGCCCGGTCTCGCGGCCGATCGTCGCGTCCTCGTGGCAGTACAGGAAGTTCACTGTCGCGACCTGCTCGTTCACGAACGAGCCCACCGGATCGCAATTCTGGATGCGGCGGCGATACTCGACGACTTTCTTCTCCTGGTCGGCGAAGCTGCCGAAGGTCAGCCCGAGACTGCCGAGCCCGCGATCCGCCGCGTCGAGCTCGGTCCCGGGGCTTGTGACCGCGACCCACATCGGCGGATGCGGCTGCTGATACACTTTCGGGACGATCACCCGTTCCGGCATCGACCAGAACTGACCCTGGTAGCTGTAGGTCTCCTGCGTCCACATCTTTGGCAGGCAGCGGACGAACTCGTCCCAGGACTTCTTGGTGTCGTCGGGATTGGCCTTGAACCCGCCGAGTTCGGTCCACGTCGCGGACCGCCCGGTGCCGACTTCGAGGCGTCCGCCCGAAAGAATGTCCAGCACCGCGGTGCGCTCGGCGATCTTGACCGGGTGGTTGAACTCGGGGACGCACACGATGATGCCATGACCGACGCGGATGTTCTTCGTCAGCACGGCGCACGCCGTCAGAAACAGCTCCGGCGCGGGGCAGTGCGAGTATTCCTCAAGGAAGTGATGCTCGACCGCCCAGACCTGCTCGAACCCCAGCTCGTCGGCGAGCCGCACCTGCTCGAGCGCGTTGTTGTAGACCGTCCGTTCAGACTCGCGGGTCCAGGGTCGCGGTACGGACAGCTCGTAGAAGAGGCCGAATTTCATGTCCGTCATCTCCCCTGATTATCGTTGGCATCATGCTAGTCCCCGATATGGTGAGGCGGAAGGCCGCCCTTCTACCGTCCGCGACCTGCACCTCGTGAACGGCTGGCCTCTCAGCATACAGCTTGGGGAAGACCAGCGCCGCGTCCCCCCAGAACGCCCCAGCACGAAAGGGCAGGTTCCCGAGTCTGCCGGCCTCAGCTCTGACGCTCGGTCGCGTCCTCAGCCGCTTGGCGCAATTCGAGGACGGTTGTCGAGATCGCAGTTTCGGCATCCTCTGCGGCATCATGCGATTGCTCAGCCCGGCTATCGGCTACGAACTCGACCGCGGCTACCACGTGCGCCAGGTTCACCGTCGCCCGTGTCGCCCCAGGCACCGGGGCGCCCAAGTAATGCTTCGAGCGCCAGGCCGTATCCACCCCGTCGGGCACTCCGGCGTGATCGAGCAACACGTCGAGCAGGATGATCCCGTTCGAGGAGAGATGCGCTGCGGTCAACGTCACGACTCGCACGACGTCGCCGCTTGTCACCAGAAGACCAAATGATCCGCGTCGGCCCGTCATTCGCGCCACTAACCACGCGGGCAACAACGCGGCGTCGGCCTCCGGATCAGCGACCCGGGTCCATGTCGTCATAGTCACCTCATCGGTGCTCCCGCGATTGCCTCATGCTCGACCATCGGAATCGCGTCAGTTTCATACCGGTCAACGGCAGCCGGGCATCTCGACTACCTTCCGGGCGGGCGCGCGTCGCAACCTGCGGCGGAACAGCGTGCGCCGCAGCGGCAAGAAGCCGCGTGCTTTGCGCCACATCTGCCAGCGCGTGCGGGCCGCGAACTTGCCCCGCATGGAGGAATCGAGTGGGATCACGCCTCGCTCAGCAGCTCATCGAGCGTCACCGGGCACTCCTGCGGTACCGGAAGCGGCGGCTGGCCGTCCATGGTGTCGGGAAGCGCCTGGAGCGCGTCGGCATAGAGCCCGGCAACGTCGATCTTCTGCCGCATGGACGGGCGATATTTGCGCCGTGCCTGCGCACGGAAACCGCGCGCCTCGCCCTGCCATCCCGGCACGTCGCGCAACAGAGGCCAAGCGGCGGCTTTGAGGTCGTGAACGAAAGCCTGGAATAGGAACGACTCAACCGCGTCGATCTGGCTCTGCCCCACGCTTTCGATTTCCTCCGCGATGTTCGGCCAATCGAGTTCGTTGCTTTTGATCCGCTCGCCGTCCGCGATGCGGCGCAACAGCGCGCCCTGCTGCTCCGACCACGCTACGATGTCGATGTCGTAGAGATCACTCACGGGTCAGCCTCCCTTTCTCCACTCCGGCTCGAACGGCTCGACCGAGGCCCAAGGCTGCGGTGACGATCGCTCGCTCATTTCGCCGCCGCCTTCTTGCCCTGCCCCGGCGGCGCGACCACCCACACGTCCGGCAGCGTGCAGCGCCACCAGTTTGCGCCCTGCTGCGTCGGGTGAGCGTAACAGTACTCGCGCAGCGCACTCGCATCGTTCTCCTCGGCGAGCTGCGTCATGAATGCGGCGCCCTCGATGCGCCTGGCTTCGACCTCGCCGATCCATCGGTCGGCCCGCCACATGGCGACCGCGCCGACGGCGAACGCCATCGAGAGGAACGCCACGTATTCCCAAGCCCAACGCTTTGCCGCCTTGCGCGTCTCCTCGGCGAGGAACGGACCCGCCGCGCTCTTGAGCGCGTAGGGCATCTCCTTGGCGGCGGCCTCGACGAACAGCGCCCGCGTCTTGTCGTCGAGCGGGTTCTGCGCGCGGTCGAGC
>JAICKJ010000329.1 GCA_025928015.1 Thermomicrobiales bacterium
GTCTCCGTCTCCGTGACGATGGGACGGTTGGTGCAGGCGTTGCCGCCGTGGTCGCCGTGGTCGAACCATTTACCCCAGATACCGCCACAAGTGAAGTTGGTGTTGTTCCAATTGGTCCAGCATCCCCAATTGGTGAAGCCGCCCATGTTGCCCGGGACCCAGTCAGAATTCGTTCCGAAAATGGAATTTGTTCCGAAGCGGCCAAAGAAATCTTCGCCCTGGTCGTCATCGTTGTCGTCTTCGTCGTCGCCGGAAGCGCTGACGGTGAATTGGCCGAGATCGACATTGGAGCCGGTGGAAAGCAGGGTGATGCTCAAATCGTACGTGCCGGGGTCGAGCGCGAAGGTTTTGAGTTCGAGCTTCGCGGTTTCGGCGCCGTTCTCATTTTCTGACGACTGACGACCGACGGCTGACGACTCGCGCCCTACCGCGTCTCGCGGTGCAGGCGGTGCTGCCGGCAGCGTGGGCAGTACTTGCGGAGTTCCAGGCGATTGGGATCGTTGCGGCGGTTCTTCTCGCTCGTGTAGTTGCGCTCGCGGCACTCGGTGCATTCGAGCGTAATGACGATGCGGTCCGCCTTCCCTTTCTTAGCCATGGGGCACGTCCTTTCCCGCTTGGATGCGCTGGCCCCGGCTCACGATGAAGCCGGAACCAGCCAGCAATAGCCCCTGTGATGCAGCCTACTTGGTGATGGCGGTGACGACGCCGGCGCCGACGGTGCGGCCGCCCTCCCGAATGGCGAAGCGCAGCCCCTGCTCGATCGCCACCGGGACCAAGAGTTCCACACTCATCTGGATATTGTCGCCCGGCATCACCATCTCCACCCCCTCCGGGAGGCCAATCGAGCCGGTCACATCGGTCGTGCGAATGTAAAACTGCGGCCGGTAACCGGGGAAGAACGGCGTGTGCCGCCCGCCCTCCTCCTTCGCCAGCACATAGACCTCCGCCTGAAACTGCGTGTGCGGCGTGATGCTGCCCGGCTGCGCCAACACCTGCCCCCGCTCCACATCGGTGCGCTCGATGCCGCGCAGCAGGGTGCCGATGTTGTCCCCCGCTAGGCCCGCATCGAGGGTCTTCTGGAACATCTCCACCCCCGTCACCACCGTGCGCCGGGGCGCGCCGGTCGCCATGCCGACGATCTCGACCTCCTGGCCGACCTTGATCGTGCCGCGCTCGACCCGCCCGGTCACCACCGTGCCCCGCCCCTTGATGCCAAACACGTCCTCCACCGGCATCAGGAAGGGCTGGTCCACTGCCCGCTCGGGCGTGGGAATGTACTCGTCCACCGCGCGCATCAGTTCCAGAATCGGGGCGTACTCCGGCGCACTGGGGTCCTGGCTGGTGGACTCCAACGCCGCCAGCGCCGAGCCGCGGACGATGGGAATCTCGTCGCCGGGAAACGCGTTGGCGTTGAGGAGATCGCGCACTTCCAACTCGACCAACTCTAAGAGTTCCTCGTCGTCGAGCATGTCCACCTTGTTGAGGAAGACGACCATCGCTGGCACCTGCACCTGGCGGGCCAGCAGAATGTGCTCGCGCGTCTGGGGCATCGGGCCATCGGGGGCGCTGACGACCAGAATCGCCCCGTCCATCTGGGCGGCGCCGGTGATCATGTTCTTGATGTAGTCGGCGTGGCCGGGGCAGTCCACATGGGCGTAGTGGCGGTTGGCCGTCTGGTACTCGACGTGCCGGATGGCGATGGTGATGCCGCGCTGGCGCTCCTCGGGCGCGTTGTCAATCTGGTCGTAGGCGACGTACTGGGCGCCGCCGGAGAGCGCGAGCACCTTGGTGATCGCCGCCGTCAGGGTCGTCTTGCCGTGGTCCACATGCCCGATCGTGCCTACGTTGATGTGCGGCTTCGTCCGCTCAAACCGCTGCTTCGCCATGATTGCTCTTCCTCCCTACCACAGTGTGATCCGCTCATCCAGGGACGCGAAACGGAGGGAAGCGCCTAAGTCCTCCCTCCGTCTACGTGTTAGCGCCGGTTCTTCGCCGCCAGTTCGTCGGCCAGCGTCTGTGGCAGCGGCGCGTAATGGTCAAATTCCATCGAGTAGACCGCGCGGCCCTGCGTCATCGAACGCAGCGAACCGACATAGCCGAACATATTCGCCAGCGGCACCATCGCGCGTAGGACCTGCGCGTTGCCGCGCATCTCCATGCCGCTGATGTGGCCGCGCCGGCTGTTGAGGTCGCCCATCACGTCGCCCATGAACTCCTCGGGCGTCGTGACTTCAACCTTCATCACCGGCTCCAGCACCTGGGGCGCGCCCTTGCGGATGGCCTCCTTGAAGGCCATCGAGCCGGCGGTCGAGAAGGCCATTTCGGAGGAGTCTACCGGGTGGAACGAGCCGTCCACCAGGCTGACCTTGACATCCACCACCGGATAGCCGGCCACGCCGCCGCTCTGCATCGCGCCCTGGATACCCTTGTTGACGGCCGGGATGTACTCGCGCGGAATGACGCCACCGACAATCTTATCGTCGAACTCGTAGCCCTTGCCCTGTTCCTGCGGCGCCACCTCGATGACGACGTGGGCGAACTGGCCCTTGCCCCCCGTCTGCCGCACGAAGCGGTGGTCAACACGCGCCGGCCGGGTGATGGTCTCGCGGTAGGCGACCTGCGGCTTGCCGATGTTCGCCTGCACACTGAACTCGCGCATCATCCGGTCGGTGATGACTTCCAGGTGCAGCTCGCCCATGCCGGAGATAATCGTCTGTCCGGACTCCTCGTCGGTGCGGACCCGGAAGGTCGGGTCTTCCTCGGCCAGGCGCACGAGCGCGTTCGTCAGTTTGTCCTGGTCCGCGCGGGATTTCGGCTCGACCGACTGATCGATCACCGGTTCGGGGAAGACGATGGATTCCAGCACGATCGGCTCGTCCTGGTCGCAGAGGGTGTCGCCGGTCATCGTATAGCGCGGGCCGATGATCGCCGCGATGTCGCCAGCGGCGACCTCAGTGATCTCCTCGCGGTGCGCGGCGTGCATCTGCAACAGCCGGCCGACGCGCTCGCGCTGGCCCTTGGTGCTGTTATAGGCATACGAGCCGCTCGTCAGCCGCCCCGAGTAGACGCGGATGAAGGCGAGTTTGCCGACGTGCGGATCGCTGACGATCTTGAAGGCCAGCGCCGCGAAGGGACCATTGGGATCGACTTCGCGGGAGAGTTCCTCGCCGGTCTTCGGATCGGCGCCGGTGATGGCCGGCACATCGAGCGGCGAGGGCAGATAGTCCACAACCGCGTCGAGCAGAAGTTGCACGCCCTTATTCTTCAATGCCGACCCACAGAGGATCGGCACCAGCGCGCCCGCCACTGTGGCCGCGCGCAGGGCCGTGCGAAGTTCTCCGGGCGCGATCGTTTCGCCTTCCAGGTAGCGCGTGAGCAATTCTTCGTCGGTCTCGGCGATCGCCTCTAGCAGTTCCAGCTTGCGCGCTTCAACCTCGTCGGCCAGGTTCGCTGGCACTTCGGTGCGCTCGATATTCTGGCCCAGCTCGTCATGGTAGAGATACGCGCAGCCATCAATCAGGTCTACCAGGCCCGCGAACTCAGACTCCGCGCCGATCGGCAAGTGGACGACCGCGACCTTCGCGCCCAGGCGCTCCTTCGTCATCTCGACCGTGCGCCAGAAGTTCGCGCCGAGGCGGTCCATCTTGTTGACGAAGCAGATACGCGGCACGCGGTACTTATCGGCCTGGCGCCAGACGGTCTCGGACTGCGGCTCGACCCCGGCGACCGCGTCGAAGACGACGACACCGCCATCGAGCACGCGCAGGCTCCGCTCGACCTCGACCGTGA
>JAICKJ010000279.1 GCA_025928015.1 Thermomicrobiales bacterium
CGCCTTCTTCGTTTCAATGTCCATCGCGCTGCTCCGCCATTGACCAGATTTCGGGTGGGTCAGGTGCTGGTTTCGCTTTCGTCCGCGGAGTCCAGGGGTTCAGCGACGTCTTGGCTATCGGAGAGTTCTGCCTCCGCGACCTCGATCGCGCTGTGGCCTTCGGGCGACAAGATCGCATTCTCGTACATCATGCGAACACCTTCGCCCCTAACTTCTATTTTCAAGTAGGAATTCGCGAGCCCGTCGCTGAGATATAACGCTTCATAGCATGGAGGCTCTGAACAGTCCCGCGTAGCGACGACGTTGCCATCAATGGAGCATGTCGCCTGCAGTCTGCCCAGGCCGGCAGGAAGGGTGAAGCGGAACTCTGAACCGGCCTTCGGCTCATCGTCAATCTCGAACTTCCGAGACTTCCTCATATCCATGCCAGCACCTCCGACAGTGCCGAGCGATTCAACGATGCTGTGATACCTTTTGCTGCACCCCTGTTGTGACTGGATTCTGACCAGAGATCGGATAAGAGTCAAGTAGCCCGGCACGACCGGCAGTTCTACATTCAGCCATCGAGGAGTGCCAGACCCGTCCGAAGGACGCGCCGAAAGACACTTTGATAAAGAACGACCATGGCCGGTGTGCCGCGGTCGTCATGACTCACCCGGCCAGGTAGGCTTGCAGCTCCTCCCAGGCGATTTCCATCTCTGCCGTCCGTTCGTGCGGCGAGTGGCACCACTCGACGTAAATCGCAATCTCCGACAAATCCCAGTGGTTCCGGTAGGCGTCCATGGCAATCGTCGAAAGCGATGTGACTCCGGTCACTCCCGCGTACGGCGACCAGTCCGGCGTGCGCTCGTCGACCAGGTTCCACATGTCGCGTTCTCGCGGCGCCAGGGCCACGGTGTCCCAATCGACCATCACCAGTTCGCCCGATCGGGTGCGAACGATGTTGCTGGCGTGCGTCTCTCCGTGCGTGACGACCCAGCCGGATCTATCGGCCTGAACCGCGCCGCGCAGTGCGATCAAGCGGCGGAGCCTGTCGCGGACGTCGTCCGCCTTGGTGACGAGCAGCTTGCGCGCCGGCTCGCCGAATGGCCCCGTTCGCCACGGCTCATCCAGCGAACGGAGCGTTTCCAGCAACGCTGACTCATTCGGCACATCGAGCGTGTTCTGTCGCAATCCATCGATGGGAATGCAATCTGTCGCGTTGTGAACCCGCCCGATCAACGCCAATGCCTCGTCACGATCGCCCGCGTTCCGGAACTCGCCGTATTCGGTCGGCGCGACTTCGAGAAACGGGAAGACGGAGAGCGCGTAGCGCCCACCGATGCACAGCACCATCCCGTTGCCGTGGCCAGCGATGGGTGCCACGACGAACGGCAACCTGGCGATGTCGCGCAGGGCCGCCGCCGTTCTGAAGGCGACGAGAAGATGGTCTATCGCGTCCATCTCGTTTCCGGCGAGGTGAGCCGCGCTCAGGTCGTCGACCGTGACGAACCATCTGCGCCCATTGCCGACCTCAATGATCCAATGGTGGCTGCCGAATCCAAGCGGCACGTATTCGAGTGTGCTCGCATGGAGGTTCCAGGTTCCCGCCAGAGCTGCGCGGAGTTGGGCATCGGACAGGTCTGCGGGCGGCGTTTTCACTCCGGGCTGCCTTTCTGAAACGTTGGTCACCGGCTCCAGGTCGTCAATACTTTGGCTGGAGCGTGGCATGAACCGGATCTCCTCCACGGAGGAAGTCGAAATCGCAGCCGAGCGGCGCCTGATTGACGTGTTCTCGGTAGAGCCGGATGTAGCCACGACCCGCCGCGCTGACCGGCGCCTTCCACGCCTCGCGACGTCGGGCCAGCTCGTCCTCCGCCACCGCCAGGGTCAGCCGCCGCGCCGGCACATCCAGCTCGATCTCGTCGCCGTCGCGGACCAGCGCCAGCGGGCCGCCGATCGCGCTCTCCGGCGCGACGTGGAGGACGATCGTCCCGAACGCCGTACCGCTCATCCGCGCGTCGGAGATGCGCACCATGTCCCGGACGCCCTGCTTCAACAATTTCCCGGGGATCGGGAAGTTGCCGACCTCCGGCATCCCCGGCCCACCGACCGGACCGACGTTCTGCAGCACCAGCACATCGTCCGGGGTCACGTCGAGATCGTCGCGATCGATGCGCTCGCGCAGGTCGTCCAGATCCCGGAAGACGACGGCGCGGCCGCGGTGGCGCAGCAGGCCTGGCGAGGCGGCGGCGTGCTTGATGACCGCGCCGTCCGGCGCCAGATTGCCGGTCAGCACGGCGAGCCCTCCCTCGGGCTGAAGTGGGTCGTCGAGCGGCCGGATCACGTCCTGACTCTGGGTGGCCGCGCCGGCGACGTTCTCCGCCAACGTCTTGCCGGTCACCGTCAGCGCGTCGCCATGCAGCATTGGAAGCAACTCGCGCATCACCGCCGGAATGCCGCCGGCGTAGTACAGGTCCTCCATCTGGAACTTCCCGGCCGGCCGCATGTTGGCGATCAGCGGCGTGCGCCGGCTGATCTCGTCGAAGAGGGACAACGGCAGGTCGATGCCCAGCCGGCCCGCGATGGCCGGGAGGTGGACAACCGCGTTGGTGCTGCCGCCGAGAGCGCTCAGCAGCACAATCGCGTTCTCGAACGCCTCCCGGGTCATGATCTGGGACGGCCGCGTGCCCTCGCGTGCCAGCGAGACGATGCGCCGGCCGGCCGCCGTCGCCAGGCGCTCGCGCCGTGAATCGACCGCCGGGGTCGCGCCGTTGCCCGGCAGCGCGATCCCGAGTGCCTCACAGAGCGAGTTCATGGTCGAGGCGGTCCCCATCACCATGCAATGCCCGGCGCTCCGCACGATGCCATCCTCGATCGTCGTGTAGGTGTCGGCGTCGAGCGTGCCCGCGCGATACTCGGCGGTCAACCGCCGGCAATCGGTGCAGGCGCCCAGGATTTGCCCACGGAAGTGCCCGTTCAGCATTGGGCCACCGCTGACGACGATCGCCGGCAGATCGGCACTGGCCGCGCCCATCAGGGCGGCGGGCGTCGTCTTGTCGCAGTTGACGAGCAGCACGACGCCGTCAAGCGGTTGCGCCCGGATCATCTCTTCGGTGTCCATCGCGGCGAGGTTGCGAAAGAGCATCGAGGTCGGGCTGAGGTAGATCTCGCCCAACGAGATCGTCGGGAACTCCAGCGGCAACCCGCCCGCCTGCCAGACCCCGCGCTTGACCGCCTCGGCCAGCTGGCGCAGATTGCGGTTGCAGTTGTTCAGCTCGCTGTAGGTGTTGCAGATGCCGATGACCGGCCGGGCCATGTCCGCATCGTCGAACCCCATCGCCTTGGTGAACGCGCGGTGCGTGAACCCCGCGACGCCACTTTCGCCGAAGAACGTCTCGCTCCGCCCGATCTCATCCGTCATCGTCCCATGTGCCCCTTCAGTCATCGAGATGCGCCAGCACGGCGTCGGTCACGTCGAACGTCCGCGCCGTCCCGCCCAGGTCCGGGGTCACCACGCCGCTCGCGGTCGTCGCCTTGATCGCGTCCATCACCGCTTGTGCCTCATCTTTCAGTCCGAGGTGGGCGAGCATGAGGCTGATGGTCCAGATCGCGGCGATCGGGTTGGCGATGCCCTGGCCCGCGATATCCGGCGCGGAGCCGTGGACCGGCTCGAACATGCTCGGGTGGCGCCGTTCCGGATCGATGTTCGCGCTCGCCGCGATCCCGAGGCTGCCGGCCAGCGCGCTGCCGAGGTCGGAGAGGATATCGCCGAAGAGGTTCGACCCGACCACGACCTCCAGCGTCTCCGGCCGGAGGACGAACCGCGCGGCCATCGCATCGACCAGCCACTGGTCGATCTCGACGTCCGGATACTCCGCCTTGACGCGCTGGAACGTCTCGTCCCAGAGGGTCATCCCGTATTGCTGGGCGTTGCTCTTGGTCACGCTGGTCACCTTGCGCCGCTTGCGCGTCCGGGCCAGGTCGAAGGCGTAACGGATGATGCGCTCGCAACCCTGCGCGGTGAAGAGCGCCGATTGGACCGCGACCTCGCGATCGGGACCGCGCCCGGCCAGATTCCGGCCACCGAGGCCGGCGTACTCGCCCTCGGAGTTCTCGCGCACGACAACCCAATCGATCGTCTCCGGCGTGGCGTTCCGCAGCGGGCTCGTGATGCCCGGCAGCAGCTGCACCGGCCGCTGGCAGACGTATTGGTCGAAGCCCTGACAGATCGCCAGGCGCAGACCCCACAGACTGATGTGGTCCGGCACGCCGGGCCAGCCGACGGCGCCGAAGTAGATCGCGTCGAACGCCGACAGCCGTTCCAGACCGTCCGGATCCATCATCCGGCCCGTCTTCAGGTAATACTCGCAGCCCCACGGAAACGACTCGTAGGTGAACGCGATTCCCCCTCCAGACCGCGCTGCCAGCCTGTCCAGCACGCGCAGCCCCTCCGGGACAACCTCCTGGCCGATGCCGTCGCCCGGTATCACCGCGATCCTGAATGTCCGCGTCGCCATGCCCGCTCCTTTCCGCATCTGTCCGAGATGCGAGCACTTATCGCCCAAAAATGCGCCAGACGCAATCAGGCAGGCGTGCGCAACCAGAGCAGGCGAAAACCGTTACGCGCAATGGTGTCCTGCCGATGATAAAGGTAGAGGGATTGGAGGATCAGGAGGCGGACGGGACCGTGGCCGAGACGCGCAGCGTGGCCACGGCTCGCTGGACGGCTTCGACGTCGATCCCCGTCTCGATGCCGAGTTGGTCGAGGTGATTCACGAGCAGATCGGTCGGCAGATTGCCGGGTGCGCCGGGCGCAAACGGGCAGCCGCCGAGCCCGCCGGCCGAGCTGTCAAAGATTGCGATGCCGTGGTCCAACGCGGCATCCACATTGGCCAGCGCCAGTCCCTTCGTGTCGTGGAAATGGAGTGCCAGCCGGTCGGCCGGCACGCTCGACGCGACCGCATC
>JAICKJ010000372.1 GCA_025928015.1 Thermomicrobiales bacterium
AACCTGGTGTCCACACCCGCTCGGGCTCCGTTGCCGTGGATGGACGGGCATACGAGGTTTCCCACTCTCATCATGGTAATGAGCACGATCCGAGCGTGCTTCCCGGAGATCCGGCATTCCGCAGGTGACGAGACCAAGTTGCCGCACCCGTATGAGGCGGGGCTTCTGGTCCATTGGCTAAGGCGCCATGCGCCAATGCTCAATTCTTCGATGCGGTGGCCGCATGGAACGCACCCGATCCGTCAGTCTGGCAATCGGTTTGTCCACGGAAGTTGTAGCGGAGCGCTCGGGCAGGTTGTGTTTCCCCGGCATCCGTGCCTGAAACCCGACGATCGGCTCTTAATCAGTGGGTTCATCTCGTTCGCGGACGCCCCGCTCCGTCACGGGAGACAACACGCAATACTCTCAGCCACGCAACACTATCCCGTCATCCCGGTGACTGCCGATCCTCGCCGACTCCTCGACTTCCACCGGTCAACGCACGGTGGATGCAGTCGGCAGCGGGTCGCGACCGCCCCCTAACCGCCGTGCAATCAGGCCAGGCCCACCTTCTGTCGCAAGGCGCCATCGGCAAAGAACGAGCTGCCGGTGACGTAGCTCGCCTCATCCGAGGCGAGAAAGAGCGCGACATTGGCGATCTCCTGCGGCTCGCCCGGCCGGCCGAGCGGAATCTTCTGCACCGCCTGTTGGGACTGCTCGGGGTCGAGGAGCGTCCGCTCGGTCATCGGTGTCGCGATCATGCCGGGACCGATCGTGTTGATGCGGACCCCATGAGGTGCCAGTTCCAATGCCAGCGTCCGCGTGACCATCTTCAGTCCCCCTTTGGCTGCGCAATACGCGGCGGCGCCACGCAAGGGGATCTCCTCATGGACTGAGGTGATGTTGATGATCGTGCCGCGCCCCTGCCGCATCATCTGCCTGGCCGCCTCCCGCGCCAGAATGAACGGCGCGACGAGATCGACGTTCATGACGTCGAGGAAGGCTTGGGTTGACGTATCGAGTGAGGCGGCGACGCCCGCGCCCGTGCCGGCGTTGTTGACGAGAATATCAAGTGTCGGCATGCGGGTGAGCACATCGGCGATGAGCCCCTCCGCCGCGCCAGGATCGGTGAAATCGGCCTGGTAGACCGTGGCCTCCCGACCGTGATGGCGGACGGCGTCCGCCGTCTGCTCGGCGCCTCGTTGATCGCTGTGATAGTGAATCGCCAGGTCGGCACCCTCGCGGGCGAAGGTGAGCGCGATCGCGCGCCCGATGCCGCTATCGGCGCCGGTCACCAGCGCCGTCTTGCCTTCGAGTCTCATTGGCTGGCTCCTTCGATACAACGGATGTTTTCCTCTGGAGGATAGACGTCAGCGCCGTGAGGACCAGCCGTCACGCCCGCGGCCAAGCGATTGTGGTCGCTTACCGGCCCTGGTCACGACTCATCCCGCGGCGATGCTGCGCCGGCAGCCGAGCGATTGTGCTCATCGCGCCAGGCGATCAGTGCCTTGAGCGGCCCCAAGTCATAGTCGGGGCCATCGGCGCTGCAGATCAGGTGAGTGATGCCCTCGGCGAGATACTCATCGGCCAAGCCAACTTGGTCGTTGCCGATCTGACAGGAGCGCTCGATCGCGGCCGGGTCCCGTCCCACCCGGGCGCACCACGCGTCCAGCACGCGGCTCAGCCGTCCAGTCTCGGCCGGGTCGCTCTGGCCGTTCCAGATGTCCGCGTGCTCGGCGACGATCCGCAAGGTGACCTTCTCCCCGGAACCGCCGATGAGCAGCGGGAGGTGGCCACGCGCCGGGGGCGGGTTGAGTTGGGCGAGACGGTGCTCGATGAGCGGCATCGCCGCGTCGAGGTCGCGCAGGCGGCTCCCCGCCGTCCCGAACGGATAGCCGTACTCGGTGTAGTCGCGCTCGTTCCACCCGGCGCCGATCCCCAGGATCACGCGACCACCGGCGATCTGGTCCACCGTGCGTGCCATGTCGGCGAGGAGCTGTGGATTGCGGTAGGAGTTGCAGGAGACGAGGGCGCCGATCTCGACCTGCTCCGTCGTCTCGGCCATGGCGGCCAGCAGAGTCCAGCATTCGAGGTGCTGACCGTTGGGGTCGCCGGAGAGCGGGAAAAAGTGATCCCAGGTGAAGAGGGTATCGGCCCCCAGCTCGTCGACCCGCCGCCAGGCATCGCGCATCTGCGCGTAACTGGCGTGTTCTGGTTGAATCTGCACCCCCACCCGAATACGCTGCATGGCGCTGATCCCCTTCCTGCTCATTCCCGGATGACGTTCACAAAGCCTTCCTCCGGCCCCATCCACGCCCTGAACCACACTGGCGGCGCAAAGACGCAAGGGCGATGCCATCTTCGAGCGCCCATCGCCGGCGTGCGCAGCGCGGGCGACTGCATTCCTCACCTCCTCGACGACGAGGGCCTCGGCCACGAGGACGAGCAGGTGACCCCGGCGGTGCTCGCGGGGATCGCCCAGTGCCTGGTCGGCCTCTTCCCCGGGTTGGACGACGCGCGCGTCGTGCGCTGCTGGGCCGGGATCATGGGCTTCACCGCCGACGGGCTGCCGCTGATCGGGCGCTGGGAGCAGCTGTCCGGGC
>JAICKJ010000204.1 GCA_025928015.1 Thermomicrobiales bacterium
CACACCCGATCGGGACTGCGAGATCGCGCGGGATGTCGGCCGGACGACGGTCACGGTCCGGCGCGCCGGGCTGCACGACGACCGGCTGACGCTGCGCTTCGGCTAATGGACCTCATCGGCATCTGACATTTCAATGCCATCGAGGCTGCCCGCGATCGAGGGAACTCGCAGAACTCGCAGAACTCGCAGGCGCGCTTGCGCCGGGAGTGTATGATGAACGGGCGGATTCATTACGATTGTTGTTATTCCCCACTCGGCTGATCTCGCAGGAGATGGTCATGACCGATGAGCGCCTCTTTCGCTTCGGCACCGGTGTCTTCGTTGTCGACTCAGCGACGGCATGGAGGGAAGCGGCGCGGCGTGTCGAAGCGCTCGGCTATGACACCTTCCTGCTTCCGGATCACTTCTCCCCCCATATGGCACCGCTCCCGGCGCTCGCCGCCGCCGCTTTCGCCACGACGACGCTGCGCGTCGGCTGCACGGTCTTCGCCAACGACTTCCGCCACCCGGCAATGCTGGCCAAGGAGTTGGCGACGCTCGATCTCCTCAGCGGTGGCCGCCTGGAAGTCGGCATCGGCGCAGGCTGGAACAAGGCGGAGTACGTGGCGGCAGGAATCCCGTTCGATTCGCCCAGGGTACGCGTCGAACGGCTACAGGAGGCGGTGCGCGTGCTCAAGGGGTTGTGGGGCGACGGCCCCTTCTCCTTCGCTGGCCGGCATTACACCATCACTGACCTGGAAAACTGGCCTCCGCCCATGCAGCGGCCGTATCCCCCGATATTCATCGGCGCCGGCGGTCAACGGCTCCTGTCCTTCGCCGCGCAGGAGGCCGACATCATCGGCATCCTTGCCCAGTCGATGCCCGATGGCGGACTCGACACGGCGAGCGATACCGAGGCACGGCTGGCCGAGAAGGTGGGATGGGTCCGTGCCGCTGCCGGCGCCCGGATCGCCCAGATTGAACTCGCCATGCTCATCTGGGGCGTGGTCGTGAGCGACGATCGCCAAGGGGCGGCCGAGGCATTGGCCCCCGAAAGAGGACTGACACCGGAGCAGATACTCGCTTCGCCCTACTTCCTCATCGGCAGTATCGAGGGGATCATCGAGCGGTTACAGGCGCTGCGCGAGCGGTATGGCGTGTCCTACATTTCCGTCGTTCCCGAAGACAACGAAGCCTTTGCACCCGTGGTGGCGCGGCTGGCGGGAAGATGAGCTCGATGACGAAGCGGCACCATCACGCATTCCCGTGGCAACCGCAGGAGCCGCGATAGATGTTCGTGGTGGGGAGCAGGGTCTCCTGCGCGACCGGTTTCCCCGCGATCTGGGCGAGCAAGCTACGGGCGGCGACGGCGCCGAGCTCCTCGATCGGCTGGTGGATAGTGGTCAGCATGGGCGAGACGAGGTCGCTCATGCGGATGTTGTCCCAGCCGGTGATCGCCAATTCCTCGGGCACCCGGATGCCGTGGATGCGGGCCGCCGACAGCGCGCCCAGGGCCAGTTGATCGTTCGCGCAGACCAGGACGCGGGGCAGCTCGCCCTGGCGGATCAGCTCGTCGGTCCGGTGGAGCCCCTCCGCCTGGCCGATGAGCACATGGATCGGCCCGGCGGGCGGTTCCAGCCCGCACTGGCGGTGCGCCTCGCGGAACCCCTCCCAGCGCTCCGTGACATCGGGCGAGCCGGTGGTCGAGCCGAGAAACTGCAGGCTTCGGTAGCCATGATCCGTGATCAGATGCCGGGTCAGCGCCAGCGTCGGCGCGAAGTTATCGACATGGACGGTGGGAAACGCGTCGACCGGCTCGCGGGACAACAGGACGATCGAGACACCGTGCGCGGCGATCTGCCGGACGAGATCGTCCGACAACGCGCCGGCGACGATGCCGACGCCGTCCACCCGATCGGCGAGGTCGAGTGCGAGGTCGTTCAGGTTGGAGAGGCGATGGGTGCCCAGGATCAGCACCCCGAGACGGGCGTTCAACGTCTCGGATTCGAAGCCGGTGATCAATTCCGAGAAGAACGGGCCGCCGGCGTCACCGAAGATCATGCCCAGCGCGCCATGTCGCCGGGGAGCGACCGCTGGCGCGATCTCTCCGGCGTCTGCCACGATCGTTCCCTGCACGTCACCGTCAGTCATTGCGGGTGATTCCTCATGACCAGTCCTCGCCCGGACCGGAGATTCGCATTGTCCCGTAGCTGCTGTGCCAATTCCTATTTCCCCACACCTGGCCGATCGGCGTCAAGCAGGAGGAGCAGTTTGGGCCGGGTGTCAACGAATTGACAGGCAATCGCGCCCGGCTCTGCTGTACTGGGAGAAACCGATCCGTCGATCCAGGCGGGGCCACTCCACGGCCGCGCAGGCAGGATGTCGCGATGGTGAGCACAGTCGAGAGCACGATACCGACAACCGTGAACGTGACCGGTCACGCGGCGTGTCGGGCCGTCCTGCGCGACGACGGGCGCTTTCCGGCCGGACCGGGGCTGGACAGCGAGGCGGCGCGCCTCCGGCGGCATTGCGCCTATCAGGCGCTGTCCCCAGGGCGCCGGTGCGCCGCGCTCGAACCGGAAATGCGCCGCCACGCCGCGAGCATGGTCGCGGCCCTGCGACCGGGCCGCGCCGACCTCGTGCGCCAGCTCGCTGCGCCGTATGCCGCAGCGGTGCTCGGGGACTATTTCGGCCTTCCGCAGCCCGCCTGGCACGACTTTTATGAACAATGGCTGGAGGGCATGAGGCCACCTGACGATCCACGAGGCGACCGGCTGGCGGCGTTGATGCGGCCACTCCGGTTCCGGCAGGCGCGGGCCGATTTCATGGCGGCCGTGAGCACGGCCCTGGCGGATCGCCGCCGCGAGCCACGCAACGATGTGCTGACTGCCATGGCGCACGCGGCCGATGAGCACGACAGCTATACGGATGCCGACAGTTTGCGCATTATTCCAACGCTTGCGAACAACGCCCGGCTTGGCCTCACCGATCTCACCGGCGCAGTGCTCTGGCAACTCTTGGCAAACCCGGCGCTGACGGGAGAAATCGCGGCCGACAACCGCCAGCTAGACGGGACAGTCGAGGAAATCCTCCGGCTGGAACCGCCCGTGCAATCTGTGCAGCGCCAGACCGCGGCTCCGGTCGAGCTCGGCGGCGAGGCCGTCCCGGTCGGCGCGCCCGTGCTCGTCCAACTCGCTGCCGCGAACCGGGACGAGACCGTCTTTCCCGATCCTGACCGGCTCGATCCGCGACGATCGAACGCCGCCAACCACCTCTCCTTCGGCTATGGCGCCGATTATTGCATCGGCGCACCACTGGTCCGGCGGGCGACGGTGATCTTGACGACCAGCTTCCTGATACGCCGCGCGGAGATCCGATTGGACGACGATGCGCCAGTCCGACACTGGGTCAATCCGTTCAACCGTGGTCTGCAACGGCTCGATGTTCTCGTCGAGGGATGAGGGGCGATGATCGACATGACGCTTTCCGCCCGGGACCTGCAGGATATGGTCGCCCAGGCCAGCACGCTCTACGAGCGTCTCGCCTGGCGAGATGTGCCACCCGAAGACCCGCGTGACCGCGCGGCGATCGAGCGGAGATTGGAACGCTGGCGCCAGACGGCGGCGAGCGGCGATGAGAAACGCTTCGCGGCGCGGCTCGCCCTGGACGGGCTCGATCCGCAACGAGTCCGGCCGTACCTGGCCTCCCACCTGGAGGGGACGGCTCTGCCGCTACCGCCCTGGGCGGAGACGCTCCGGAGCATGGTGGAGGCAGCACTGGCCGCTGGTCCGGACGACCGGTCAGGCTACCGCTTCCTCGATCCCGCTGAGCCGGTCGCCTTCGAGGACATCCTGGCACCCTTCGTCGTCTGGGCGAGTGGCGAAGTAGCCCGCCGGGCGGGAGACGCCACCGGGTCGCTCGACGACCACGCGCACGTCGTCTTCGAGAACACACTCCTCCGCTTGCTCGCCTTTCAGCTGGCCCGCTCGCTCCAGGTCGAATTCTCGGCCTTCCGCATCGGCCGTCAGTCGAGTTGGGAGCGGCTCGTCGCCCAGGTGCAACCCACGACCAGTGACGTTCACTACCAGGCGTTTGTCCACGCGATGCTGGCCGATGGACTCGTCCGCTTCCTGCGCGAGCACAGCGCTGCCGCCCGCCGGGCCGCCACGCTGACAAGGGCCTGGATCACGACGACGACCGAGCTGCTCTGTCGCCTGGAGGCCGACCGGGAGGCGCTGGCCTCGATCTTCAATGAGGGCCGTGACCCGGGCCAGGTCACCGACGTCGAAGCCGAGCTCTCCGACCGGCACAATGGCGGGCGGACGGTCTCCGTCCTGACCTTCGCCTCAGGCCTGCGCCTGGTCTACAAACCGAAGCAGATCGAGTCCGAGGTCGCCTACGACGGCTTTCTCGGGTGGATGGACGCACACGGCGCGCCATTACCCCTGAAGCGATTGCGTCTGCTGGCGCGCCCCGGTTACGGCTGGGTCGAGTTCGCCGTCCATGCCCCCGTTCCCGATGAGGACGCGGCGGAGCGGTTCTTCCAGCGCATGGGCGCGCTGACCTGTGTCGTCTTCGCGCTGCAGGGGAACGACTGCCACAACGAGAACATCGTCGCCTGTGGTGAAGACCCGGTGCTCGTCGACGCCGAAACGCTCCTGCACCCCCGTCCATCAGAGCGTGAGCTCCGCAGCGACCGAGACATCCTCGCGCTCGGGTACCGGCGACTCTGGGGATCCGTCATGAGCACCGGCATACTGCCGCATTGGTCCAGCACGCCAGACGGGGGAGAGTTCGACAACAGCGCGTTGGGCGGCGTCGCCGGGCAGGAGATCCACATCGAGCGTCCCCGCTGGGTACGGATCAACACCGACGCGATGGATATCGAGCCCGCCTTCACCGCCTCGGATGGAGCGGCCAATCTGCCGGCGCTGCGCGATCAACCACTCGACCCCGCCGCGTATCGAGCGCCTCTGCTCACCGGATTCACACGCACCTATCGCTGGTTCATGGCGCAGCGTCCGGCGTTGCTGGCCCCGGACGGTCCGCTGCGCGCGTTCTTCGACATGCCGATTCGCGCCGTGCTGCGGCCAACGCAGGTCTATGCCCTGCTGATGCGCAAGATCACGCATCCGGACTACGCGGCGCACGGCATCGACGCGAGCATCGAGTGGGAGTTGCTGACGCGTCCGTTCGATGCGAGGAACGAGCAGTTCGGCTGGCCGGTCTATCAGGCGGAGCACCGTGCCATGTCGGAGTACGATGTCCCGTACTTCACGACCCGCGCGGACAGCGCCGCCATCTGGATGAACCCAGAGGAGCGCCTAGAGAACTTCTTCGACACGCCGGAGTACAGCCGCGCGATCGCGGCATTCAGTGAAGCGGATCTGGCCTGGCAATTGGAGCTCATCCGTGGCTCCTTCCACATCCGCTTCGCCGGACATGATGACCAGGAAACGCCGGTCGCTCGCCGCGCCGGCAGCCTTAAGCTCGATGCGGTCGATCCTCTGCCGGCGACGGAACTGGTCGCGAGCGCAGTGGCGATCGCGGAGCGGCTCGCGCGGCAGGCAATCCGGTCGGAGTGGGGTGAAGCGACCTGGATCGGAACGCAATTCGATCCCCAGAGCCGGCGGCATGCGCTGGCGCCGCTTGGTCTGAGCCTGTACGACGGCACCGCGGGCATCGCCCTCTTCCTCGCCGCGGTGGAACGTCAGACCGGTGGGGCCGGCTTCCGCGACCTCGCGCTGGGCGCCATTCGCCCGCTGCGGTCAGGCCCGACCGGCGCCACGCGGTCCGGCCTGGGTGGTCTGATCGGCCTCGGTTCGGCCATCTACGCACTGCTCCAAACCGGCCTATTGCTCGACGACGAGCGCTTGATCGCGGATGCGGTGCGCTCGGTTGAGCTGGTCACGGATACGGCGATCGCCGCCGATGACCGGCTCGACGTGCTCTCGGGGGGAGCAGGCATGCTGCTCGCGTTGCTCGCCGTCCACGAGCGCACAGGTTCACCGCTCGCGCTGGAGCGCGCCGTCGCCTGTGGCCATCACCTCGTGACGCGCCGGCGCCAGGGTGCCAGCGGCTCCCTCGCGTGGCCGACGCTCGACGGCAAGCTGCTCGCCGGCTTCTCCCACGGCACGGCCGGAATTGCCTACGCACTCCTGAACCTCTTCGGGGTTACCGGTGAGGACGCGTTCCGCGCGGCCGCGCGCGAAGGGCTG
Source organism: Thermomicrobiales bacterium (assembly GCA_025928015.1). Classification (GTDB taxonomy): domain Bacteria; phylum Chloroflexota; class Chloroflexia; order Thermomicrobiales; family UBA6265; genus JAICKJ01. Next base: position 6,198 of record JAICKJ010000204.1, read on the forward strand.
CTCCACGAGCGGAGCTTGTTCGACCCTGTGACGGGCAACTGGCACAGCTACGTTGATTCACCCCCCGCTGATGCGCGTGCCGGCAAGGCAAGCTGGTGCCACGGCGCGCCGGGGATCGGTCTGGCTCGCCTGGCTTCGCTCCCCTGGCACGACACGGAGATGGTGCGGGAGGAGATCGACATTGCCCTCGCGACGACCCGCGCCTTCGACGCGTGTGAGGTCGATCACCTGTGTTGCGGCCACGCCGGCCGCGCCGACGTTCTGCTCGAAGCCGGCCGGCGCCTGAAGAATGACGACCTCACGACGGCCGCGTTGCGATGGGCGGCTTCCCTGATGACACGGGCACAGCACCACGAGGGGTTCCGACTCTTCCACGGTTATCCAGCGGGCGGCGACAACCCCGGCCTCTTTCAGGGCACCGCGGGGATCGGCTACGCACTGCTCCGCTGCGCGGACGAAGCTGACACGCTCCCTTCCGTCCTCCTGCTCGATGCCTGATCGGAGGTCTCCGATGCTTGCCTTCCACCTCCTCAACGAGACATCGGCCGTGCCCTACAGGGCGATGACCTTTCCGGTCTACCAACCGGTGCTGGCGGCTGCCGGACAGGACCCGACCGTGATCGCCCTCGGCGCCGCATTCAGGGGACGACCGGTCGGGCTGGCGCTCGCGCAGGTACCGGCGACGGGCGGCCCAACACCGGTTCGCTCGCTCTATGTGGCGCCCGCCTGGCGCGGATTGGGGATCGGCGGCGGCTTGTTGAGCCGGATGGAGGAGGAGTTGCGCGACAGGGGATTGCCCCGAGTCTGGCTCACCTACCTGAGTGACAAGCCAGCAACACCGGCCCTGGAGCACATCCTCGCGCGGCGTGGCTGGGAGGTCGCCGAGCCGAAAATGCTGCACCTCACCACGTCGGTGCCGTCGATCTCCCGCGCGCCCTGGATGCGTTTCGACCGCTTTCCGAGCGGGTTTTCAACCTTTCCCTGGAGCGCATTGCCCGGAACGGACCTGAGACACCTGGAGCGCGAGCAAACCTGGATCCCACCCGAGCTGGCTCCCTCGCGGTGGGAGGGATACGATCGCCGGATCAGCCTCGGCCTCTGCTATCAGGGGGAAATCGCGGGGTGGATGATCATCCACCAGATCGAACCCGGCACAGTGCGCTTCTCGACCGGCTGGGTGCGCCCCGATCTCCAGCGCGGCAGGCGCGTCCCGCCGTTCGTGCCGCTCTGCATCGCCGTCTTCCGGCGGGCGGCGGCGGCGGGGATCGAGCGGGGCGTCTGGGATGTCTCGCGCCATCAGGGCCCGATGACTTCCTTCGCCCGCAAGTGGATGCTCCCCTACGCGGACACGGTTCGCGAGACGATGATCACCGGGAAGTATCTGTAACCAGGTGGCAGCACACAGACGACCGGCGCCGCTCACCAGAGCGCCGCCG
>JAICKJ010000161.1 GCA_025928015.1 Thermomicrobiales bacterium
AATGTGGGATGGCGCGCGACCGCGCGCCGGCCGGTTATCCGGCGCGGAAGAGCTGCCGGAAATCGCCGTCGAAGCCGTCGAGGAACTCGTGTATGTCGACGACGTCGGAGGCGGTGATCGGATCGCCCGCCTCCGACGGCGCCTCCGACTGGATGGCCGGCGGTTCGTTGTGCTTCAGCTCATGAATAGCCGATTCAGTCAACCGGCGGAGCGCCAGTTGCGCTTCCTGCTGGTCGCCGTCGCCCAGCATCGCCGCGACGAAGTTCCGCGCGTGGCAGTCCTCGCACTCGACCATCATGGTCCAATAGCGGGGCTTGCGAGCGATCACCGTGATGTCATGCGGTTGGAACTCGCGGTGGCAGACGGCGCACCGTTCCATGCGATCGAGAACGATTCGTTTGATCTGGACTTCTGAATCCATGAGTGCAGGCAATGGTCTTTCTGTGTAGGAGCGACCGCCGGGCCGCTCGCACGACGACCGGGTTCAGGACCCCGATCGTTTACGGTCGAAATCGTCGAGGTCGAGCGAATTGATGAAGTCCCGGAAGACCGAGAGCCGTTCATCGTCAGCCGCGGAGCGGGGCTTCTCGGCCTTGGCCGGCTCAGCTTCGGGCTCAGACTCCAGCGCGGAGACGGTGTCGTCCGCATCCTCTCCCAGCGTAACTGACGCCCGGTCCATCACGGTCTCATCAACGAGGATGCGCGTGTTGGTCCGGACGGCCAGCGCGATCGCGTCGCTCGGGCGGGCGTCGATCTCAAGCGTCTGCCCCGCGTGGTCGAGCTTGATGCGCGCAAAGAAGATCTGGTCGGAGAGATTCGAGATGACGACCTGGGAGACGGTCGCGCCGAGATCGGTCAGCATCGAACGCATCAGGTCGTATGGCAGAGGCCGCTGCGGCGTGACCCCCTGCAGTTCCATGGCGATCGCGTCAGCCTCGTAGGCGCCGATCCAGATTGGCAGGTGACGCTCGCCGTCAACCTCCTTGAGGATCACGACGCGGTTCTGGCTGACGAGACTCACGCGGATGCTTTCGACTGTTGTTTCAATCATCATCAGGCCCTTTCAGCGTCGGCGGGCCGTCCTGGGATCGTGCCGGAGGGATCACGTCCGGGCCGGAGCGGATCGATCCTGAGCGCCTGCCGCCGGGCTCGCCCATAACCCTAGTCTACACCCGGGACCGAGACTGAAACAGCACTCAGCGATAGATTGCGATGGCGGATCGCTCGTCGTACACGATCGGCCCAGAGATGGCGATGGTGATTCGGTCGCCGTCACCTGGCGCGGCGGACGATTGCGGCTTGTCGTTGATGTCCGGGTAGCTGTGGTGCGGCACGACGCCGACGTCGTCCGGCGGCCAGTAGGTGACCCAGGCCTTGCCAATGATGTTGTTGATCGGCACGGGGCCGAAGGCCCGGGAGTCCTCGCTGTTGCCGCGGTTGTCGCCCATCACGAAGATATACCCCTTGGGCAGGGTCACCGGTGGGCAATTGAGCTGCTGGTAGCAGTGCGTCTCGACCCCATGCAGATACGGTTCGTCCAGCCGTTGGCCGTCGATGTAGACGCCACCATCCTTGACCTCGACCGTCTCGCCCGGCAAGCCGATGACGCGCTTGATGAACGGCTTGTCGGCGTTCGGCAGTGGCGGGTTGAAGACGATCACGTCGCCGCGCTCGGGCGGATGGAACGGGTAGACGATGTCCTGCCCCTTGCGGTCGACGCCGGGGACCCAGTTGAGCAGCGCGTTGAGATCGAAGTGGAAGTAGATGTTCCGGTTGACCAGCAGCATCTCGCGATTGTGGAAGTTCGGGCTCATGCTGAGACCTTCGACGCGAAAATTGAGCACGACCGCGCGGACGGCCAGGAAGATGATGAGCGCCAGAATGAGCGTCTCGATCACCTCGCGGATGAGCGACGGCTGCTTCTTCTTCTCATCTTCGATCGCGGTCGTCTCGCCATCCGGCGCGGCGGTCGTATCGATCTCCGGTGGTGGGGCGGCGCCGTTGTTGTGATGGGGATCGCGCGGAGCGGTCAATGCAGCATCCTGTGGAGACTCGTCGCGATCCGTCATGCGTTGCTGGTCCTTTTCCTGTCGTGAGGTATCACTCGCGCCGAAGCGATGATACTTCATCGTCTTCGGCGGAGCCGGATGGTCCCGGGGCAAGAAAAACGTGGGGATCGCCCGATCCCCACGTTTGCTTCCGTGCGCGGTGATGATGATCGCGCTGGCCGGTGCTAGATGTCCTCGGCGCGGACCTCGTGCCGGTCGCTGCCGTTGACGCCCGCCTCGACCTTCTCGCGGCTGACCGTCGCCGCCTGCGTCAGGCTCGACGCGGGCTCCGCCGTCCCCTTCTCGATCTTCTTGTTTTCCTTGTCATCCTTGTCGCCGACACCGGTCTCTTTCTTGAATTCCCGAATGCCCTTGCCGAGGCCAGAGCCGATCTCCGGCAGCTTGCCCGCCCCGAAGATGACGATGACAATCAAGAGAATGATGAGAAGTTCTTGCCACCCGAGATCACCGATCATGGCTGTATTCCTCTGTGCTGTGACCGTGGCACACGGTTGCCGGCGATGCGCGCCGGATTGGGGGTGCTAAATGTTCTCCGCGCGGACTTCCTGCCGCTCGCGCCCGTTCACACCCGCCTCGACCTTTTCGCGGGCCTCGGCCGACGCCTGGGTCAGGCTGGAGGCCGGCTCCGCGGCGCCCTTGACGAGCTTCTTCTTGTCCTTGCCGTCGTTGTCGCCGACGCCGGTCTCCTTCTTGAACTCCTTGATGCCCTTGCCTAGGCCAGAGCCGATCTCCGGCAGCTTGCCCGCCCCGAAGATGACGATGACGATGAGCAGGACGATCAGCAGTTCCTGCCAACCAAGTCCACCAATCAATTGAGAATCCTCCTGTGCCGGGACCGCTGCCGCGCTGCTCAGTCCCCGTTGCCTGCGTGAAGAGCGGCCTCAGTATAGCTACGTCAGCATATCCGCTGCCACCGCGTGGGCGCCTACTTCGTCAGCACCACGCTGCTGATGATGGCGAAGATGAGGAAGAGAATACCGACGCCGATCGTGCATTCGTAGAGCAATTTCTCCATGCCGCGGCGGGTGTGGTAGATCCCGCTCGTATCGCCGCCGAAGGCGCCGCTGAAGGTCGATCCCTTGGATTGCAACAGGATCAGGAGGGTCAGCGTGATCGACAGGATGATCGTGATCAGGTTGATTGCGGTATCCAAATGTAGTCCTTTGATCCTCTCCGGCACGATCGCGCGGCGCGCGCTCATCACTCTCGGAAGGCCGAACGCCTTTCCAATGACTCAGCGTAGCACTGGCCCCCCGCGAGTTCAATCACGAAATTTCGCGGGTCGCCAGCGCCGCCGCGGCCTCGCGGATGCGATTGAAATCGGCCGCCTTCAGGCTGGCGCCGCCGACCAGCGCGCCGTCTACGTCGGGCTGGGCGAAGAGCCCCGCCGCGTTGTCCGGCGTGACGCTTCCGCCGTAGAGGATACGAGTTGTGCCAACCAGCGATGTGGCGTGCTGCCGGAGCCACCCGCGAATGAACGCCGTCGCCGCCGCGGCGTCCTGTACGGTCGCCGCCTGACCGGTGCCGATGGCCCACACTGGCTCGTAGGCGACGACAAGCTTGTTCAGATCCGCGCCCTGCGCGGCCCGAAAGGCGCCACCGAGCTGGCGTTCCAGCACGGTCTCGGTCTGGTCCGCGTCTCGCTCCTCCTGCGTCTCGCCGATGCAGAGGACCGGAATCATGCCGGCACCGGCGATCGACCGCACCTTCTCGCCGATCAGGGCGTCGCTCTCGTGATGATACCGGCGGCGCTCGGAGTGCCCGGCGAGCGCCATGCCACACCACGGCTGCAGCATCGCGGCGGACGTCTCGCCGGTGTAGGCGCCGTTTCCGTGCGCGGAGCAGTCCTGCGCTCCAACGACAATCTGCCAACCATGCTCGCGGCCGGCCCGAGCGACCGGAACGAGCCAGGGAAACGGCGGGCAGATGGCCGTCTCGATGCCTGAAACGGTCAGATTTCCGACACCGGCAGCCAACACGAGCGCCTCGTCGAGCGAGGTGTTCATCTTCCAGTTGCCGGCGACGAGCATCGGCCGCTCGGGGCTCACGAGCCGTCCTCCCCGGCGTCCGGGATGGCCGCGACTCCGGGCAGCGTCTTCCCTTCGAGGAATTCGAGCGACGCGCCGCCACCGGTCGAGATGTGGTCGATCCGGTCGGCCAGATCGAGCGCTTCGATCGCCGCGACGGAATCGCCGCCACCGATGACGGTGAACCCGTCCGCCTTCGCGACGGCCTCGGCGACGACGCTGGTGCCGTGGGCGAACTGGTCCTGCTCGGCGACGCCGAGCGGGCCGTTCCAGAAGATCGTGCGGGCCTGCCGAATGCGGTCGGCGAAGACGCGAGCCGTCTCCGGTCCGATATCGTAGATCGCCTCATTCGGTCTGACATCGTCCACTGGCTTGATTGTCGGCGGTCCGTCGATATCCGGCGCCACCACGACATCGGTCGGCAGACCGAGGTCCACCTCGCGATTTCGAGCCCGCTCGATGACGCCCCTCGCGTTGTCGACCTGATCACGCTCCACGAGCGACTTGCCGACCTCCTTACCCTGCGCTAGCAGGAACGTGTTGGCCATGCCGCCGCCGATCAGCAAGGCATCGACCTGCGTGACCAGCTCGGTCAGCACGTCGAGCTTGTCCGACACTTTCGCGCCGCCGACGATCGCCAGATAGGGAGGCTCCGGCGCCTCGCGGAGCCGCGACAGCGTCTCGATCTCCTTCGTCATCAGGAAGCCGATGTAGGACGGCACGAGACGGGCCACGCCCTCGGTGGAGGCATGGGCGCGGTGGGCCGCGCCGAAGGCGTCGTTGACATAGATGTCGCAGAGGTCGGCGAGCTTCTGCGCGAATGCCGGGTCATTGGCCTCCTCGCCCGGCTCGAAGCGCAGGTTCTCCAGTAGCAAGGCGTCTCCCTTGCCGAGTTTGTCGACCTCTTTGCGGACCTGCTTGCCGACGACCCCGTCCGCGAGCGGCACCTTGCGATCAAGGAGCTGAGACAGCCGTTTGGCGACCGGCGCCAGGCTCAGCTTCTTCACGACCTTGCCCTTGGGCCGGCCGAGGTGGCTGCAGAGGATGAGGCGCGCGTCGTGATCGAGCAACCAGGTGGTGGTCGGCAGCGCGGCCCGGATGCGCGTGTCGTCGGTGATCTCGCCGTCCGCCATGGGGACGTTGAAATCGCACCGGCAGAGCACGCGCTTGCCGCGCACATCGGCGTCGGTTATCAGTCGCTTGGCCATTACCCGGGGAAGCCTTGCTCGCAGACCAGCGCGGTCAGATCGGCCACGCGGCAGGAATAGCCCCACTCGTTGTCGTACCAGGAGACGACCTTCACCATGTTGTCTCCCATCACCATCGTCGACTGTCCATCGACGATCGACGAGCGGGGGTCCTGGCGGAAGTCGGAGGAGACGAGCTTCTCATCGGTGAAGCCGAGGATGCCCCGCAGCTCGTCGCTGTCCGCGGCGGCCTTGAAGGCGTCATTGACCGCCTCCACGGTCGCCGGTTGCTCGGTGATCGCGACGAAGTCAATGATCGAGACGGTGGCCGTCGGCACCCGGAGCGAGAAGCCGTCGAACTTCCCTTTCAGCTCGGGGATGACGAGCGAGAGGGCGCGGGCCGCGCCGGTGGTGGTCGGGATGATGTTCCAGGGAGCCGAGCGGGCGCGCCGCAAATCCTTGTGGGGAGCGTCGAGGATCACCTGGTCGTTGGTGACCGAATGCACGGTCGTCATCATGCCGTGCTGGATGCCGAAGTTGTCCAGCACGACCTTGGCGACCGGGGCGAGGCAGTTGGTCGTGCAGGAGGCGTTGGAGATGATGTTGTCCTTCGCCGGATCGTAGTCGTCCTCGTTGACGCCGAGCACGACCGTCACGTCCTCATTCTTGCCCGGCGCGGTGATAATCACCTTCTTCGCGCCCGCCTCGATGTGGGCCCGCGCCTTGTTGGCGTCAGTGAAGAGCCCGGTCGATTCGATCACCAGCTCCACACCGAGGTCGCCCCACGGCAGCTTGGCGGGATCACGCTCGGAGAGCACTTTGATCAGCTTGCTATCGACGGTAATGCCCTCGTCATTGGAGCAAATCTCGGCGTCGTAACGGCCGTAGGTCGAGTCGTACTTGAGCAGGTGAGCGAGGGTGGCATTATCGGTCAGGTCATTGACCGCCACGATCTCATACAGATCCGAGTACCCCGCGTCTTCGGTGGCCTTGTAGACCTGACGCCCGATACGGCCGAAGCCGTTGATACCAACCTTGACTGGCATAGACTGCTCCTTCGTGTGCTGCGAATCGACGTGTCAGGGATGGAACCGCGCCGGCGCATTCGAGTCACGGAGCCGGTGCAGCGCAGGCTAATGGCTCGTGGCCACGCCCGAAAGTTGTGACAAGCGTACAAGATTCCCGCGGCGCCGGAGGTGGCGAAGCGTCAGTTCTGCAGCGTCACCGGCGGCTCGGCGAGGTCGGTGGTCGCATGAAGCGCGCCCGCGCCATTGACATGCTGCCCATTGAGGTAAGCCGGCGTTCGTGCCATGCGTCCAATATCGAGCAGCGCCTGGGCCAGCTTCTCGGGATCGTGCCGCAGCGGGTTGCGATCGCTGACGACGTCGCGCGCGATGACCTGGGCGCCCGCGGCCTGTTCGGTCGTGCCGTCGTGGGCGATGACCTTGACATTCCATTCCGGCCGGATCGCGGAATCGGGCGCCGGGTTGTTGTTGACGAGGACGTAGTCGAGCTCGCCCTTGCCGAGATAGTGGACGATCTCGTCGACGTGCCCCTTGAAGTCGAGGTCGTCCGTTTCGCCCTCCTGCGTCGCCACGTTGCAGACATACATCGTCGTGCCGCTCGACCAGCGAATCGCCTCATTGACGCCGTCGACCAGGAGGTTCGGGAGCACGCTGGTGTAGAGGCTGCCCGGGCCGAGAATGATGAGATCGGCGTTGAGGATCGCGGCCAGCGCCGGCCGGTAGCCCTCTGGTCGCTGCGGTTCGAGGAAGATGCGGGAGATGGCCGGCTTTTCGTGCGAGATCGTCGATTCGCCGCGCGCGGTCGTGCCATCGACGAGGTCGGCGCAGAGTGTCACATTCTCCAGTGTCGAAGGCAGCACGCGTCCGTGTACGGCGAGCACCCGGGCCGACTCCGTGACCGCTTCCTCGAAGCTGCCGGTGACCTGGGTCATGGCGGTGATGAAGAGGTTGCCGAAGGCATGCCCGGCCAGCTCGGACTCTTCCTTATCGAAGCGGTAATGGAAGAGTTGCCCCATGGTCGACTCGGCGTCGGCGAGCGCGACCAGGCAGTTCCGGATGTCGCCCGGGGCCGGGATGTTGAAAACGTTGCGAATGCGGCCGGTGCTGCCGCCATCGTCGGCGACCGTCACGATTGCCGTGATGCTGACATTGGTCCGTTTGAGACCGCGAAGCAGGGCGGAGAGGCCGGTACCGCCGCCGATGGTGACGACGTTGAACTCGGTCGGCTTCGGTCCGAAGCGGTGCTCATTCAGGATTTCCGCCAGGGCCCGGCCGCCGGGATCCCCCGCGAGCAGCGGGCCGATGAGCGAGCGGCTGAGGCGCACGATCGCAAAGCCAAGCAGGAACAGGCCGACGACAAAGACGATGATCTCCCGCCATGGGTGCGGGATGACCTGCAGGGTGACGTAGCGAACGAACCCCTGGAACTGGCCGGGGACGTCGTAGTGGCGGTAGACCCAGGCTGCGCCCATCGCGAGCGCGAGGCTGAGGAGGACGACGCTGATCATCAGCAGCGCCAGCCACCGCTTGATCATCATCCCCGGCCGGAGCATCATCCGGAAATTGCGAGCGTTCATTGCACGTCCATCGTCGACCGTGCTCCCGGAACATGGCGGCGGGAAGGCGAAGCACGGTGGTAATCAGTCGCGGTGCCAGGTGAGGTCAATCGGGGCGACTCGGGGTTCGAGTATAGCATCGGGACCATGCCTTAATGGCAAGCAACGGGTGGGTGGATGAGGCTGGTTTTGTCGCTTACCAGGGCTTGACGTAAGGTGGCAGACCCGCTATACTGAATGTTCGCGCAGCGCGAGCGATTGCCGCTCCGTTGTTACGGCGAAGGTTGGACTGGACGGTTCGTGCGGCTGATTCTACCATACGAAAAGCGACAAGGGCATTGGGAGGGGCAGATTGCGCCCTTCCGTATCGGCGTGTCCGGAGGCGCCCGCGGCCTCTAGCGCGCGGTCGTCGAGATGACACCATTTTCGGCCACCGGGGCCGGAAGTGGCATTTGGTGCGTCGCGCGTAGGTCGGCAAAGGGCATTGCCGACGGCCAATCGGGCCGCGATGCACGACCGTCGTCCCGGCCATTGTTCGGCATCAGCATCGCATGCATCGTTCCACGGCGGCGAAGCGCGTCGTGGTCTTTCGTCCCGCGGGTCAGCACAGACCAGGATAAGTCAGGGTTTAGGACCGGCAGGTGCGGCGGGCTTCCGCCGTGGTTCCCGCCGCGTGTCAATGAGGAGTGGTGAATGGCTGTTGAGCGGGTTGTCCCTTCAACTGCACCTGCACCGGTTGCGACGACGCAACAAGTGCAGTCGAATATCGGGGTCGGTCGGCGTACCTACGCCAGCATCCCCACGGTGCTGGAAATGCCGGACCTCGTGCAGGTGCAGCTTGATTCCTTCCAGTGGTTCCTGAATGTCGGGCTGCGCGAGCTGCTCGACGAGATCTCGCCGATCACCGATCACCACAAGAAGATGGAACTCTACATCTCGGAGCCGCGGTTCGATCCCGCGTGGTCCCGCATGCCGAAAGGCGAAGAGCAGGAGCACGCCAAGGTCGATTCCCGGGTTGCCGAGGTCTACTGCCGGGAGCGCGACATCACCTACGCGGCGCCGCTGCGCGTCTCCGCCCGTCTGGTAATGAAGGAGACCGGCGAAATCAAGGAGACGGGGCCGGACGGCATCTTCCTCGGGGACTTCCCGATGATGACCTCCGACGGCACCTTCATCATCAACGGCGCCGAGCGCGTCGTCGTTTCGCAGCTCGTGCGCTCACCGGGCGTCTACTTCGAGCGGCAGCGCGATCCGGCCACGGGCAAGTTCCTGGCGACCGCCAAGCTCATCCCGAACCGCGGCGCCTGGCTCGAGTTCGAGACCTCGAACCGCGACGTGATGTCGGTCAAGGTCGACCGCAAGCGCAAGATCCCGGTCACGACGCTGCTGCGCGCCCTACCACGCGCGGTGCCCGAGTTCACGGCGATCCAGAAGGGCACCGACGAAGAGATCCTGGCCCTGTTCGAGGGCGTGGACGAAGGCGGCGACCACCGGTTCGTCCAGGCAACCCTGGACAAGGACCCCGCGGCCAACTCAGAAGAGGCCTTGCTCGAGATCTATCGCCGCCTGCGGCCTGGCGACCCGCCCAATGCCGACAACGCCCGCTCGCTGCTGAACTCGCTGTTCTTCAACTTCCGCCGCTACGACCTGGGCAAGGTCGGCCGCTACAAAGTCAACAAGCGGCTCGGCCTGCAGACCGACATCACCGTGCGCATCCTCACGCCTGACGACCTCGTCGAGATCGTCAGGGAGATGGTGCGCATCAACCACGGCAAAGGCACCGCCGACGACATC
>JAICKJ010000097.1 GCA_025928015.1 Thermomicrobiales bacterium
CGCAGCAGCACGACGTGCGCCCGGCAAAACGGGCAGCCGAAGTGGCGCACGAAGACCAACGCCAGCCCGCGCGGCGCCTCCGCCCAGAGATCGCGCAGCCGCGTGTCGGCGCCGGTCTCATCCCGCACGGTCACATCCGGCGCCCGGTCGCCCGGCTTCAGCGGGACCACGCTGGCGCTTTGCGGCGCACCATCATTCGGTTCGAGTCCGTCAGGCCCGTCGGTCACGGCTCGGACCTCTCCCTTTCACGGCAGCGCGTCACCGCCGACACGAAGCTCGCGTGGCGGGAGGGCGCACTGCGCGGCGGGATACCCTTGGCGAGTAAAGCATTGTAACGCAGGATACACGCCCGGACGCCTGCTGTGTGGAACTCGAACTGTCTTGGGCATTCGAAGCGTAGTGGATGCGAGCGCCCGACCAGCGCAACCCTGTCAGTCGATCTGTTCCGCATAGCTCCAAAGCGCGGCGGTGGCGCGGGCACACGCTCGCGTCGCCTCCGAGAGGTCCTCGCGGCGCTTTCGCATGGCAACGATGGCTTGCTCTGGCCGGCCCGCATTGAGCTCGGCGAGCACCGTGCGAATGATGTCCGCTCCATGCCCGGCATCGCGGAGCATGGCAACGATGGCAAGATTACGCAACTGCCGCTCATCGTAGATGCGAAATCCATTCCCTGTTTCCCGGCTTGGGAACAGCAATCCTTGGCTTTCCCAGTATCGCAGCGCCGACGGCGGCACCTTTGCCCAACGTGCTGCTTCGCCGATGCGAACACCACCGCGACGCCAACTCGTGACCCCTTCTTCGATCGCCGTGACGGTCTCCAAAGCTTCGAGCACGCGATCGAGCTCCAGCCGGCGCTGATCAAGGTTGGCATGCCGTCCATTACCAATCGCGAACGCACTATCGGATTCGCCCCGATGGATGGCTCGCATGGCGGTGAGTGCGAACGACCAGCCGTAGCCGGCGATCAGGATCCGGGCGGTGCGCATGGCGGCGACATGGCGCTCCGTGTAGCGGCGGTGTCCTCCCGACGTGCGTCTGGCGGGTGGCAGAAAGCCCAAATCCTCATACGACCGCACCGTTGGCACACTCACATGTGCGGTCCGTGCCAGATCGATCGGTCGCCACTCCCGCGTCTCCATCTTCAACCTCGGGCTTAATGAACAGGTAAAGGTTTGGTCCTCATTGAGGACCATGGACCCGCGTACGACCGACACCCTGCTGATGTCGAACCTCCATCCTTGCATCAACCGTCCATAGTGGGTGCAGTGTAACCATATGGGAAGGAGACCGACATGTCCGCGATCGCCGCCGAATGCCTGACGATGACCTATCGGGCGCCGGTCCGCCCACCCGGTCTGCGTGCGGCGTTGAGCTCGCTTATCCGCAGAGAGTTGAGGGATGTGGAAGCCGTCCGTGACCTCAGCTTCACAGTGGACACAGGCGAGATGGTCGGGTTCATCGGGCCGAACGGCGCCGGGAAGACGACAACGCTCAAGATGCTCAGCGGCATCCTCCATCCCACCGGGGGTGACGCGCGCGTGCTCGGCTTCCAACCATGGCAGCGAACGCACGGCTTTTTGCGTCGGATTGCCATGATCCGTGGCAGCCGTCCATTGTCGGCGCCCGGAGAGCTCACCGTTCTCGACGCCCTGCGCTTTCAGAAGCTGGTCTATCAGGTGTCCGACCCTGATTTCCGGCGCAACATCGATGAGTTGACGGAGATGTTCGATCTCGCGCCCCTCCTCGACCGCCAAGTCCGCGCCCTGTCACTCGGTGAGCGCATGCGCGGCGGTCTCGCCTGCGCGCTGCTCTACCGGCCAGAGGTCATCTTTCTCGATGAGCCGACGATCGGACTTGACGCGGTGGCGACCGGCGCGATCCGGCGCTTCATCGCCGACTACCGCGAAAACACCGGGGCGACGATTCTCCTGACGAGTCACGCCATGGCCGATGTCGAGCATCTCTGCCGCCGCGTGATCCTGATCGATCATGGGACGGTCGCCTACGACGGGAATCTGAATGAGCTCACCCGGCGGCTCTCGCCGTACAAGCTGGTGACGATCACGCTCCCGAACGGGCTGAGACCCGACTTGAAGCACCTCGGAGAGGTGGTTGAGACCGAAGCGGGCCGCGCTGCATTTCGTGTTCCTCGCACGACGGTGGCAGCCGTGACAACGCGCCTCCTGGCCGAATTCCCAGTCGCCGATTTGACCGTCTCCGACGCGCCATTGGAGACCATCGTCGCGCAACTCTATCGCGAGGGCCATGCGGCATGATCCGGAGTCTTCGACTCGTCGCCGGATATGCCGAGCGCTCGTTCCTCGCCTGGATGGCCGGTCGGGACTTTCTGGTCACGCTCGTCGTCAATCAGTCGATCACGCCCCTGATCGGACTCGCGGTCTGGTCGGCGGCTCTTCCGGGTCAGACCTCGATCACGACCTACTTTCTCGCCTTGCTGGTCGTCCGGCTCATGACCGTCTCATATGAGCATCACACGCTGGCGAATCACATCTACACCGGAGACCTCGCGGACGATCTCCTGCGACCGCACCCGCTCATCCTCGGCTGGATCGGCGACAACCTCGCCATCCGCCTCTGGCACGCGATCTTCGCGCTGCCACTCGTCGTCGCCACTGCCGCGCTGATCGGCATGGACGTCCGGCCGGCATATATCGGCGCCACGGTGCCGGCGATCCTCTTTGCGGCGATCCTCCGTTTCCTCTTCACCTACACGCTGGCGCTCTCAGCGTTCTGGACCGAGCGCGCACAAGGCGTGGTGGGCCTCGGAGGAGTGCTGACGTTCCTCCTTGGCGGCGAGGCGGCGCCAGTTCCACTCCTGCCGGCGACGATCCGTCCCTGGATTGCCGCTCTGCCATTCCGGGCCATGCTCGGGTTTCCCGCCGAGTTGGCCAGCGGCTCACTTGGTCGGGAGCAGGCGCTTGCCGGCTACGGCTGGCAACTGTTCTGGACGGTCGTGCTCGCCGGGCTCACGATGCTCGTCTGGCGCCGGGGCATGCAGCGCTACGTAGCGGTGGGGAGCTAACAGATGCATGCATTTCGAGTGTTGTGGGGCGGCCTGATCATTTCGGCGCAGCGCGAGCTTGCGTTTCGATCGGATCTCGTCTTCCAGGCGATCCGGATGGCGATCGAGCTCGCGGCCGGACTGGCCGCTCTGGCGCTGGTGTACAGCCGCACCGACGTGCTGAGTGGTTGGAAGCCGGCGGAAACGCTCGTCGTGCTCGGCTTCTATACCGTGATGACCGGCGTGCTCCAGGCGTTCCTCGAGCCAAATCTCGCCTTCTTCGCCGCGACGATCGTGCAGCCGGGCAAGCTCGACGATCTGCTGCTGCGGCCCGTGCCGAACGTGCTCCTGGCATCACTCGGCACCTGTCAACCCTGGGCCCTGGCGCAGGTGCCTGTCGGAACAAGCGTTGCCATCATCGGGACGATCCGTGCGACGGGAGCGCCGGGGGGCGAGCGGTTGGCGGCGTGTCTCGTGCTCTTCACCGCCGGGGTGGCCATCTTGTGGTCGACGCGGGTCCTGCTGGCTGCCACAGCCTTCTGGGCGCCACATTTGGAACCGGAAGTGCTCTACGACGCGTTCTGGCAGCTCGGTCGCTATCCAATCGCGATCTATCCGCCGGCCGTCGCCCGGCTCTTGACGTTCGTGCTGCCAGTCGCGCTGATCGTCACGTTCCCGGCTCAGGCGCTCACTCGCGGCGCAGATTCGTTCGTGGTTATCGCCGGGCCGCTCGCCGGTCTCGGTTCGGTCGCGGTGACGATGCGGGTGTGGCAAGCTGGACTCCGCCGCTACACGAGCGCGACGAGCTGACCGAACGCGCGCGATAGAGTGGCACAATCGGCTCGTGCGCGGGGACGACCATCAAATCCGCGCGTAGGTTATGTCCAACATATGGAGAGTACAGATGCACGCTGAACCCCTGGAGTTTGGTCCGTTGTCAGCCTGGACGGGGCGCGCCTTTCGCGCGACGCCGATCGGTGTCGTCCGCCGGTCCGATGGCGTCTCGGAAACGACGCAGGAAAGCTTCCTCGACCCTGCGGTGCCGAGCGAGATCGTCATCGATGAGCGCTGGACGCCCGATCTGGCCGGCATCGAGGAGTTCAGCCATCTCGTCGTGCTCTTCTGGTTCGACCGTGCGCGCCGGCGCCACGAACCCGGCAAGTTGATGCGCCCGGAGGGGCGGGCGGACATGCCGGAGATCGGCTTCTTCGCCACCCGCACGCCGCACCGGCCCAACCCGATCATGATCTGCTGCCCGCGCCTGCTCCGCCGCGACGGCAACCGCCTGCTCGTCACCGGCCTCGACGCCTGGGACGGCACGCCCGTGCTCGACGTGAAAGGCTACCTGCCGCGCGACGAGCACCGCCCGGACGCCACCATCCCGGACTGGCAGACGCGCCTCAACGCGATCCACGCGCGCGAACGGGTTCCGGAGGGGGAATGACCTCGGTTCGCGAAATGGGGATTGCTCTCCGCGTCGGGGCGGTCAATCAATGCGAGACCCGCTCTCACGAGCCCGGCGCAACCTCCGCCGGCTCGGTCGCCTGAATCTCCGTATCGCCGCTCGTGTCCGCCGGTGCCTCGTCGCCGCCAACCTGCTGTTGGTAGTCGGAGTTGTTGAGCGGCACGGCCGCCGGATCGGGCGCGTCATCGCCCAGCGTCACGACGATCGCGTAATCGCTGACCGGTGTGCCGGCCATGCCAGCCGGCGTCGCCTCGGGTGTCGCCGCGACCGGCGATCCCTCCGGATGCTCCAGCGTGGAGACGACGATCTGGTCGCCGCCGACGCCGACCAGGCTGGTGACGACGGCCGACGTGCCGAGATTGCCGCCCCGGTCGACGATCCGGGTCTCCTTTTGCGGCGACGGCGCCATCGCGACCGAGACGTTCGTGAACCCGTTGTCCTCCAGCACGGTCGCGACGCGCCCGGCCAGTCCCTGATCGGAGGTCGCGTTCTCGACCAGGATCGGCAGGTCGTAGTTCGGGTTGGCAAGGACCGCGCCGGGCGGATTGACGGTGCCGCCGGTGAAATCGCCCAGGATTTTGCCGACCTGCGGCCAGTCGGCGACGAGGTAGTACGGCTGTCCGGGCTGTTGCTGCTCCTGCAGCGCCGGGAAGAGCGAGAACTGGTCGATGTTCTGCTGCGGGATTTCCGTCGCCAGCCGGGCCAGCCGGAGCGCGTCGTCCGGCGAGATGTCCGTGCGCACCGAATCGCCGAACTCCTTGATGAGCTGCGGTGCCTTCGTCAGCAGGTTGAGCGTGATCGCCTTTTGCCGCAGCGCGAGCAGGATTTGCTCCTGACGGCGCGAGCGGCCGGCGTCCGTATCCTGGTGGCGGGTACGGGCATATTCGAGGGCCCGCACGCCGTTCAGGTGCTGCCAGCCGGCGTGGAAATAGATGCGCTGGTACTGATAGTTGGCGGCGGGATAGGCGTCGTCCTTGATCGGATAGGGGATGTCGATCGTGACGCCGCCGACGGTGTCGATCATGCGGGTAAACCCGTCGAAGTCGATCTGGGCGAAGGAGGTGATCGGAATGCCGAGATTCGCCTCGATCGTCCGGATCAAGAGCCCCGCGCCGCCGCCCGGCACCTTGTTGTAATCCCCGAGCGCGAATGCGGCGTTGATCTTGTTGATCCCGTACCCAGGGATGACGACCTTCAGGTCGCGGGGGATCGCCAGCATCGACGCCCGCTTGGTCACCGGATCGATATTGACGAGGATGATGGTGTCGGTGCGGGATGCGCCGCCTTCGGGATGATCGACGCCGATCAGGAGGATCGTCAGCCGCTCGGTTCCGGTCCACTCCAGCGGCTTGCTCACCGGCGCCTTGGCGAGGACCGGCGTCCCCTTCTCGTTGAGGACCGCGACCTGCCTCGGAACGTCGTGCGTCACCGGCGCGACGAAGACCTCCCGGTAGGCGCGCTGGCTCTGGTAGATGATCGGCCCGAGGACGATCGCCGCGACGATCAGCACAGTGAGCGGCACCATGACCATGGCCCACCGCCAGGGGCGGGAGGGCGGCCAGTGCCGCCGGCGGGGCGGGCCCATCACCAGCCGTGGCAGCGCCGGCAGGGCGGGGATCGCGGCTGGCACGGCCGCGGCACCGGAGATCGTGGGCGGCAGCGACGTCTTCCTCAGCGGCTTGGCGCGGTACGCTTCATAGCGATCGCGGGCCTGGGTGCGGCGGGGCGCGCCGGACCGGGCTGGGACGCCCGAGTCTTCGGGCTGGATGCTGCGCTGGTACGCCTTCTTCCGCCGCGCGCGCTCCTGCCGCTGGGGAAGATTGGCGGTGTAGGTGTCACGGGGCCGCGCGCGGTGTGATCGCGCGGCGGGTCGCTGGGCCTCGTTGTCGCCGGTGGGACGCTCGTCGGGCATGCGTTCTCGGGGCTGGCGAGCGAGACGGCCGGCGCGGCGCCGGTCCGGGTTCGCTGCGGTGAAGGCGGCAGTGCCCTGGACGACACGGGAAGGACCAGCGGCCCGTCCGACCTCACCGCTCAGTGGCGTGGGTGGACGGCGGGGTGCCGCGGGGTCCTGCTCGACAGGCACGCGGCGAGTCTAGCACGGCGTCGGGGACGAGACCTAGCCGACGGGCCGCGGAGCTTGACAGAGGGACACGGCGGCGAGTAGTGTACGTACACTTGACGGAGGTTGCGCCGGGCAGCGCTGGCGCGACGGGAGTACACTCGGTCGGAATGGCTGGACCGGTGAAGTATATTATGTCGCATAGCAGCGAGGGGCAGGAGACGGGATGATTCTTTCGGATCGGGATATCCTGGCGGCGATCGACGCCGGCCGCATCCGGATCGATCCGGCCCCGGATCTGGCCGCGCAACTCGGCTCGGTCTCGGTCGATTTCCGGCTCGGCACCACGTTCATGGTCTTCGAGCACTCCCGCCACTCCTTCATCGATCCGCGCCAGCCGCAATCGATCGGCGAGGCGATGCGCACGATCGAAGTGGCGCCCGACGAGCCGTTCATTATGCAGCCCGGCGATTTCGCGCTCGCCTCGACGATGGAGAGCCTGGAGCTGGCCGACGATCTGCTGGGTCGGCTTGAGGGGCGTTCTTCCATCGCCCGCCTCGGCATCACCGTCCATTCCACGGCGGCGGTCTTCGAGCCCGGCTGGGTCGGCACGGCGACGATGGAGCTGAGCAATCTCGGCCGGATGGCCGTCGCGCTCTACCCGGGCATGCGCATCTGCGCCTTCTCCTTCGAGCAAGTCAGCTCACCGGTCATGACGCCCTACCGCAAGAAGGCGCACAACAAGTACGCAGGCCAGGTCGCGCCCCGGGCCAGCCTGCTCTCGGAAGAGAACCAGCGGAGCAACGGGAGCGGGAATGGCGCCGCGGCGCGGAAGGTCACGTCCGGCCGATCCTGAGCGATCGCGTGGACAACCGGCGCCGGTCCTCCTATCATCTGAGCGGTGACCGGCATCGCCGGGTCGCTGGTGATGATGGCCTGGAGAGGATGACGAGATGGTGGCTGAACAGACGGTGAGCGATCTGCGGGAGCGCGTGCTGCCGCTCCTGCGCGTGCAGGCGAGCTCCTATCACGGGCGCATGCCGGTGGGCTACCCGAACATTGTCGACGATGTGGACGAGGGCGTGATCGGGCTGCAGCTCGACCCGGACCACGCGCTCTACTTCCGGGACGACGCCGGCGAGATCTCGGCGGAGATTTACCGGCGGTATCCGCGCACCGATAATCGGTCGAGCGCCGGCTGGCAGAAATACGGTGGCCAGCCCTACGTCGATCGCCGGTCGCTCGGCCGGGTCGTCTCTGACCAGGCGTTGCGCAACCTCATCGCCGAGCTTTCGTCGTACTACAACTCGCAACCCGGCCTGCTTTACATCACCGACGACTGAGCGGCGCGGCCGGGCTGTCTCGGGCTAATGCGAACGGCGCCCGGCATGTGCGGGCCGCCGTTCCGTTGCCCGTCCGCCGGGCGGCGATGTTTCACATGAAACATCGCCGAGAGTGTCGTTATTCGAGCACCCAGGCATCGATCGCCCGATCGTACTCCACGATGTCGTCGCCGAAGAAGAGATCAACTTCGCGCTTCGCGCTCTCCGAGCTATCCGAGCCATGCACCAGGTTCCGGCCGATCATCAACCCGAGGTCGGCCCGGATCGTGCCGGGCGTCGCCTCCGCCGGCTTCGTCGCCCCCATCGTCGCCCGCGTAATCGCGATCGCATCCGGCCCTTCCAGCACCATCAGCACCGAGGGCGACGAGGTGATGTAATCGACGAGCCCGTCGTAAAACGGCTTCCCCTCGTGCTCCGCGTAGTGCCTGGAGGCTATCTCCCGCGAGATTTGCTCCAGCCGCATGCCGACGATCTTCAACCCCCGCCGCTCGAGCCGCTGGGTAACCTCGCCGATCAATCCGCGCTGCACCGCGTCCGGCTTGATAATGACCAATGTGCGTTCCGTAGCCGCCAACCTCGATCCCCTTCACAGACGGACGGGCGCCATCTCCGCAACCCATCCCTCGCGTCGCGGCCGCTTGCCGCGACGAACGCCCGACAAGCATAGCGCCAGCCGCCCACCAGCGTCATTCACCGTGTTTCACGTGAAACGTCGGCCGCCCCCTGCTCCTCGGGCGCACTCCCTCGCGCCTGCGCATTCAGATCCGCCGGCGCCTCTCCGGATCCGCTCTCAACCCGGCCCCGCCGCACCTCGCCCGGCGCCCGCTCCCGCGTCGCCTTCCGCTTCACCCCGATCGGCCGGTCCGGCCGGTTCCGCTTGTTCCGCAACCGCGCCTGTTCCAATGTCCACAGCGTCACCGCCACCGCGATCGCCAGCGGTACCAGCACCACGACCACGATCAACAAGAACCATTCCGTCCCCGTCATTGCCAACTCCACAAAATCGCAGATGCCACGCGCTCAAGTCTTCGCGCCCGCCATACTCCTGAGAACGGACGCACACCGTGCACCTCTACATCTACGCGTACGCCGCATGTCTCGCCGGACTCAACCTCGCAGAGGTTTGGTCGGTTGAGCGCCAGATTTCAATCTGGAGTCACCGGGCTTCGTCGCCCTGGCCCGGTCCGTTGACGGCCGGGCGCCGGGGACAAACCGACCAACCCTAAGCACAAACACGCCCGGCCCCATCAGGAACCGCGCGCGTCTTCATGTCCGAGCTCGACCCGCGGCTACGACACCGCCAGCAGCATCGGGTGCTCCAGGTACCGCTTCACCGCCTGCAGGAAGGTCGCGACCTCGGCGCCGTCCAGCACCCGATGATCGGCCGAGAGCGTGATCTTCATGACCTGTCCAACGACGACCTCACCATCCTGGATCACCGGCGTCGGCGTCACCGACCCGATCGCCAGAATCGCCGCCTGGGGCGGGTTGATCACCGCGATGAACTCGGCCACATCGAACATGCCCAGGTTGCTGATCGTGAAGGTGCCGCCCTGGTACTCGTTTGGCGTCAGCCCGCCCTCGCGCGCCCGCCGGCCCAAATCCTTCGTCATCCGGGCGATCGTGCCCAGACTCTTCTCGTCCGCGTGAGGTATGAAGGGCGCGATCAGACCACCCTCGAGCGCGATCGCAATGTTCACGTCGATCGAGTCATGATCGAAGAGCTGCCCATTCTCGAACGAACGGTTGACCTGCGGGTGCTCCCGCAGCGCCAGCGCAGCCGCCTTTACGATCAAATCGTTGACCGAGACCCTGACGCCGTTCTCGCCCAGCGACGCGTTCACCTGCGCCCGGAAGGCGAGCGCCTCGGTCATGTCGACATTCGACGTGACATAATAATGGGGAATGGTCTGCTTCGACAGACTCATCCGCTCGCCGGTCCGCGCCTTGATCTTCGACAGTTCGGCCGGCGCGCCCTTCGGCGCCGCAGTCACCGCCGGAGCAGTCTGAGCCGGCTGCGGCGCCGCCGGTGCCGCCTCGGGAGCAGCGGCCGGAGCTTGTGGCGCCGGCTTCGCGCCGGAGATGTAGTCCTTCAAATCGTCCTTGATGATCCGGCCGCCCGGACCCGAGCCGGCCACCCGCGCCAGGTCGATCCCGTGCTCGGCCGCCAGCCGCTTGACCAGCGGCGAGGCCCGCAGCCGCTCGCCGGGTCGACGCTCGACCACCTGGCCGTTGCCCCGCCCGTTCGTCGCCGGCGGGGTCGCGGCCGGCGCCTCCGGCGGCGCGCTGATCGCCGCCGCCTCGGGCTGCGCGGAGGGCACGGTCGCCGCCTGCTGCGGCTCCTGCGCCATCTCCGCCGGCGGCTCCTCGGCCGGCGCCGCTGCTGGCTGCGCCGCCGCCTCCGCCGGTGGCGCCTGTCCGACCTCGTCTTCGGCACCGATCATCGCGATCGTCGTGCCGATCGGCACGACGTCGCCCTCGTTCACCATCGTCTGGGTCAGAAAGCCGTCCTCGGCCGCCTCGATCTCGAGCGTGACCTTGTCGGTCTCGATCTCCGCGATCGGGTCGCCCTCGGCCACCTCGTCACCGGGATTCTTCAGCCATTTGAGAAGCGTCCCTTCCTCCATGGCGTCGCCCATCTTGGGCATAATGACCTGCGCCATCAGTTGTCCTTTCGGTAGAGTACCCGGTGGACCGCCTCGGCGATCTGCTGCTCATTCGGGAAGGCCGCCAGCTCGAGATTGCGCGCGTAGGGCGCCGGTACCTCCGCCCCGCTCACCCGCTCGACTGGTGCGTCGAGATAGTCGAACGCCTGCTCCTGCAGGATCGCCGCCACCTCGCTCGCGACGCTGAACCAGCGCCACTGCTCCTGCACGACGACCGCCCGGTTCGTCTTCTTGACCGAGTTCACGATCGTCTCGCTGTCGAACGGCCGGATCGAGCGGAGATCGATCACCTCGGCGTCGATCCCCTCGCCCTCCAGCGTCTCCGCCACCCGCAGCAGCATCGGCACCTGCCGGCCGTAGCTGATCAGCGAGACATCGGTGCCTTCGCGGGCGATGCGCGCCTTGCCGAACGGCACCGTGTAGTCGCCGTCCTCGACCTCGCCCTTCGTCCCGTAGAGCGCACCCGCTTCCAGAAAGATAACCGGGTCCGGCTCGCGGATCGCGGTGAGCATCATCCCCTTCGCGTCGTGCGGCGTGACCGGCGACACGACCGTCAGTCCCGGGAAGTGGCCGTAGAACCCCTCCAGGCTGTGCGTGTGCTGGGCGGAGAGCTGGACGCCGCCGCCATTCGGCCCGCGGATCACCAGCGGCACCGAGACCTGGCCGCCGGAGAAGTAGCGCAGCTTGGCCGCGTTCTGGATGATCTGGTCGGCAGCGAGGAAGGAGAAGTTCCAGGTCATCATCTCGACGATGGGCCGCATGCCGCCCATCGCCATCCCGATCGCCGCCCCGGTGAACCCGTTCTCGGCGATCGGCGTATCGATCACCCGCGTCGGCCCGAACTCGTCGATCAGGTTGTTCGTGACCAGGTGCGTGCCCCCGTAGACGCCGATGTCCTCGCCCAGCAGCACGACCGACTCGTCGCGCCGCATCTCCTCGGCCATCGCGTCGCGCAGGGCATCGCGGTAGGTCTTTACCGGCATCTGCCAGTCCCTTTCTTCACAAGATCGCCGGGGCACCGGCGCCCCGGCGACCGGCGGCCGCTAGACGGCGGTCGCGTAGACATCCGTCTTCAGTTCGCTGAGATCCGGCTCCGGGCTCTCCTCGGCGAACTTCACGGCCTCATCGATCAGCTTCTTGTTCTCGTCGCGGATCTGGCTGATCTGCTCCTCGGAGATCTCGCCCGATTCGAGCAGCTCGTGCTCGACCAGCGCGATGGGGTCGCGCTGCTTCCACTCCCGCACTTCTTCCTTCGTGCGGTACTTCTCCAGGAAGTCGGCCGCGCCGTGCGGCACCAACCGGTAGGTGAGCGCCTCGACCGCGTAGGGCTTGCCGCTCTCCCGCACACGCTTCGCGGCGCGGTGGGCGACCTCCAGTACGGCGTCGAGGTCCATGCCATCGACCTTCTCGTGCTCGATGCCGTAGGAGTCGAACTTGGCGCCGAGGTCGGTCTGCGCCGTCGCCCGCTCGACGCTCGTGCCCATCCCGTACTGGTTGTTCTCGAGGATGAAGAGGGTCGGGTTCAGCCCGTCCCGGCCCCACAGGCCGGCCAGGTTGGCCGCCTCATGGAAGGCGCCGTTGTGGATCGCGCCATCGCCGAGGTAGAGCTGGACGATGCCATCGGTCTTCAGGTAGCGCAGGCTGTAGGCCATGCCGACGCCGAGCGGGATATGCCCGCCGACGAT
The DNA here is from genome assembly GCA_025928015.1 of Thermomicrobiales bacterium. Classification (GTDB taxonomy): domain Bacteria; phylum Chloroflexota; class Chloroflexia; order Thermomicrobiales; family UBA6265; genus JAICKJ01. The sequence continues at coordinate 12,241 of JAICKJ010000097.1, forward strand.
GCCGTAGCCGCCCCAGAACCCGTTCTTGACGTCGAACAGGTGCATCGAGCCGCCCTTGCCCTTGACCAGCCCGGTGCCCTTGCCATAGAGCTCGGCCATCACCTCATTCGGCGTCGATCCGAGCAACAGGGCGTGCGCGTGGTCGCGGTAGGCGGTGATGATCCGGTCCCCCGGCTCGTAGGCGTCGAGGAACCCGGTCGCCACGGCCTCCTGTCCGCTGTAGACGTGCAGGTAGCCGCCGATCTTGCCGGTGCGGAAGCCTTTCTGGGCGGCGTCCTCAAAGAGGCGGATTTCGACCATCTTCCGGTAGAAATCGAGCAGCTTCTGGGGGTCGAGCTGCTGATGGTCCTGGCGCTCCGCCGTCGCGCCTCGCTTCGCCGGCGTCGTTGCCGTTCGTCGCTTCTTCCCCTCGTTCTGGGTCGTCGCCATTGGCTGGCCTCTCGGGATAATGCCGGGCGACTCGCGGTCGCGTCGCCCTCGTCCAGTGCCGGTCTCCGGCGCAGCCCGCTCCCTGAGCTCCCAAACCGCGATCCCCGGCTCGCCACACCCCGACGCAGACTCAGTTGGACACCGACGAGGCGGAGCGGACCGGAGGGGGGCCAGGACGGCGGGGCCGCGCCAGTTCCCACAATTCACCCGATTGTACCGCAGCCCGCCGTACGTGCGGCACGCGTCCTGCGCGGCATCGGTCAGAACCACGCGCCTCCGGCCGCTCACGCGGCCGGGGCATCGCCGAGAGGACAGGCAGCGCTCATGCAGTCTCCCTATGCACCACCCCATGAATACGAGCACTCGCGGCGCATCGACGCGCTGCCAGACGCCGTCTACGCCTACGTCGCCGACATCACCCGCCTGCCGACCTACATGACCGCCATCCAGCACGCCGAGATGATCGACGACGACCGCGTCCGCATCGAAACATCGAGCAATGGCACGACCCACCAGGCCGACGGCACGATCAGGAGCGACCCGGAGCGCCGGCGACTGGAGTGGGGCAGCGACCCCGGCGACTACCGGGGCACGCTCGTCGTCTCCGACGAGGAGGACCACTCGCGGGTCATCGTCCGTCTGATCTTCACCAGCTCCTCGAACTATCCGCAGGAGATCAACGCCGCCACGAAGGAGCCCGACCCGATCGACCGGGCGCTGGAAGCCGCCCTCGATTCAATGAAGAACATCCTCGAAGGCGAAGGCGGCGCCCGCACCCCCGCGCCCGAGTAGGGGCGATCCCCGCGTGGTCGCCCCGATCCCCGCGTGGTCGCCCC
>JAICKJ010000160.1 GCA_025928015.1 Thermomicrobiales bacterium
CAGGCGGCATGGCATCAATAATGGCGAAGCTGAGCGATCCGAACACCGTAGAAACTACCTGATTCTGGCAGCCTCGCCTCACGACTGCCGATTCGGCCGGCGTGCGCCGTGCGGCCCGCGGGGTTATGATTCGTAACGGCGCCGGGATTCCCCGGCGCTTGCCCTCATCATTCATTTCAAGGACCAAACGCTTGCTCAACGCTCGCCGCGCGATCTCCCTCGTCTTCTTCGTCAACGGCTTCGTGCTGGCCAACTGGATCGCGCGGATTCCCGCGATCAAGCATGGGCTCGGCATCAACAACGGCGTGATGGGCACGGTGCTGCTCGGCATGGCGCTCGGCGCGATGGTCGCCTTCCCCTTCGCCGGACGGCTCATTGGCGACTTCGGTAGCGCCCGGGCGACGACCGGGTTCGCGCTGGGGCTGGCGGTCGTCTTGCCGCTCCTCTCCTGGGCGCCAAACGCCATTCTGTTGTTCGCGGGGCTGGCGCTCTTCGGCGCGAGCAACGGTGGCATGGATGTGTCGATGAACGCGCAGGGCGTCGAGGTCGAGCACGCCTGGAAGCGCCCGATCCTCAACTCGATGCACGGCTTCTACAGTCTCGGCGGCTTCGCCGGCGCCGGCGCCGGCAGCCTCGTCGCCGCGCTCGGCATCGCCCCGCACGTCCATTTCATCATCATTGCCGTGCTGGCAATCGCGGCGTTGCTCTGGGCGTACACCGCGCTCATCGCCGACCATCCGATCGCCGAGCATCACGAGCCGACACCGGTCTTCGCGCTGCCGCCGCGGGCACTGGTGCCGCTCGGCCTCGTCGCGGCCTGCGCGGCGATCGGTGAGGGTTCCATCGCCGACTGGGGTGCGCTCTACCTGCGGAACCATCTCGACACGAGCGCAAGCGTCGCGGCGCTCGGGTTCGCAGCCTTCTCGCTCGCGATGCTCATCGCTCGCTTCACTGGCGACAATCTCGTGGCCCGCTTCGGCCCCGAACGCATCGTCCGCCTCGGCGGGCTGATCGCCGCGGCCGGACTGGCGCTCGGGCTCCTGGCGAACACATTTGGCGCGGCGCTGCTCGGCTTCGCGGCGATCGGGCTCGGCCTGGCGAGCGTCTATCCGCTCGTCTTCGGCGCGGCCGGCAACCGGACCGACATCCCACGCGGCCGCGCGGTGGCCGGCGTGGCGACGATGGGGTACTCGGGCTTCCTGGCCGGACCGCCGCTGCTCGGCTGGGTGGCGCAGGCGACCTCGCTGCGGACGGCGCTGGTGATCGTCGTCGCCCTCGCGCTGGTCATCGTCTGGCTCGCCCCCGCCACGCGCCGGCCAGCATCTGCGACCGGCGCCCATTCAACCGAGGCAGCCGGCGTCAGCGCGTAGCGCCCCTCACCCGCCACCGCCGCTCCCGACGTTGAGCGCGGAAGGTGCCCGCCGGCATCACATGGTGGATGCCCACACTCCAGCAGGGGGAAGCCCCTTCGCCCGGTGCTGGACGAAGGGGCTGAACGTGAGGACGTTCTACACCGGTGTTGGCGTCGCGAACGGCTCGCGGACGACCGGCCCGTCGGTACCCACGTTGTAGTCATCCTGGCGGCGCTGCACGGCCACCGAATAGGTTGTGCCGAAGGCTTCCAGATCGACGTGCGTCAGCGAATCGAGCCAGGTCGGGAAGAATGGGTCAACCAGCACCTGAGAATGATCCGCGTCGAGACGCAGGCCGAGCACGGATTTGAGCAGCAGGAAACCGGCCCCTGCCGCCCATGCCTGCGGACTGCAGCTCACCGGGTAATCGACCGGCGCATTTGCACGGGCACCTTCCCGGGCAAAACCGCAATAGAGTTCTGGCAAGCGCTGCAGCGGGTAGGTCCGGCTCGCCTCGTAGATCGCGTTGACCACGTCGAGCACCTGCGCGGCATGGCCATAGCGGCGCAACCCCTCGACAATCAGGCTGTTGTCGTGTGGCCAGACGCTGCCATTGTGGTAGCTGATCGGATTGTAGGTCGGCATCTTCGTGCTGAGCGTCCTGATCCCCCACCCGGAGCTCATATCCGGTTGGGCGAGCCGCTCCGCGACGCGAGCCGCGCGTTCCGGGGAGGGCAGACCGCTGAAGAGCAATTGGCCCGCGTTCGAACTGATCGCATCGACCTGCTTCTTCTCGTGCTGCTTGTCGCCGGCCAGCGCCTGGGCATAGAACCCTTCATCCTCCATCCAGAAGGTCTCTTCGACCGTCCGCCGGACGCGCTCTGCCTTCCGGCGCAGCTCATCCGACCAGTCATGGTCGCCCATCCGATCAGCGACGTCGGCCATGCGTGCGTAGCTGGCGTAGACGTAGCCCTGAACCTCGACCAGGGCGATTTCACCAGTCGCGCGGCGACCGTCACGGTAGTTCAGCGAGTCGGAACTGTCCTTCCAACCCTTGTTGCTGATGTGAACAGAATCGGGCGTGTGGGTGTCGTATTCGACCAGACTGTCACCATCCGCGTCGCCGTACTTCTCAGCCCATTCCATCGCCCGTTTCGCGTTCGGCAGCAGATCGCGATAGAGTTGCTGGTCGCCCGTCCAGGCGACGGTCTCAGCGAAGAGCCAAACGAAGAGCGGCGTGGCGTCGACTGTGCCGTAATACGGCGATTGCGGGATCTGATTGGTGCGGGCCATTTCCCCGTAGCGCATCTCGTGAATGATCTTGCCCGGCTGCTCATCTCGCCATGTGTCAATTTGGGTGCCCTGCATGCTGGCGAGCACGCGCAACGTCGCCTCGGACCGTTCCGGGAAGATATGAACCGTTTGCAGACCGACGATGAGACTGTCGCGGCCGAATGGCGCGACGTACCAGGGGATGCCCGCGGCTGGCAAGGTGCCCTGCGGGAAGGACGTCATGAGCATCTCCAGATCCTGATCGCACCGGTTGATGAAGGCATCGAACGCGTCGTTGTCCGAATAGATCGGCGCCGGCCGGATCGGCGCGTCGTTGGCGACTGTGACCCGGTCGGAGACGGGGATATCCCCCACTGGATGCGGGGTGATCGTGGCCGTGACGGACCAATTTTCGCCAGGAGCGACGTCGACCTTGAAGGTGGCGACGCACATCGGCGGCGCCTTGGCGCCGCGGGCGACGTGCTCAAAGTTCGGCAGTGGTCCGGCGGAGCGCTTCTTTTTCTGTGGAGAATGCCCCTGGTGATGGACCTCCGCCTTCTGGTCGAAGGTGACCGTCGTGCTCGTATCATTGCCATCGATGCCGGTGTAGCTCATCGTCAGGGTGTTGCTGTGGTCATCGAATGACGGCTCGTGGATTTCACCGCGCTCGACATGTTTCACGCCCCGGATGTCGAACAGATCGCGGAAATCGGCGGCAAGCTCCAGATCGAGCTGGGCTGGCAGAGAGAGGCGGCTATAGTTGTGGATCGATACTTTCACGGTCATCGCGGAACCGAGATCGATCCGCTGTTCCACGGCGATGCTGTGCGGTAGCAGCGTTCCATCCGGGAGTTTGAGCAGCCCGTTCGACAGGGTCAGCAGGGCGGTCGAGGGTCCAACAGTGCGGGCGCTGAGGCGGTCAAGGTCCGTGCCGTTGAGCTTGAGCGCGAGGTGATTGAGGAAACGGGTGTCGCGCAGGTAGAGCCCGGCGGCCTGCTCGCTACTGCCGTCGCTGAGCTGATCGCCCGCCAGGTAGAGCTCATCACTTTTGAGTACAAGGTTATGGTCCAGCATCTTGTGACGCCTCCAGAGAACTTCTGACTGTCAGGGGTACTGACTCACGGTGGCGACAGGATGCATGGATTGCAGGTTCACCAACGGGGGAGAGTCTGAACAGAGTATAAAACTCGTGACAAGGCTGGCGCATCTGCAGGCCTGATGGGTAGGTGATGAGAGCGTTCAGACTCATTGGACGGGGATCTTCGGACACCCTGGAGCAATTGCTCCGGTTCACCCTGCTGACCCTCGCCTGGTGGTTGTGCGCGCTGCTCATCGTGCCGGTCGGACCCGCGACGATAGTGCTCTTCGCAATGACCGACCCACGACGGCTCGGCGACGCGCCGGGCTGGTCCGAGGCCGTCCAGATCGGGCGCCGCTCCTGGCGGCGTGGCTGGTTGATCCTGCTGGCAACCATGCCACTCATGTTCGTGCTGGTCTGGAACATCCGGGCCTTCGCCACGTCGTCCGGCCAGATCGTGGTGCTGGAACCATTCTGGCTGCTGCTCCTCCTGATCATTGGCAGTATCTGTGCCCTCGCGCTCTCCGTTGCCGCGCTGCTCGACCTGCCCACGGCGATGGCGGTGCGGCAGGGCGCGCAGCTCGTCGGGGCGCATCCGCTCCGGTCCATCGTGATGGCGCTGGCGCTCTGGCTCATCGTCGCGCTCGGGACACTGCTGGTCGTGCCCATGGTCATGTTCGTGCCGGCACTGGTCGCGGCGATCGTCAACCGGTTCGCGCTCGACGGGCTCGCCATCCCCGTCACAGACGTGCTGGCGCCGACCGAGGAGCGCGAGCGGGAGGACCGCGCCGGCCGCTCGGATCATCGCCACGGCCTATTCTCGCATCCGGACACGCGGCGGTAGCGCCTCCCACCCCAGCCCCTCTCCCAGGATTGGGAGAGGGGAGTTCTTCCCCAAAGAAGGAGTGTCAGAATTCGCAATCTCGTGTAGGGGCGGACCCGTGTGTCCGCCCGCGTCGCCAACCACAAAGCGGCGGGTTGGCGGCGACGGGCCGAGAGCAAGCTCGGCTCCTACACGAACGCACGATACCGGCAACCCGGTCCCGACGCACTCCCCTCTCCCGAGGTCGGGGGAGGGGCTGGGGGTGGAGTCTACCCCTTGATGCTCGCCGACGTCTGGCTCTCGACGAAGTAACGCTGGAAGATCAGGAAGAAGATCGCCATGGGGACGGTCGTGATGACCGCCATCGCCATCAGCGTCGGCCAGTCGGTGTAATACGCCTGGTGGAAGTTCGCCAGACCGACCGGCAACGTGAAGAGCTCCGGCTTGCTGCCGCTGATGAAGATCAACGGTTCGAGGAAGGAGTTCCAGCTTCCCTGGAAGGTGAAGATCGTCAGCGCCGTCACCGCCGGCATCGCGTTGGGCAGCACGATCTGGGCGAACATCCGGTAGCGGTTGGCGCCATCCACCCGCGCCGCTTCCTCCAGCTCGATCGGGATCGACTCGAAGAACTGCTTCATCAGGAAGATGCCGAAGGCGTCGGTCAGGAACGGCACCGTCAGCGCCCCGTAGGTGTTCAGCAGGTGCAGCTTCTGGAGGATGATGAACTTCGGGATGATCGTGACGATCCCGGGGATCATCATCGTGCTGATGATGATCAGGAAGATGAGATTGCGCCCCGGGAAGCGCATCCGCGCCAGGGCGTAGCCGGCCATCGTGTCGGTGATCGCCCGGCCGATGATCCAGATTACCGCGACGAAGGCGCTGTTGAAGAACCAGCGGAAGACGTTGGCGTGCCGCGCGACCTGGTAGGCCTGCGTCGTCGGGTTGGTCACCCAGAGCATGTTCTTGAGCGTCATCTGGGTCACGGCCTGGCTCGTCTTGAGCGACGTGGCGAGCGAGAAGATGAACGGCACGAACATCAGCAGCGCGACGAAGATCAGGACGACGTAGGCGACGAGCTTGAGAACCAGGTCGACACGGCTGGTCGTCGGCGTGACGGGCTGGTGCTCGACAATCGGTTTGGCGGTGGCGGTCGCTTCCATCGTCTTCCCTCCCTACATCGGTTCCTGATTCGCGACGATGCGCCGCTGGATCAGGAAGATGATGAGAATCATGAAGAAGAGCACGACGGCAATGGCCGAGGCGTAGCCCATCGAGAAGTTGCCGAAGCCCTCCTGATAGACGAGATACGCGAGCGTCGTCGTCGTTTTCGCGGGACCGCCGCTGGTCATGACGAAGATCTGGTCGAAGACCTGGAAGGTGCCGATGATGCCGAGCGTGAGAACGAAGAAGATGACCGGCCGCAGCAATGGCACGGTGATATCGATGAACTGGCGGGTACGGGTGGCGCCGTCGAGCGCGGCCGCCTCGTAGACATCGGGCGGGATGTCCTGCAGGCCGGCGAGGAAGACGACCATCATCGTCCCCATCGTGGTCCAGACGTTCATCATCATGATCGAGAGCAGCGCCACGCTCGGCCCGGCCAGCCAGAGCGAGATGTGGTGGATGCCGAACGAGCCGAGCGCCATCTCGATCACGCCGCGTGGATTCGAGATCCACGGCGGCGTTGGCGTCGGCAGGCCGATCCTGTGCAACACGGCGTTGAGCAGACCATTCTGCGCGTAGAGCCAGAGGAAGATGATCGAGATGACGACGGAGGAGCTGATCGACGGGAAGTAGAAGGCCGTGCGGAAGAAGGTCTTGCCCTTGATCTTGCGGTTCGCCAGCACGGCGAGCAGCAGACCGAGGATCGTCTGGGTCGGCACCACGCCGATCGCGAACCAGACCGTATTGCGGAGGGCGATCTCGAAATCCCTGTTGCCGCTGAAGAGCTTCCGGTAGTTCTGGAGCCCGACCCACGGCTTTTCCGGCGTGATCACGCTCCATTGGTGGAAGCTGAGCCAGAAGACGTAGAGGATCGGTCCGATGATGAAGACCGCGAAAATGACGAGCGCGGGCAGCAGGAACATCCAGCCGGCGATCCGGTCTTCGGCGGCGATGGGATTGCGCGAACGGTGCGTGCGGGCCGCGAGTGCCATGGACCTCCTTGCCTCCTGTGTGCCCCTTCACCCGTTGCGATGGACGCATGATGGCGCCCGATGTCTCCCTCCCCCAACCCCTCCCCAAATCCTGGGAGAGGGGAGTTCGCCGAAGCTTTGGCACACGTCAACCATACGTTTGGCAATGCCGCGGACGTATGGAACCGGCTCCCCTCTCCCAATGTTGGGGAAGGGGTCGGGGGAGGGGGCTTTCTCTTCTACGTACCCGGCGTCGCGGCGGGTGTCGCGCCGCTCGGTACGCCGCCGGTCGGGGCGGTTGCGGGCACGAGCGTGATGTCCTGGTTGCCGACCGTCACCAGTTGCGCCTGGGCCTCCTTCGTGTCCACCTGACCCGCGAAGAGCGATTGCAGGATCGAGTCGGCGTCGGAGATGAACTTCTGGCCACCGGGGCCGAACTGGGCCGGCGTCGCGTAGGAGCCGGAATCGGCGAACGGCTTGCGGATCGGGTACTCCTTGACCCAGTTGTCCATCAGGTCCGGCCGTGAGGGCATCGCCAGGCCGAGCGAGGTCCACTTCGCCATGCCCTCGGGCCCGGTCAGGAAACGGACCAGCACCCAGGCGGCGTCCGCGACCTTGCTGCCCTTGAAGATCGAGTAGGAGACGGTGAAGGCCGGTGTGCCCTTGCCGGCCGGCCCAGCCGGGAGCTCGGCGCAGGCGAACTTCTTGTCCGGCGCGTTGGTCTTGAGGAACGGGAACATCCAGTTCCCCTCCATGACATCCTCGGCCAGATTCTTGGCAAAGGCATCGCCCGGCCAGCCGGCGCCGGCGTCGGCGGAGGTCGTCGAGAGCTTGTCCTTGTAGAGGCCGTAGTAGTAGTCGAGCGCGGTGAGCACCTCCGGCTGGTCGAGGGTGAGCTTGCTGGCGTCCTTGTTGGTGACGTTGCCGCCCGCCTGCAGCAGGAACATGATGAATCGCTCGAACTGTGCGTCGAGCACCAGCGCCGGCTTGCCGCTCTTCTGCTTCAGCGTCGTCAGCACCGACCGCAGCTCATCCCAGGTCGTCGGCGCCTTGACGCCGGCATCCGAGAAGGCCGTGGTGTCGTACGTCTGACCGAGCGGCGACCAGTCCTTCGGGATGCCGTAGGTCTTGCCCTGCCAGACGAAGGCGCTGATCAGCCCGGGGTAGTAGTCAGACGCTTTTACGTTGTCCTTGCTCATGTAGTCGTCGATGTCGAGCAGGACGCCGCGGGACATGAAGTCCTGCGCGTATTCGGACTGGACGTAGAAGACATCGGCGGCGTTGCCGGCGGCAATGTCCGTCTGAATCTTGATCAGGTAGTTGGCCGGCACCGGCTCGTACTTGACGGTGATCTTCGGGAACTTCTGCTGGAAGTCGGCCAGCACCTCGCGCAGGAGCTTCTCCTCATCCGGGGAGGAGGTTCCGCCGGAGAGCCGGACGGTGCCCGTGACATCCTGGGCCCAGGCGCCGCTGCCTCGCAGGAGCACCGGCATGGCGATGGCGCCGGCGGCCATGCCCTTCACGACGGTACGACGACTGACACGACCCCGGGTTTCGGTGCGCTCCATGCGGGTGCCTCCTCAGTGGTTGGACGGAGCAAAAGGACGATAAATCCTGCAGGCAAACAGCAATTCAGGTGCCAGCGCCCGGCATTGGCGGCATCGGGTATGCAAGGCAATCGACCGGCCGGCGACGGATTGCGAGGGCGGCGGGGCCGCCATATACTGCGGTGACCGACCGGTTCGACCAGTGGTCCCGTTGCGACCTGAGCGCGCAACGGGCGTGTCCTTCATCTCCACAGCAGTCGCGCGGGAGCAGCTCATGCGTCCATCCGGCATCACCGGCGCCCGGTCCACGATGAACACCTCGCGCGGCAGCCCGGCCTTCTCCATTCAGGCGATGGAGCTGCGCCGGATCTTTCGGAAACGGGCCGGCTGGTTCCGCTCCGGTGAGGAGATCGTCGCGGTCAAGGGCGTCAGCTTTGCCGTTCCCCACGGCACCATCTTCGGGCTGCTCGGGCCGAACGGCGCCGGCAAGACGACGACGATCAAGATGCTCTCCACCCTGCTCGTGCCGACGAGTGGCACGGCGACGATCAACGGCTACGACGTCATGGCCAATGAGATGGACGTCCGGCGGCAGCTCGGCGTCCTCTTCGGCGGCGACCGCGGCCTCTACCTCCAGCTCTCCGGACTGGAGAACCTGCGCTACTTCGGCCGCCTCTACGGCATGACCGACGAGGCGATTGGCCGCCGCGCCAGCGAGCTGCTGGCGACCGTCGATCTGCTCGACCGCGCCGACGAGCGGGTGGAATCGTGGTCGCGCGGGATGCGGCAACGGCTGCACATCGCCAAGACCTTGCTCCACCAGCCATCAGTGCTGATCCTCGACGAGCCGACGATCGGGCTCGATCCCGGCGCGGCGCTCGATATCCGCCGGCTCATCGCCCGGCTCGTGCCGGAGCAGACGATCCTGCTCACGACCCACGACATGCACGAGGCGGAGGAGCTGTGCGAGGAGATCGCGATCATCGACCACGGCGAGATCGTCGCGCAGGGCAGCCCGGCGCTGCTGAAGGCGCGGGCGAAGGTCGAGCGCCAGGTCGTCATCCACCTCGCCGAGGCGCCGGAGCATGGTATCGGCCCGATTGAAGAGCGGCTGCGCGCCGCGAGCGCGATCCACCACACCCGGCACGTCATCGCCGGGACCGGCACGCCCATGCTCTTCCTGCGCTGCGACGACACGTCGGCCGCGCTCAACCAGGCGCTGGCGGTGCTGCATGACGAGGACGCGCCGGTGACGACGATCCAAGTGCGCGAAGCATCGCTCGAGGACGCCTTCCTCGCCGCCACCGGCCGTGAATTCGACGAGGTCGCGGTGTGACAGCTCTTTCCCAAGTCCGCTCCCTCCTCGTCATGCTGAGCGAGCGCAGCCCCGAAGCATCCCCGCGCGCAGCGCTCTCCCCTGATCGTCATGCTGAGCGGAGTCGAAGCATCTCCTGCCGCCGCAGTCGTCCGCGGCGGCGGGAGATTCGTCGCTGCGCTCAGGATG
>JAICKJ010000005.1 GCA_025928015.1 Thermomicrobiales bacterium
CCGAGACCGAACCCGACTTCCAGCCGGCCGCCGGTCAGGTGGTCGAGCATGGCCAGCTCCTCGGCAAGCTGCACCGGCACGCGGATCGGCAGCGTGTAGCCGAGGGCGCCGAGACGCATCCTCGGCGCGCGTTGCGCGGCGGCCGCCAGCCAGGTCGACGCCGAGGGGATGACGTGGGTGGCGAGGAAATGGCGCTCGGCGGTGAAGGCGATGTCGAATCCCAGCTCGTCCGCCAGCGCCAGATCCTCCAGCCGCCGGACGTACATCTCGCCCGGGCTCTCCCTCAGCACCGGATCGACCTGCATGATGTCGAACAGGCCAAGGTGCAACGGCCGGCCCGGTGGCGCGGACGTGGTTCCGTCGTGCTCGCTCAACGCTGGAAACTCCTCACAGGATTCAGAAAATCGACGCCTTGAGTGTGCCGCGCCCGCCCGCCACAAAGTAAACAGCCGGCCCCGCGTGGGACCGGCTGTTCTTCGCTGGGCATCACGGCAAGCCGCTGCGCTAGGCGCAAACAACCTCCACCGTGATGCCCGTCGACATGTGACTACTCATGGGCATCACCTCCTTTACCCTATCCGGTTAGGAGTCGTGCGGTACAACCAGGCGGTTCCCGATTGCACCCGCACAGTAGCACGCCGTGTATCGACCCGTCAATGATCGATCGCGGTGTCCGTCAATCCAGCCGTTCATCGATCGCGTCCCTGAGCTGCTCGTACATGTCGGCGCGGAGGTCGCGGAGGACCGGGAAGAACGGGCGGAAGCGGTGGGTTTGGGCGTAGTCGACCTCGCCCACGACCAGCGCCTCCACGTCGTACGGCGCCTGGCTGACGACCGGCGCGCCCGGCACCTTCGTCTCGCGGTCACCCGGGCCGATCAGGCGGCTGCCACCCCAGTAGTGGGTGCCGCCCTCGTCGCCGGCCAGGTTGCAGTAGGCGAACCAGACGGTGTTCTCCATCGCCCGCGCCTGCACCAGCGGCTCGAAGATCGGCCGCTCGAAGGCCGGCGATCCTGATATGCCGACCAGCAGGTCGGCCCCTTTCAGCACCAGCAGCCGCGCCAGCTCCGGATAGAAAATGTCGTAGCAGACGAGCAGGCCGATCCGGCCGATCGGCGTGTCGAAGATCGGGCTGCGCGTGCCGGCGCGGAAGAAGCGCCGGTCCGGGAAGGCGCCTGCGCCGCCCTCGTCGGTCGCGTGGCCGGGCAGGGTGTGCTTGCGCCAGGTGCCGATGTGCCCGTTCGGCCCGATCAACACCGCCGCGTTGTAGATCACCCCGGCCAGCCCGCGCTCCGGCATCCCGATGACGACGTGCTGGCCCAGCTCGTTCGCGACGGCCGCGATGCGGTCGGTGGCCGGACCCGGCACTTCCTCGGCGACATCGAAAAAGCGGTCCCCGCAGGCGTACCCGCTCAGCGACAGCTCGGGAAAGACGACCAGATCGGCGCGTTGCTCCGCCGCCCGGCGGATGAAAGCGGTCATGGTGGCGAGATTCGCCTCAATGTCCGCCGTCGCGGGCGTCACCTGCGCCAGTGCCACGTTGATCTTCATCGGCACCGCCTCCCTTGGAGGAAGCCGCTCGCCGGATCGTCATTCTGAGGTCGAAGACCGAAGAATCCCCGCGCGAAGCGCCATTCCCGACATAAGACACGTCATCTATCGGCACCGTCGCCCGCTGGGGCGGACCGGCTTCGCCGGGGGATGCTTCCCGGTGGTCAGCATGACGGCGTGTGGTAGCGCGATCTCCACCGCGGACGTCCTCCTAATCGCGGCAGAAGAGGACGGAGACCGGCGCCGGGATATCGAGCTTCGTGCCGGTCGGCGTCAGCTCGCCGGTCGCCGCGTTCCGGCTGAAGACGACGAGGTTCCCGCTCTTCTGGTTGACGACAATCATCCAGTGGCCGGTCGGATCGAGGTTGAACCCGCGTGGCCAGTCGCCTTCGGATGAGACGAAGCTGGGCGCCCCGAGATCGCCCGTCTCCTGGTCGACCGGGAAGATGGCGATGCTGTCGTGGCCGCGATTCGAGGAGTAGACGAAGCGGCCGTTCGGCGAGACGACGATGTGCGCGGGGTAGTTTGTCCCGTGGAAATCATCCGGGATCGACCGGACCGTCTGCCGCCGGGTCAGCTCGCCCTGGTCGTGATCCCACGTGTAGACATCGACGGTCGAATCAAGCTCGTTCGCGCAGTAGAGCGTGCCCTCCCCGGGCGCGAACGCGAAATGGCGCGGCCCCGCCCCCGGTTGCGCATCGACCTTCGAATGGGGAATCAGCCTGCCGGTGCCTTCATCGAAGAGCGAGACCAGGATCTGGTTCGTGCCCAGATCGGCCGAGAGGACGAAGCGGCGGTCGGGCGACGACGCGATCATGTGCGCGTGCGGCCCGTCCTGCCGCTCCGGATTCTGCCCCTTGCCCTCGTGCTGGAGGACGCTGCTCGCCGGCGAGACCGCCCCTTCAGCGGAGACCGGAAACGCCGCGACGTTCCCGCTCTGATAGTTGGCGACCAGCGCATAGTGCCCGGAGGCGACGGCGCTGATGTAGCACGGCGCCGAGCCGTGGGTCGACTGCTGGTTGCGGTAGGTCAGCCTGCCGGTGGCCGGATCGCGGTCGAACGACTGGATTTGCCCATCATCCAGCTCACAGACGGCGAAGAGATTCCGCTGCGACGGATTGGCGGCCAGAAACGATGGATTGACGACGTGATCGGTCACGATCTCCAGCGGCGTCAGCTCACCGCTCCGCTCGTCGAACTCGAAGCTGTAGATGCCTTTGGCGTCACCCAGCTTCCCGTCGGTGTAGGTGCCGATATACAAGTACATTGACCTCTATTCCCCTTCCCCATGCACAAACGAGAGCGGCGCTGCCCGGGTGGACAGCGCGCGATTCACCGGTTTACCGACCAGTGGCCGAGCCCGCCAGCGCGGCGTCCGGCCAGACGTATCGGTCCGGCATCCGGTTGGCGAGTGACGGCACCTGCGCCCGCACCCGCCGCAGGTAGGCGAGGTCGAGCGTCGCCGAGATGACGGCCGGCTGGTCCGGCGCCGTGGCGAGTACCGTCCCCCACGGATCGACGACCATCGTGCGGCCGTTGCACCAAAGCCCGCCGGAGTGCTGCCCGACCTGGTCCGGCGCGACGACGTAGACCGTGTTCTCGATCGCCCGCGCCCGCAGCAACGTCTCCCAGTGGTCGCGGCCGGTCCGCATCGTGAACGCGGCCGGCACGGCGATGACCTCGGCGCCGCGCAGCGCGAGGATACGGTAGAGCTCGGGGAAGCGGAGATCGTAGCAGATCGTGAGCCCGAGCCGCACACCGTCGATCTCGACCGTCACGATCTCGTCGCCCGGCGCCGTGGTCGCCGACTCGCGGTAGGACTCATTCCCGGCCAGATCGATGTCGAACATGTGGATCTTGCGGTAGGTCGCGATGATCTCGCCCGCCGGATCGAAGACGACGGTCGTGTTGAAGCTGCGCGGCTCGCCCTCGGCCCGTTCCAGGAAGCTGCCGGCGTGCAGGTACACGCCGTGCCGGCGGGCGCGTTCGGCCAGCGTCGCCGTCAGCTGCCCCGGCACGGGCTCCGCCACGGCGGCCGCGCCGCTGTCCGGCCCCATGTAGGTCCAGACCTCGGGCAGCATGATCAGGCGGGCGCCGGTCGCGGCGGCCTGATCGATCGCCGCCAGCGCGGCGGCGATATTGGCGTCCTTGTCGTCACCGGGATTGAGCTGGACGAGCGCGACGTTGAGCAGATCGGCGGTCATGGGAACACATCCTTTGCGCATCGACACCGGGCCACTGGCGGCATGTCACGCGCAGCCCGGCGCCCGTGCCGTGATCTTAGCATCAGCCGGATCGGAGCGGTGACGCGGCGTTACCACCGCCCGGCGAAGTCACCGACTCCCTTGATCCGCTTCAGCTCGGCCAGTGCTTCAAGGCCGCCGGGAGCGCATCGCCTTCAGTTGCCGGACCGTCCAGTCGGACGCCAGGCGCTCGTAGTCCGCGCGCTCTCGGCCGTAGAGGGCAATCCGGCCCTCCCAGTCGAAGTGGATGCCCCAGCCGTAGCGCTTCGCCAGCGGCGACGAGCGCAAACACGCCTGGCTGCGAGCGAAGAACGCCGCCCGCGCCCGCGCCCGCTCCTCGGGCGGCACGTCATGCTTCGCGGCGTGGACCGCGAAGAGCACGTCGTCGGAGGTCAGGACGTAATCGTGACCGGAGAGCAATTCGTACTGAAGGCGGGCGACCGTCGGCTCGCCCTCGCGCGTCGGCGGCGCTTGCCCGGCTCCCGCTGCGCAATCGTCCGCCACCCGGATGAAGGTGTTGTAGTAGTTCGTGCTTGCCATAGGAGTGTTCCCGCGTCAGCCCATCGCGCCGCGGATGGTGATCGCCACGCAGGCGAAGAGCACCAGGACGATCAGGATGACGATGATCGCCAGGCAGGAGCGCGACGCCGAGGCGAGATCACCGGCATTGACGGGCGGCTCGCCGTCCGGCGGTGGTGCCGCCTCGTGGTGACTCGCCGGCACGACGATCTTGCCGGTCGGACGCTCGGGCCGTTTTATTGGTTCGTGTTCGCTCATGAGGACCTTCGCGACCGTTTGTCGCCCGTCTTGCGCGCGCCGGCCCGTCCGCGCTGATGGTTGGTGGAAGTCGTGGGCTGCCGCGCTGAAGCTGTTTTGCCGACCGGCTTGGCCGGCGTCGCGCGGATGTTGCCGGGATCGGCCCGCGAGAGTCGCCAGACGTGGTAGATGCGGGTGAAGGCCGTGATATGCGTCGCGACGGCGAGGATCCAGAGCGCCCACAGCGGTTCGTTGATGATCAGACAGATCGCCAGCAGCCCGACTCGCTCCGGCCGGGCGACGAGCCCGACCGAGGCGCCGTAGCCAACCGCCTCGGCCCGCGCCCGCGCATAGCTGATCATGAGCGCGCCGGTCGCCGCGATCACCGTCAGCATCGCGCCGATGTGGTCATCCCCGGTCTGGTTCAGATAATAAAGCAACCCAATGTAGACGACGATCTCGGAGTAGCGGTCGAGCGTCGAATCGAGGAAGCCGCCGAACTTCGACATCTGGTTCGTCGCCCGGGCGACCGCCCCGTCGACCATGTCGAAGGCGCTGGCGATGATCAGGAAGATGCCGCCCCAGCGCGGGTGCCCCGACGCGATCACCGCCGCCACGCCGATGTTCAACAGCAACCCAATGATCGTGAACATGTTCGGGCTGATGCGCGACTTCGCCAGCCACGCGCCCACGTGGAGCATGTAGTGTCGGACCCACTGTCCAACGCGCTCAGAAATCACCGCGCTCTCCCCAGAAACCCCACGTGCGCCTAGACCAGCTCCTGACGCCAGGCGGCCCGCTTGGCGACCTCCGCGGCGCGGCCATAAACCTCCAGCACCTGCTGCGCCACCCGTGGCCAGGCGAACCGCTGCGCCGAGACCCGCCCATTCTGCCCCAACCGCGCCCGCAGCTCGCGGTCCGCGAGCACGCGCACCAGCGCAAGGGCGAGCGCCTGCGGGTCCTTCGGCTCGACCAGCAGGCCGTCGTGACCGGCGCGGACCACGCTGGCGTAGCCGGGAATGTCGGTCGCCACGACCGGCTTGCCGGCGGCCATCGACTCGGCGAGGATGTAGCCAAAACTCTCGTTGCCGGTCGACGGTGCGCAGACGACGTCACAGCTCGCATAGTATCGCGCTTTGTCCTCCAGCGACACGAACCCCTTGAACTCCACATCCCCCACGCCGTACTGCTCCATCGGGTGGTCGAACTTCTCCGGCCGGCCCGAGCCGATGACCACAAGCCGCGCGTGCGGGAACTGCTGCCGCACCAGTGGCATCGCCCGCAACAGGTATTTGAACCCCTTGCGCGACTCCTCGAAGCGGCCCACGAAGAGGACGCGGGGGATCGAATCCTCCGCCCAGGGGAAGGGCGCGACCCGCTCGTCGTACCGGTCGACGTCGATCCCGTTCGGGATGATGTCGTACGCCCCCTCGAAATACTGGGCGACGAACTCCCGCGCCGGCACGGAGACGGCGATCCGGCCGTCGAGCCGGCCAAGCACGAAGGACATGTAGGGCTTGAACGCCGTGTACCAGGGCTGCGAGCCGCTGTAGGCGTGGAAGGTGGCGACGTTCACCGCCTTCGAGTTGAGCAGCACCATGTAGGGCAGCACCGGCATCAGTGGCTCGTGCAGGTGGACAACATCGAACTGCTCGCGCCGCATGATCGCCTTCACATCGGCGTAGAGCGTGACGTCGAAGGTCAGGCGCATCCGGCTGCCGTTGCCGGGGATCGTGATCGTGCGGCCGATGCCGTAGTAGTGGTCGTGGACCTCCAGCCCGCCACGCGGTCCCCGGGGCGCCATCACGGTCACGTCGTGGCCCAGGCGGATGAACTGGTCCCGCAGATGCACGACGTGCTCCGAGACGCCTCCGGGTTGCTGCAAGCTGTAGGGTGACACGAGCGCGATCTTCACGCCGGAATCCTAGCAAAGTCGCGCCAACGCCGGCGCCTCAGGCGGCGACCTCCGGGTTCCGGCGGCCGGAGCGCAAGCGGGGCCAGCCTTTGAGCCGCATCAGCACCAGTCCGAACAGCACCAACGCGCCGCCCGCGAGTTTCGCTACCCCGAACTCCTCGCCGTAGAAGAGCACCGAGAGAATCCCGCTAAAGACCGGCACGATCAGCTCGACGCTCGTCGCGATCTCGACGCCCCGGCGGTGCGCCGCCCAGTTCCAGAGAATATAGGCGACGTAGACCGGCAACACCGCCATGTAGAGCAGGATGAGCCACGCGCCCAGGTCCACCGCGCCCCAGTCCTGGCGGAACGCGCTCGGCGCCGAGACGAGCAGCAGCAGACCGCCGCCCGCCAGCACGCTGTACGCCGAGACGGTCTCCGCCGGGTAGCGGCCGACGATGCGCCGGTTGAGGATGCCGTAGAGCGCGAAGGAGAGGGCGGAGCCGAGACTGAGCAGGTCGCCCAGCCAGGTGCCACCGCCGCGCTGGCCGGTCAGGAAGAGGATGACCCCGCCGATCGCCACGACGACGCCAAACCAGGCGAATGACGATGGCCGCTCGCCCATCAGCCGGAGAAGGATGAGGGTGAAGAGCGGCATCATGGAGATGAGCAGCGAGCTGGCGAAGGGCGAGGTTCGGTCGAGACCGAGCACGAAGCCGAGCTGGTAGAAGAAGTACCCACAGCTCCCGGCGAGAAGGAACCAGATGGCATCCGCCCGCGCGATCCGCCAATAGCGGGCCGGATCATTCCGGCCCCGCCAGGCGAGCACCCCGAAGGCCAGCAGGATGATGAGCAGAAACCGCAGGAAGGCGAAAGCCAGCGGCGTCATCTGGGTGAAGAGGTCTTTGGTGAGAATGAACGTCGACGCCCACAGGAGCATCACGGTCAGCAACGCCAGTTCGGGCAGCGCCGCGCCGATCAGGCTCGCTGGTTGTGTGGCGGGCTGCGCGTGCGCGGCTCCGGTCGACTCCTCAGTGGCAGTCACCGTGTTTCCCGACCGGTCCCATGCCGGTTAGACCAGCCCGGCAAGCTGATCCTCCAGCCAGGCGCGACGTGCCGGCACGTCCCGATCCGATTCCAGATAGCGCACCCAGGCGTCGCGCTCGTGCCAGGCGGGTGCCAGCTCCCAGGCGCACATCACTGGGCTGTGCGTGCCTCGCTCCGCCGGCGTGAACGGGTCATTCGTCGCGGCGTCGCGCGTGTAGACCGAGATCCACATCTCCTGGTGCGCCCGCCAGCTCGCGACCACGACGAAATCGAGCTCCTCCGAATGGTGAATCACCACGAACCCCATGCCATAGGGAAAATCAAAATGGCCTGCCGCCAGCTCGCTGGCGACGAGCGCCCGCGCCGTCGCCTCCAGCTCCGGCGTCAGCGGCGCATGCGCCAGCGCGACCGCCGCCCACTTGAGCACCGCGCCGCCCACCGCCTGTGGCGCCAGGGGCGTCACAAGCCGCTGGTGATGACGGTAGCTGACCGGGACGTCGCCGATCGCGGCGAGCTGAGCATCGGAGATCGTCGAGGTCGATGGATCGGCGGAAGAAGACGCCATCTGTCACTCCTCTGTCGGTTCACGACCAGCATCCAGGCAACAATGGTGACAGGCCAGCACAATTCGCGCTCCCACGATCCAGGAAGCGAGGGCGCATCATGCAGACCGGGTCTCCGCGATCATATCAGGCTGGGCGGCTGTCGCGCACCGCGTTACGGGTTCTCGCGCTGGGCCGGCTGCTGCCAGGGCCAGCGACCCTCGATCTCCAGCTCCAGCTCGAGACTGAGGAACGTCCGGATGCCGACGATGATCGCCAGGACGCCGACCGAGCGGAAGGTGGGATCGGTCGCGACGGTGCGGATGATGTCGCCCGCGACGAGGAATTCCAGGCCGAGGAGGATGGCCCGACCGATCGAGCGGCGAAAGGCCGTGTAGGCGGGCGGCGTCGCCGGGATACGCCAAGTGAACATGAAGCGGATGGTCGCCAGGACGACGCCGATAACGACGATCGCGACCCCCGCGCCATCGAGCACCTTCCCCGCCCATTCGACCGCCGTCCGGAAATCCATGCCTCCCTCACCCGCTCACCGAATCGGTTGCGATGATTCCCATCGCAACACAAGCTCCGGGTCGTGCAGGGACCATGCCAGCGGGCGATGGAGTGCGGCAAATGGGGGTGTGGAACATCAGTCCGCGGGGCATGTGCCGGCCGCGCGCGATGCGGCCGGCGCCGCGACGCTCGCGACGGTCAGTCCGTCAAACGCGATGTGGACGCCCTCCGGCAGCGCCGGCTCGACGTCCGCCTGCCTCCCCATGTCGTGCGAGAGGTGCGTCAGCACGGTCCGGCGCGGCCGCAGCTCATCGACCAGCGCCAGCGCCTCGTCGAGGTCGAGATGCGCGAAGTGCGGATTTTGCCGCAGCGCGTTGATGATCAAGAGGTCCAACCCGCGCAGCAGTTCCATCGACGCCGGCGAGATCGTCTTCACATCGGTCACGTACGCCACCGACCCGAAGCGGAAGCCGATGATCGGCAGCCGGCCGTGCAGGACCGGCACCGGCGTGACCTCGACCCCGGCGACCGTGAACGGCCCGTCGATCTCATGCAACGTCAAATCCGGTTTGGCGCCGTAAAACGGGAAGAGGTCCTGGAAGGCATAGCCGAACCGCTGCCGCAGATCGGCCGCGGTCTTCGGTGACGCATAGGCCGGGATGTGCTGCTGTTGCAGATCGTTGAAGGTGCGCAGCTCATCGAGCCCGGCCGTGTGGTCGGCATGCTCGTGCGTATAGAGCACCGCGTCGATCCGCCGGGTGCCGGCGCGCAGCATCTGCGCCCGCAGATCGGGCGACGTATCGACGAGCAATGTTGCATCCCCGGCCTGGACCAGCACCGAGGCCCGGAGCCGCTTGTCGCGGGGATCGGTCGAGCGGCACGTCTCGCAGTCGCAGCCAATGACCGGCACACCCGTCGACGTCCCGGTCCCTAGAAATGTCACCTCGACCACGACCCGCCCGCTTTCCGTTCCGATCACTACGTTTCGCCTTCCGCGCCCAGTATAGGGCACGAGCCATATGCGACCGGCGGCCCTGGTTTTTCAGGGCCGCCGGTCGGGGAATGGAGTGGGAGGAGTCGATCAGGCGGGTTCCGGGATGTCGTCCTTGTCGTACTTGAGGCGGATATTGTCTTCCATCACGCTCTCGACCATCTCCGGCGTGATGTATTTGTCGGAGCTGAAAAGCCCCTTCGTGTCGACCTTGAAATACCCGGTGTGCATCATCCGGTCGGTCACCTTGTCGTCGTCGCCGGGCGAGAAGAGGGTCCGGCCCTCGAAGACCGTGTCCTGCTCGCTCGGCTCGACCGTCGCCGCGTTCGGATCGGCCATCTGCACGTATTTGACGGTGCCGACCTCGTTCCCGGTGGCATCGAGCACCGTCATGCCCTCACGAATGCGTCCCATCAGATCCTTGTCGGCGCCTTCGCCAAACGGTGTGGATTCAACAACCATGGCGCTTCGTCCCTTTCCTTCAATGCCAACGTGCTGGCGGATACGCAAGGGTCGTGCCACTTTTCGCCTTGCCCGGTACAATGCCGGCATGAAGACTGACCACACCCCGGCAACGGATCAGGACGCGTTCGCCGCCGTCGCGGACGCCATGGACCGGGCGCACGCCCTGGCGCGTCGTTATGTCCAAACGCTGCCCGAGCGGCGTGTCGCCGCCCAGGGCACGCCGGCGGAGCTCGCCGCGGCGCTCGACGAGCCGCTGCCGGAGCAAGCGTCCGATCCAGCGGGCGTCGTGGAGGAATGGTTCCGCCGCGCCGAGCCCGGCATCGTCGCCTCGGCCGGCCCCCGCTTCTTCGGCTACGTCGTCGGCGGCGCCACCCCGGCGGCGGTCGCCGGCGACTGGCTGGCGACCGCGCTCGACCAGTGCTCCGGCTTCTACCCGGCCGCCCCGGCCGCCGCCGAGACCGAGCTGGTCGTCGTCCGCTGGCTGCTCGACCTCTTCGGCCTGCCGGCCTCCTGGAGCGGCACGCTGACCGGCGGCGCGACAATGAGCAACCTCACCGGCCTCGCGGCCGCGCGCCAGTGGGTTGGCGCGCGGCTCGGCTTCGATCCGGCTGCCGATGGCCTCGGCGGCAGGCCGCCAATCCCGGTCATCACCAATACGATGACCCACTCCAGCGCCCGCAAGGCGCTCAGCACCCTCGGCCTGGGCCGCACCTCACTCCACGAGGCGCGGACCATCGACGGCCGCGTGAGCTTGGCCGACCTGGAGCAGAAGCTGGCCGCGATCGACGGACCCGCGATCATCATGGCGACCGCCGGCGAGGTCAATTCCGGCCACAGCGACGACATCAACGCTGTCGCCGACCTGCGCGACCGCCATCCCGGCGGCGCCTGGCTGCACGTCGACGGCGCCTTCGGCCTCTTCGCCGGCATCTCGCCCGCCCTGCGGCATCATGTCGCCGGCGTCGAACGGGCCGATTCCATCGCCTCCGACCTGCACAAGTGGCTGAACGTGCCCTACGGCGCGGGCGTCGCCTTCGTCCGCGACGCGGCGATCCACAAGTCCGCCTTCGCCATCCCGGCGCCCTACATCGCCAACAGCGAGGGCTGGAACAGCGACGACTACGGCCCCGAGATGTCCCGCCGCTTCCGCGCCCTCGCCGCCTGGTGTGCGCTCAAGGCGCTCGGCCGCGCCGGCTACCGCGAGATGGTCGAGCGCTGCGTCGCCAATGCGCAGCAGTTCGCCGAGTGGATCGAACCCCAGCCGGACCTGGAGCTGCTGACCGCGCCGGAGCTGAACATCGTCTGCTTCCGCTTCACCCAAGGCGGCGACGACCTCGACGCCTTCAACCGCCAGGCGGTGACCGCGATCCAGCGGGATGGCCGCGCCTTCGTCAGCGGCACCACCTGGGGCGGCAAGGCCGCCATCCGCGCCGCCTTCGACCACTGGGCCACAACGTCCGAAGACGTGCAGATCCTCTGCGACGTCGTCCGAAGCGGGCGCTGATCCCGATCGGATCGGCTCAACACCCCGCGGATTCGGACGAATAGACGCGGCAAGACATGCTGCTTTTTGCCCATGCACCTGCTACGATGGCGCGCAGGTGAATCAACGACGCAATCTGGGTCTTCGTGGTCGCGCATCTCGCTGGGAACATCCCGGGAGGAAGCGGATGAAGACGTATCGACGGAACGGCCGATCATCTCGTGCAGCGCGGCCGTCGCTCGCGCTGCTCCTGGTGCTTCTCCTGCTCCCCGCGATCTTGCCCGGAGCGGCGGCGGCCCCCTCAGCTCAGTGGCGCGTCCCTGGACCCGCGACCAAGCTCTACATCGGCCACATCGCCCGGCTCACGGCCCAAATCCCATCGTACTGGACGCCTGGCCTGACAGATTACGTCGACTTTGCTGGACCCGACGGCTTCGTCGCGAGCGGGGCGGTGCATGGGTCGAGCATTGACGATGCCTGCGCGCAGGTCATGGGACCGGACACTTCCGGCGCAACGATCAGCATGTCGCGCTGGCAAGGGCTGCCCGCCTGCCTGATCACCTCTCCGGCCGAGCCATCACGTGGCCACCCCGCAGAGTCGGGCATCGTCGTTGCCCACCCACATCCGTTCTCATTCCTCGGTGATACCTACGCCTACGCGGCGTTGTTCACCGATCCCACCCACTTTCCCGCGATCCTGGCTACCCTTTCGTTCTCGCCAGACCGCGTGACGCCGCTCGCCTACGCCACATCGGTCATCGACATGGCGGAGGCGCATGCGCTGCACGGCGACACGGTTGACTGGGCATCCATCCGGCGATCGGCCGCGCGAACCGTGCATGACTGGACGAGCGCCAGGGCGGCCATCAATCAACTCGCCACGTTGCTTGACATCGCTGGCAACCCCGCCCAATTCGTTTTACCGGAGGATTTGCGCAGCGGCGTCTACCAGGTTGGGACGATACCGCCCGCCGGACATCCCCTGCCCGGCAACATCGGCTACCTCAGCATCGAGGCGATGGGACCGGGCCTGGCCCAGTCCTCGGACTACCTACATACTGTCCGCGCGACGATTGCCCGGATCGAACAGAATCCCACTTGCGGCTGGATCGTCGATCTCCGCTACAACGACATTGGCGACGCCTACACGATGATCCAGAGTCTCGGTCCGCTGCTTGGCGATGGTCGCGTCTTCGGGTTCAAGGAAGCGCACGGCCGCGACATTTGGATCGAGGTTCGTGCTGGCGCCGTCTACGAGAATGGCGTCGAAATCATCCCCGCGGTCGCCGATGTGCCGCCGTCGCCACCTCGACGGCAGGTCGGACCGATCGCCGTGCTCATCGGTCCCAGCACGAAGTACTCAGGCGAGTTATTGGCGATGGCATTCGTGGGCCGGCCAAGTGCCCGCCTGTTTGGCTCGCCTACGGCTGGAGATACCGAAGCCGACCGTTCGTTCACGCTGTTCGACGGCTCCGTATTCTCCCTCCTCAGCGCCTTCGAGATGGATCGGACCGGCCACGTCTACACCTTTCCCGAGCGGGTCACGCCGGACCAGCAGACCGAGGAGATCAGCGGGGTTTCGCCGAAATATGGCACCGAGGACGATCCATCGGTGAACGCGGCCATGGCGTGGCTCGGCCAACAGCCGGCGTGTCAGGCGATGACCGCCGACGCCACGCCCGCCGCGTAACGCCGGGCACGGCAACGGGATTGATCTCGTCCCCTCGCTGCACTAGACTGACGCGCGGCGCGATCGGTTCGTGCCGCGACGTTCTGTTGCCGGAGCACGCGTGAACACGCACATCCGCCGTTTCGACGGCGCCCCAACCGGATATCTCCTGCTGAGCCTATCCCCGTTGTCCTGATACCCGACTGGCGCAGGTGGACAACGGGAAGAGCGCAGCACCCTCCGCTCTTCCACGATCTGTCATCGTGGGGAGTGACCCCGCTCGTGTTTCGCAACAATCGAGAACATGGCGCCGCGGCCGGCGCCCTCTGGCGGCAGCCCGACTTCCTCCGGCTCTGGACCGCCGAGACCATTTCGCAAGTCGGCACCCAACTGACCATTGTCGCGATCCCGCTGATCGCGGCGCTGACCCTGCACGCGACGCCCTTCCAAATGGGGCTGCTGACCGCGGCCGGCGGCCTGCCGCGGCTGCTCGTCGGCCTCGTCGCCGGCGTCTGGGTCGATCGCCTGCGACACAAGCCGATCATGGTCGCGGCCGATCTCGTCCGCGCGGCCGTCCTGACGACGATTCCGGTCATGGCCGCGCTCGGCCACCTGACCGTCCATCTCCTGCTCGCCGTGACCTTCACGGTCGGCATGCTCGACGTCTTCTTCAACGCCGCGTGGGTCGCCTTCCTGCCGATCCTCGTCGGCCGGAAGCACCTTGGCGACGCCAACGGCAAGCTGATGGCCAGCGGCTCCGTCGCGCAGATCGCCGGTCCGGCCCTCGGCGGCTCCCTCATCGCGCTCATCACCGGCCCGGTCGTGATCCTGCTCGACGCCGTCTCCTTCGTCTGCTCGGCGTTCCTGATCAAGCGCATCATGAGAGATGAACCGACGCCGGATCGAACGGGTCCGCAGCGACGACTGCTCCCGGAGATCAAGGAGGGACTGCGCGCGCTCGTCCATTCGCCCATCCTGCGCGCGATCACCGCCAGCTCGGCGACGATCACGCTGGCCGGCTGGATGTTCCTCTCGGTCTACGTCCTCTACATGGCTGACGACCTGGGGCTGAGCGCGCGGGGCATCGGGCTCGTCTACGCCTGTGGCGGGATCGGCTCCCTGATCGGCACCATCATCGCCGTGCCAGTCGCCCGCTGGTTGGGGCTCGGTCGCGCCATGTTCTGGGCGGCCGCGCTCTTCGGCCTCTTCGGGCTGGCGGTCCCGCTCGCCCTCTTCGTGCCGGCCCACGCGCTACCGCTCGTCGTCTTCGCCGAGTTCAGCCAGTGGCTGACGCTGCTGGTGATGGACGTCAACCGGGTCAGCCTGCGCCAGGCGATGACACCGGACCGGCTGCAAGGCCGCGTCTCCGCCTCGTCACAGGTCCTGATCGGGGGCATGCAACCGATCGGCAGCTTCCTCGGCGGCGCACTCGGCCAGCTCACCAGCGTCCACCTCACGCTCTTCATCTCGTGCCTGGGCATGTTCTGCGCGGCCGCCTGGCTCCTGCGCCGCGAGGTCTTCACCCTGCAAACCCTGCCAACCGAACCAGAGCCAATTGAAGTGGAGCCCATGACAGCCATCGGAACAGCCTGACCGCGGCCATGTAGAAGCCGAGCTTGCTCTCGGTCCATCAGGCTCGCACCCCATCCGCCAGATACGCTACGCGGGGGACGATCTTGTATCGGCCCGTCGCCGCCACTCCGTCACGGTGTGGTTGGCGACGCGGGCGGACACGAGGTCGTCCCCGCACGGTGCTGCGCATCCCGCCGCACTTCTCGGGGAAGTGCTCCCCTCTCCCAGGATTGGGGGGAGGGGCCGTTTACGAGGCGCGCGCCGGGGTCGTGCTCCGTTCCATTGCGGCGGTGTCCTTGGGGCGCTCGGCCTCCGAGTGCGGTACGAGCTGCAGCCACTCCTCGCGGAACCACTGCTCGCCCCACGGGATGCCGCGGTTCTTGTAGCCCTCGAAATCGACCAGGTACTGGATGCCGCCAGTCTGGTAGCGCGGCTCGGTCGCGACGGCGTCCTCCGTCACGTCGATGTCGATCACCTTGCCGGTCGCGCCGTCGAACTTCGCCTCGGGACGCGTCGTGTACATGGGGTGGATCGTCCAGACGCCGCGCTTGTTGTAGCCGCGCAGGATATGCACCTTCACTTCGTCCCCAACGTTGAACTTGGCCATCCGTTGCTGCTCCTGCCGGTCCGGCGCATTACATCCGCGCCCTGTCGCCACCCCATCTCGCGCATCCGCGCCGTTCGCCCAAAGTATAGAGCAGCCCGCTCCGCGCGCGGCCGCCACACCCCGAACGATCGTTCCCTCCCGCCATTCTCCACCGCCGTCATGTTGAGCGAAGCCGGATCATCTCCCGCCGCAGCGGGTTCCATGACCAACCCCAACGTCTGCTCTGCCAACCCCCTGCGCTGTCATTCCGACGCAGGAGAGCCTGTCCTGAGGAACCGAAGGAAAGCTCCTGCCGCAGCAGCGTCCGCGTCGCCGGCCTCTTCCATTACTCCGGTCCCAATCCATCACGCAATTGCGGCGTGGCAGCCGTTCGCGGCGCTCACAAGAGAGATTTCCTTCGGCAAGATCAGGACAGGCTCTCGATTCGCTCGGAATGACGGCGTGTTGGCATTGGCGAGCCGACAACGGATTGGTCGGCAACCCGGACGCTCGCCGCGCGCTCTACAACACGGCGTGCCGGAACCGTCCATCAGTCTCAGCCTCGCAGAGGCTTCGTCGGTTGAGCGCCTGATTTCAATCTGGCGTCTCCCGGCGGCACACGGCTTCATGTTTGCCAACCACGTTCGCAATCCAACCTGGCGTCACCGGGCTTCGCCGCCCTGGCCCGGTCCATTGACGGCCGGGCGCACCTGACAATCAGCCGTCCTCGGGCTCTTCAACCATTCGGCATTGATATTCTCAATGTCCATATTGACAATCTTAATCTCGTTCCTTATCATCATCCTCGATGACCGGGGCGCACCTGCTCGTGATGACCCGGCATCGGACCCGGCCGGCGATCGCCGGCACAAGGAGAACGCACATGTCCAACCATTCTGAGCCGGGCGCACAGTGGCCGCAAGCCCCCATCCTGGGCCAGTGCCCCGTGTGCTCCAATCCCCTCACCGTCACGAGACTCGAGTGCCGCATGTGCGGCACGGTGGTCGAAGGGAACTTCGTGCTCGGGCGCTTCGCCCGCCTCAAGGGCGAGCAGCTCGCCTTCCTCGATGTCTTCATCAAAAACCGCGGCATCATCAAGGATGTTGAGGCCGAGCTCGGGATTTCGTACCCCACGGTCCGCGCCCGGCTCGACGATGTCCTCCGCGCCCTCGGCTATCCGACCAGCGACGCGGACGGCCTGCGGCCCAGCCAGGCGCGCGAGGAGCGCCGCCAAATCCTCGAAGAGCTGCGGGAGAAGCGGATCTCGGCCGACGTCGCCGCCCAGCGGCTGGCGTCGCTCGCGGACAGGAGGTCATAAATGGCGGCCAACGGCACCGATGAGACCAGCACCGGCAACCTGCTCTCGGACGACCGGCTGGAAATCCTGCGCATGGTCGAGGCCGGCACCGTCTCGGCCGAGGAAGCGGCCCGGCTCTTCGAGGCGCTCGACCGCACCGAGCGCGCCGCGCCCGGCTTCCCGCCTCCCGGTCCCAACCAGCCGACCGCGCCCTTCCGGCCGGAGCCGGCGCGACCGAATCGGGTCGTCCGTTTCCGGGTCACCGAGGGCGACCAGCCGGTGCTCAACCTGGCCCTGCCGCTCGGACTGCTGGATTCCGGCATCAAGATCGCCAAGCGCTTCACCGGCGACCTGATGGTCGATGGCGGCGATCTCAAGCAGACCGTCAATGAGGGCTTTCGCGGATCGCTCCTCGATGTCAACGATGGCGATCAGCACGTGGAGATCATTGTCGAATGATCAGCAGCACGACGGACGATTTGACGACACAGCGCACGGGAGGAATCGCGGTGAGCGAGCAGACGAACGACAACAACGGCCAGAAGTTCGACCTGGTGCCGATCCCCGGCACCAACGGCTACCAGCAGACGGTGAAGATCGATCCGAACCAGCCATTGATCCTCTCTGTCACCAACGCCAGCGGCGACGTGCAGATCACCGGGTCCGATCAGCCGGACGTCCAGATCGTCGCCCGCAAGCACAACGGCGATGTGAACGACACCACCGATCCCGGCCTGGCGTTGACGGTCGACGGCAACCAGATCTCCCTCCGCCCGACCTGGCAGTCCATGAGCGGCTTCGGCGACGCCGCCCGGGCCCTCAAGGAGCAAATCCAGGAGGGCCTGAGCAAGGGCAAGTGGAACTTCTCCGGCGTGCCGAAGCTCGGCATGAACGAGGAGTACGACTTCCGCATCCAGGTCCCGCGCGCGCTGGCCGCCCATTCGCGGCTCAGCATCAAGACCGCCTCCGGCGAAGCGGAGATCGAGAACGTCACAGCCGACGTCACGGTCGGCACCGCCTCCGGCGACATCGACGCGAAGGCGATCTCCGGTCAGGTGGCGATCCACACCGCCTCCGGCGACGTCGCGGCCCATGACATCACCGGCAGTCTCGAGATCAACTCGGCCAGCGGCGACATCCTGGTCAAGGGGGGCGACGCCTGGACGGCGGTGCGGACGATGAGCGGCGATCTGGCGCTGACCGACACGACGCTGCGCAACGCCCGGATCACCACCGTCAGCGGCGATCTCGTCGGCGTGGTGACACTGGACAACAAGGCCGACTACACCTTCGAGACGGTGAGCGGCGATCTCTCGCTCACCTGCCGCCTGCCGCACGACGCGACATCGCGTCTCACCTTCCGCTCGATCTCCGGCGAAGCGGCGGTCAATGACGGCTGGACCGCGACCGGGAAGAAGGAATGGAAGACCGGTGATGGCCCGGACGGCCCGTCCATCCGGACGCGGAGCGTGAGCGGCAATCTGCGCGTGGCAGGTTCGCGCGACGGCGATGTCCATCTCCGCGCCGAGACGCCCCAGACGCCGCGCCCGTCCGATACCGCCCAGCCACAGTCGGGCATGGACGAGATCAAGTCCTACGCGGCCCAGGCCCGCGAGATGGCGGACGAGATGAAGCGGATGTTCACGTCGCCCACGCCGCCGACCCCGCCCACGCCACCGACGGCGCCGTCGGCGCCCACCGCACCCACTGCGCCGATGTCGCAAGCCGACTTCGACGCCGCCCAGGCGCAACACGACGCGGAACAAGCGCACCGGGATGCGGAGCAGGCTCAACGCGACGCCGAGCAAGCACAGCGCGACCGCGAGCAAGCGCAACGGGATCACGAGCAGGCGCTGCGCGACGAGGCACCGGCCCAGCCCCAGAACGCGGCCGGGCAGAGCGGCGACTGGTGGGCCGAGCGGGCCGAGATCGAGACACAGAACACCGCGCCGATCACCCGGCCGGTGGCCGGTCCGTCTACCTCGCAGCCGCCCGCCACGCCAACGGGCCAGCCGACCGAGCCGATCCGGAGCGGCGCGGCCGCCGAAGAGGATCCGGCGCGCCGGAAGGTGCTCGAACAGGTCGAGCGGGGCGAGATCGACATCGAGGAGGCGCTCAACCGGCTCGAACAGTCGGACGGCGAGACCGCCTAGCGATGACCGGGTGACCGGCGGCGCCGGTCACCACCCCGTCACCACAGCCACATCAGGGACACGACGAGGCGGGCCGGTCGCGGTCGCGACCGGCCCGGTGGGGGACCGTTTGTCAAAAACGTCAGAGCGGAAGCGTGTGCCAGCAGGGGAAGATCGGGCGCGGGCTTCCTGGGGGATAACGACATGATGACCCATCCGGATTTCGTCCTTCAGGCCAGCAAGGATCGCCAGGAGCGGATCAGCGACGATCTGCGCGCGTTGCGCGGCATCGACGCAACGGAGCGGCCCGGCAAGGTCCGCCGCACGGTCGGCGGCGCTCTGATCACCCTCGGCGAGCGTGTCGGCGGCCGCCAGGAACCGCGCGAGCCCGCCTGGTCCGCGCCCCGCCATTCCACCGTCCACCTGATCTGACCTCTTTCCGACCCGCGCGAGGGAGCACGGCACCGTGGCGCAAACGACGGCCATCGAACCTCCGAAACTGGCCACTCCGACAAGCAGCACACGTCACCGGCTGCCGGTCCTCGCGCTGATCGCGGCGACGGCCATCTCCTCGGTCGGCAACCAGATCACGGCGCTGGCGGTCCCCTGGTTCGTCCTCCAGACGACCGGCAGCGCCGCCCGGACCGGCATCACGGCGGCGGCCGTGCTTCTCCCGTCCGCGCTGGCCGCCTTCTTCGGCGGCCCGCTCGTCGACCGGCTCGGCTTCCGCCGCATGTCGGTCCTCTCCGACCTGCTGAGCGGCGTCACCGTCGCCGCCGTGCCGCTGCTCTATCACACCGTCGGACTCAGCTTCCCGCTGCTCCTGCTCCTCATGTTTTGCGGCGCGCTCTTCGACGCGCCCGGCAGCACGGCGCGGCAATCGATGGTGCCGGAGCTGGCGGCAGCCGCCGGCAGCACCCTGGAGCGGGTCAACTCCGCCTATCAAACGATCTTCGCCACCACCGGTCTCTTCGGCCCGCCGCTGGCCGGCATCCTCATCGCCTGGCTCGGCGCCAGCAACGTCCTCTGGATCGACGCCGTCTCCTTCATCGTCTCGGCGCTGCTGGTCGGCGCGCTGGTCCCGGGGATCGCACGCGCGGCCGCGCAGGGCGCGTCCTACCTTGCCGATATGCGCGAGGGACTCGGCTTCCTCTGGCAAGATCGGCTCCTGCTCACCATCGCCCTCGTCGCCCTCACCATCAACTTCGTGACCAACGCCATCTACGCGGTCGCCATGCCGGTCTACGCCAAGGAGATCTTCGGCAGCCCCAAAGCACTCGGCATCATGATGAGCGGCTTCGGCTGCGGTGCGCTGGCCGGTTCTCTCCTCTACGGCTGGCTCGGGGCGCGGGTCGCCGGCCGGCGGATGGTCCTGCTGACGATCGCGTTGATCGCCGCGCCGGTCGCCCTCCTCGCCATCCTGCCGCCGCTCTGGGTCGTCTTCGCGCTCAACGCGCTGGTCGGCCTCGGCTCCGGCCTGGTCAATCCGTTCATCTTCACCGTCTTTCACCGGCGGACCCCGGTCGCCCTGCGCGGCCGCGCCTTCGGCACCTTCATCGCCTTCGCGCTCTTCGCCTCGCCGCTCGGCGTCCTCATCGGCGGCACCTTGATCGAAGCGATCGGCCTCCGCTGGATGATCGCCACCGGCGGCGGCGTCCTCTGTCTGATCGCGCTCGTCACCCCCTTCCTCCGGCCCCTCACCGGCCTGAATGCCCTGCCGCAGGCGCCGGATCCGTCCGACTAGACGAGTAGAATGGGAGGCATGGCACAAGCACGCCTCGCACCGGACCGCTTGGAAGACCTCGTCAACAGGACGCGCCTCGCCGCCCCGCGCTCGACCCCGGTCTCGCGGCCGGAACTGGCCGCGCGAGTCGAGGCGGGCGCGCACGCCGGGCTGGTGCTCGTCTCGGCGCCGGCCGGCTGGGGCAAGACCAGCCTCCTGACCGACTGGTCCCGGCAATCGCGCCTGCCCGTCGCATGGGTCTCGCTCACGCCACACGAAAATGACTCCGTGCGATTCATGCGAACGCTGATGGCGACGATCGAAGCCGTCATTCCCGGAGAGCTGACCGATGTGCGGGCTATGCTCCGCTCGTCGGAGCCCCGGCCAATCGAGGACGTGACGACGGTCCTCCTCGAGTCGCTCCAGGCTCTGGAACAACCGGTCGCGGTCGTGCTCGACGATTTCCATGTCATCACCCACGCCGATGTGCTCGCCGGCGCGGAGCACCTGATCGCCTCGGCTTCATCCCCCTTGACCCTCGTGATCGCCACCCGGGTCGATCCGCCCTGGCCACTTGCCCGGCTCCGGGCCTCCGGGAGACTGGCCGAGATCCGCACCGGCGACTTGCGCCTGACCGCGCCGGAAGCAAGCGCGATGCTCAGCCAGCTCTCGTTGCCGGAGCACGCCGTCGCGGCCCTGGTCGAGCGCACCGAAGGGTGGGCCGTCGGTGTCCAGCTCGCGGCACTGGCCGCCGCCCGGCACACCAATCCCGAACTGATGATCAGCAATCTCCGCGGCACTCACCGGGACATCGCCGACTACCTCATCGAGCAGGTGCTGGTGGCGCAACCCGCCGACGTCCGGGATTTCCTGCTGACGACCTCGCTGCTCGAACAGCTCTCTGGCTCGCTCTGCGATGCGCTGCTGGGTCGGACGGACAGTCAGGCGATGCTCGAACGGCTCGAGGCCGCCAACCTCTTCCTGATGCCGCTCGACGACGAGCGGCGCTGGTATCGCTACCACGCCCTCTTCGCCGATCTCCTCCGGACGCACCTCGGCCGCAGGACGGACGTCGATAGCCGGACGTTCCACCGCCGCGCCGCCGCCTGGCTCGAGCAGAACGCCATGTTGGCGGAGGCGGTCAACCACCTGCTCATGGCCGCCGCGTTTCCCGAGGCGGCGGCGCTCATCGACCGGACGGGGGAGACGCTGCTCTTCTCGTGCGGCGAGACATCGACGCTCGTGCAGTGGATCGAAGCGCTGCCGCGCGAGATCCTGCCGGAATACCCGCGGCTGCTCCGCTACTTCGCCTGGGGCTTGACGCTCACCGGCCGGCTGGAGGACGCGGAAGCCTTGTTGGCCGAGGTGACCGTCCAATCCAGCGCCGACGACGGCCCACAACCGCACTTGTTGCAGGCGGAGGTCGCCGCGATCCGCTCCCGCCTGGCCTCCTATCGGGGCGATCAGGAGCTGACGATCGCCGACGGCCAGGAGGCGCTGGCCCTGATCGGCGAGACCCGCGACCGCATCGCCGGCGACGTCAGCGTCAGCCTCGGCTTCGCCTACCGCGCGCTCGGCAAGACGGACGAGGCCGCGGCGGCCTTCGCCCGTGGCGCGGCCAGCGGCTGGTCCACCGGCAACCTGCACGCCGCGCTGTGGGGCACGCGCTACCTGGCGTTGATGCGCGTCGTGCAAGGACCCCTCAACGACGCTACCGCGATCCTCGACGACGAATTCGCCCGGCTGAGTCGTGAGAGCATCGCGCCCGGTCCGGCCTTCGCCGCGCTCCTCGTCGGCCGGGCCGAGCTGCGTTACGAGCGCAACGACCTCGATGGCGCGCTGGCCGATCTCCAGCAGGCGCTCGCCCTCGCCATGCCGGCCGGCGACGCCAAGATCCTGATGAACATCTACGTCATCAAGGCGATGGTCCACCAGGCGCTCGGGCGCCACGAGGATGCTACAACGACGGCCCGCCGCGGCCAGCAGGTCTTCGGCGAGCAGATGCCGCTCGCCATCCCGGCCCGCATCGCCCTCCTGCAGGGCGATGTCGCCGCCGCGACCCGCTGGGCCGATGCGCTCGGCTTCGCGCCGGACGATCTGCCCGATCCGACCAAGGGCGAGAGCGAGCAGATCACGTACGGCCGCGTCTTGCTCGCCCAGGGCAAGATCGATGCGGGCCGCGCGTATCTTCAGCGCCTGCTCGCCGCCGCCGAGCGCGGCGGCCGCGCCGGCAACATCATCGAGCTGCTCGTCATCCTCGCCGCCGCCCACGAACGCGCCGGCGAAACGGACGGGGCCGTTCCACTCCTCGCCCGCGCCGTGCGGCAGGCCGCGCCCGAGGGTTACGTCCGCACCTTCGCCGACGAGGGACCGGTTCTCATCCCCGTCTTCCGCGCCCTCCTGCGCGACCGCCGGCACGACGAGGTGCCGCGCGAGTACGTCAACCGCTTGTGCGACGTCATTGCGGGCGAGCCGGATGCGCCCATATCCCAGCCCTCACCACTCCCGGAGCCGCTCACCGAGCGCGAGCTGGAAGTCCTCCGATTGATGGCCGACGGCCTGCCGAACCGGGCGATCGCCGATCGGCTCTTCCTCGCGCAAGGCACCATC
This sequence comes from Thermomicrobiales bacterium, assembly GCA_025928015.1. GTDB lineage: Bacteria > Chloroflexota > Chloroflexia > Thermomicrobiales > UBA6265 > JAICKJ01. The sequence continues at coordinate 23,073 of JAICKJ010000005.1, forward strand.
AAGGCGCACGTCAACCACATCAACGGCAAGCTGCTCGCCCGCAACCGCACCGAGGCGGTCGCCCAGGCGCGCCGGCTTCGCGTGATCTAGTCGCGTAAACCGCGCGTAAACCGCGATCACACCCTTTGGCCGATGGAGAAGAATGCGCGCGAGCCTAGTCTGGTTCCTGACGGCACCAATGGGTGTCACGCCAGCCTCGAACGAACGTTTCATAGTCGGGAGGCAAGGCATCAGACCAGTCAGGAAAGGACTACTCCATGCTGCCCTACACCGCCGTTGACCTGATCACCTCGATGGATCGAGCGTACGGATTCGAGGACATTCCAGCCGATCCCACCCGGTGCTCGCGTGACCAGACAGTGCGTCGCTCGCGCCAGATCCTGCTCGCCGCCGCCATCACCCTCACCGCCCTCGCGCGGCGCTGATCGTTCTTCGTCTCATCGCATCTCACACCGGCTCCGGACCCGCGTTTAATCCCTCGCGGGTCCGGACTGTTCTTCGTCGGCCTCACCTTGAGGAGGAAGCATCGTGCTCTCAATTCCACCCTTCACGCACATTCAATTGATCGAGGAGATGGCGCACCACAACCGGACGTCGCGCTATGAACGCGAGGTCGAGGATCTGCTGCGGGAGGCCGAGTTCGCCCGCCAGGCCATCATCGTCATCGAGGAGCCGAAACAGCAGCGCGGTCTGCGCCGGCTGGTCCTCAACGTCCGCGCCTTCCTCTTCTAATTGAGGAGGACCGGCCGGTCGCAGGCAGCGAACGGCCGGCTTCTCGACCTGTTCTTGCTAGTTGCTACATGGGGATCAGGCCGGATAGACGGCCATCGACATCCCGTCGAGGACCTTCCACATCCAGACGAATGTATCCCAGTCGTAGTACTTGTATTCGCCGTGCGCCGGGTCGGAGAGGTAGACACCGTCCTGGTCATAGGCGAAGGCCACCATCACGTGATCGCCCGCCGCGACCGTGTACGTGTCCTGGTCGTGCAGCGTCTGCCGGGTGTTGCCCCACATCCCGAGCCAGACGAGGACCGGGTTGCCCGCGTCGATCTCCCGCTTCAGCTGGCTCGTGTCGCCCTCGGAGTAGAACACGTCCGCGCCGAAGCCGTTGGCACTGAGCACCGGCACCATCGCCTCCGGGTAGATGCCGTAGTCCGTGACACCACCCCACGGACCATCGATGTTGCCGCGGTAGCCGTAGTGTGGATTCTTCGCCAGGCCAATGTTGTTGATGAAGGTCGACTCGGAGACGCCGGAGCCGAAGGCGCTGGTCGCGATGTAGGCCGCGGCGTACTCGCAGCTCAGGTTGTGCTCCTGCGCATGCGTCGGCACATTGTCCACATGGACCCAGTTCGGATCGTGGCGGATGCCGGCTTCCGGGCCCGCGCTGGCCGGCGCCGAGCTGTCCCCCTTGCCTCCGGACGGGATCAGCAGCCGGGTCCCGACCAGCAGGTCGTAAGGATCGGAAATGCCATTCAGGTCGATGATTGACTCGGCGCTGACGCCATAGAGTGTCGCGATGGTGGCGACGTTGTCACCCGACTCGACGACGTAAGCGGTCTGCACCCACGGGCTGGTGCCCTCGCGGGCGTAGGCGTCCTGCGCCGCTTCGGACGGCGATTGCCCCGGGTTCGGAATGATGATCACCTGACCCGGCATCAGCGTGTCGCCATCTGGCATGTAACTGGAGGCGGCGATCGCGGCCGGGTCGACGCCGAAGGTCGTCGCGACCGAGTCGAGCGTGTCGCCATCCTGGACGACGTAGCGCTCCTGCGCCAGCGTGGTGCCCGCCATGCCGAGCAACAGCACGAGCGCGGCCAGCATCGCCAGCAGGACCGCTCGCGGACCCGCCACGCGCCCGCCCAGCCGCAGGCGGCGGTAGGTCGATCGCCGGCCCGGTCGCAGCGCCCGTGCGTGGGCGGTGGTGCCTCGGCCGATTGCGTGTGGCCGGCTGATGTAGACCAGCGGCCGGCGATCCGCGAGCGTTCCCACAGGCGCGGTATTGGCATCCGTCCTGGCCGCGCTCCCGTGCTGGCGCAGCCGAACAGCATAAAGATCCACGAGCCCTCCCCTTGTCCCCTGCCGATCAACGCTGGACATCCTCCCCTCGTCCTGGATGCCCGGCCTGTCCGTCCCCTGGCGTGATCCCAACATGACCGTCATTGGCCATCCTCCGCCCGTAGCGAGCGGCGGGGTCGCGCCCGGGTTCCGTCCATCTCGGCCTGTTGACCGGCTCCGTCTCGCGGCAACCAGCTACCGGCGCGCTTCGGCGCCTTCCTGTCACTGCGAACCACCCTCATGGGTGTACGTACACCTCGGAGAGTAGCACCATGTACGGACGGTTGCAAGGTTTTGGTGCCAAAGAGGCACGGCGCGGCCAGTGCGGCGCACGCAGCTTGTCCACGCCTGCTGTTGCGCCTATCATCAGAAGAGGGAATCGGGCGGTTACTTCCGCCCGTATCGAAGGTCAACCCCTGCCAGCGTAGGTGATCTCAATGGCCGAAACCGGCGCCCGGACCGGCACGCCGACCAAACTGCTCTACCAGACCGACAGCTACCGCCAGGCGTTCGACGCCACGGTCGTCGCCGTCGATCCCGCCGAGCGCGCCGTCGTCCTCGACCAAACGGCCTTCTACCCCGGCGGCGGCGGCCAGCCCAATGACATGGGCACGCTGACGGGCGGCGACGCGACCTGGCAGATCGCCAGCGTCCGCAAGGCCGGCGATCAGGTGCAGCACATCCTCGACGGCGAGACGCTGCCGAACGTGGGCGATGCGGTCCACGGCGCGCTGGACTGGGAGCGCCGCTACCAGCTCATGCGCACCCACACCGCGCTCCACGTCCTCTGCGGCGTCGTCTTCCGCGATTACGGATCGCTCGTCACCGGCGGCAACATGCAGCCGGACCACGCCCGCATGGACTTCGAGATGGACAGCGCCGACTTCACGCCGGGGCGCGTCGCCGAGATCGAGCGGCGGGCGAACGAGGAAATCGGCAAGGACCATCCGATCCGGGTGCAAATCCTGCCGCGCGAGGATGCGTTTCAAATCCCCGATCTGATCCGCACCAAGATCAACCTTCTGCCACCGGGCATCCCCGAGGTCCGGACGGTCGAGATCGTCGGCCTCGACCTGCAGGCCGACGGCGGCACCCACGTCGCCAACACGGCCGAGGTCGGCGGCATCAAGGTGGTCGGCACACGCTCCAAGGGCAAGAGCAACAAACGCCTGGAGATCGTGCTGACCGCGCCGGACCCTAGCCGCGCGTCAGACGCGCACGCCGCCGTCTGACGCCGGTCGCCCGCACCCGCATTTCCACCTGTTCAGAAGAATGAGAGGACTCCCAGTGGCCGTCGAGACCAGGGACACAACCACCACGCATACGACCCGGCCAGCGGTGCGCGACCGCGTCGCCAGCCGCACGGCCGCCTACGGCGATTCGATCTGGACCGAGATGGCCCAGATGTTCAAGCAGCACCCGGACCCGGTCTACTTCGGCGATGGCTCGCCGGCGCCGGAGGCGATGCCGGTCGCGCAGCTTCGCGCCGCCTCGGCTCACGCCTGGGAGAGCGCGCCGAAATCGCTCGGCTACGGCGAGTCGGACGGCTTCCTGCCGTTGCGTGAGCTGATCGTCGAGCGCATGAAGCCGCGCGGAATTGACGCGACAGCCGGAGACATCATCGTCACACCGGGCAGCACGCAGGGCATCGAGCTGGCCGCGCGGGTCATGCTCGAGCCGGGCGACGTCGTCATCCTCGAAAACCCGACCTTCCTCGGCGCGATTCAGACCTTCGAGGCCTACGAGCCGCGCTTCGTGCCGATCGACGTCGACGAGCACGGCATGGATATCGACGCGCTCGAGCGGGCGCTGGCCAGCGAGCCGCGCGCCAAGCTGGTCTACACGATCCCGACCTTCCAGAACCCGACCGGCTCGACCCTGCCGCTCGAACGCCGGCAGCGGATGATCGCGCTGGCACGCGAGTACGGCGTCCTGATCGTCGAGGACGACCCGTACGGCGAGCTCCAGTACGATGGCGAGGCCGTGCCACCGTTGCGCGCGCTCGATCCGGACGTCCTCTACCTCGGCACATTCTCCAAGACGATCGCGCCGGCGGTCCGCACCGGTTGGACCGTCGCGCCGAAGGACCTGCAGACCTATCTGCTCGCCGCGCGCGAGCTGATCGACATCCACAATGACCGGATCACCATGCGCACCGTCTACCACACCGCCGCCGACGGTTACCTCGATGCGCACCTGCCCTCCGCCCGCGCCCGCTACAAGAGCCGGCGCGACACGATGCTGGCGGCGCTGGAGGAGCACATGCCGGACGGCGTGACCTGGTCGCGTCCGAATGGCGGCTTCTTCGTCTGGGTCGCCCTGCCAGAGAACATCGACGTGGTCGAGCTGCTCGGCCGGGCCGCGCGACGGGGCGTCATCTTCTTCCCGGGCCACTGGTTCTACCCGCGTCAGGAGCGCCGCAACACGTTCCGCCTCTCCTTCTCGACCGTGCCGGAGGACCGCATCCGCCTCGGCATCCAGCGTCTGGGTGGGGTGCTCCGGCACGACTAGCCACCGCGCTCTCCGTTCGTCATTCTGAGTGGGCGGAGCCCCGAAGAATCCCCCGGCGAAGCCGGTCCGCCGCAGCGGACAATCGTGCCTCAAGTGGCGAATGCTGCCTGGTGGCAAGCGCTTCGCGCGGGGATTCTTCGGCCTTCGGCCCTCAGAATGACGGTCATCCCGATCCCACTCCGCGCGGTGTCAACTGTTTGACGGCGCGACCGTCTCCTCCGATCTTCAATGGAAGGCATGGAGGAGCGCGCAATGGAGCAGGAGCAAGCAATTGGCGAGGCGCTACGGGAGCTGCTGGGCATCGACGGCGACGCCGATCCTACCGCCGCCTACAGCAGACTCTGGACGCAGCCGGGCGTCTGTCCGCTGGCGCCGGCCGATGCGGTCGTCACGCTCGCCTACGCTGAGGGCGCGACCGTCCTGCGCGACGCGCGGCAGTTCGCACAATGGCCGAGTGCCGGCCTCTTCCCCGCGCATCCCGAGGATCCCGATCCAGCCCATGACGCCGAGCGCCGCCGCCGTGCGCGCCAGCGGCTCTACGAGGCGCTGGCCGTTCCCCGCCGCGCCAACGAATTGCAACCGCGGATGGAGCGAATCGCGGCGACGCTCGTCGCGGAGCTTCCGGCCAGCCGGGCCGATCTCGTCAGCGCCTTCGCCAGCCCGTTCACCGTCGCCGTCATGGGCGAGTTCATGGGGTTGCCGTCGCCCGCCTGGCCGAACTACTGGGCGCGCTGGCTCGCGGAACACCGGCCCTACGGAAAACATCCGCGGATCAGCGTCGGACCATATACCGACCGGATCAGGCAGCGCCCCTTGCGAGCGGCGCAGGAGGAGTTGAATCAGGCAATCCTGGCCCAACTCCACGGCGAGGCGAGCCCCGGCAGCGTGCTGGACACGCTGGGCGAGGCCGTCATCGATGGTGACCTGACCGAAGCGGACGTGCTTTGCATCGTCCCGGCGCTCTCCCACACGGTCATCAGCATGACCAGCCTCATCGCCGCCGTCACCCGCCGCCTGCTGATCGCGCCCGACCTGGCCCGCGCCGCCATCGCGGCGCCATCGACGCTGACCCAGGTCATCGAGGAGACCCTGCGGCTGGAACCACCCGTCGCCGCCGTGCTGCGATCGGCAGAGCATGCGACCAGCATCGGAAACGAGCGTATCGGCGCCGGCGAGGCGGTCGTCGTCCACATCGCGGCGTCAAATCGCGACCCCGCCCGCTTCGCCCATCCCAACCGCCTCGATCCGGACCGACCACGATCGAGCTGCCGCCACCTCTCCTTCGGCGCGGGCCCCAACAGTTGCGTCGGCGCACCGCTCGCACGCCGGGCCGCGTTGGCCGGCGTCGCCGCCCTGCTGCCGCGCCTGCCGCGGATGCAGCTCACCGACGAGCGGCTCCCCTCCTGGCCGCATCCGTTCAACCCGGGGCTCCAGCGCCTCTATGTGGAGGTCGATTGACGTGTTATTCGACATCCATCCGCTGACATCCAACGAGGCCGCTGCCTACGTGCCGATGACCTTCCCCACCCGGGAGCCGTTGCTCCACGCCTGCGACGTCGATCCACACGTGATCGCGCTGGGCGCGACGTTTCGCGGCCAGCCGGTCGGGCTGGCACTGGCGGAAATCGCCAACGAAGGTCCTGGGATCGTCCGAACGATCTATGTCGCGCCGGATTGCCGGAGTTTCGGGGTCGGATTGACGCTCCTGGCGAGGGCCGAAGAGGCGCTGGCGCGGCGCGGCGCGACCGCCGCTCGCCTCACCTATCTGGCTGGATTGGCGACGACGCCGCACTGGGAGCGCATTCTTGCCCACCGCGGCTGGAACACGCCACAAATCGACATGCTCCACCTGCGGGCGACGACGGAGATCACGCGAGCGCCCTGGATCAGGTTCACCCGGTTGCCCGCGGGCATGACCGCTTTCCCCTGGTCCGATCTCACCGACGCCGACCGGCACGAGATCGACGCCCGACAGGCGGCCGAGGGCTGGATCCCGCCCGAGCTGGTGCCCTGGCGCTGGGAAGCGGGCTACGACCCACGATGCAGCCTCGCGCTGCGCGCGCATGGCCGGGTGATCGGCTGGGTGATCACCCAGCCGGTTGGCGAGGACAGCATCAGGTTCTCCGACGCCTGGATCGATCGCGCCTTCCAGCGCGGCAAGGTCCCACCCTTCCTGCCGCTCTGCATCGCCGCCTTTCGCCGCGCCGAGGCGACCGGCGACTACCGGTACGGTTTGTTCGATTTCTCCTCCCACCAGAAGCCGGTCTTTCACTTCGTGCAAAGGTGGGTCGTGCCCTACGCGGAGTCGGTCCGGATGACGATGGTGACCAGCAAGGAGCTTCAAGCGGCACCGGCGGTCAGGATGTCCTGACCGCCGGCTGCTGAAAACCGTCATGCCATGCTGATCAGCCGCGCACGCCGCCGACCGAGCGGCCCGGGACATAGGGAACTGTGGGGTCTCCCTTGCCCGTCTCGTCGTAATACCCGGCGACCTCACGATCACCCAGCTCCGTCCGGGCGATAACGGCGTCGTTCAGCTCGTCCGCCGCCAGCGGCAGGACGAAATGCAACGACTCCGGCGTCTCCTCGTGGACGTGGATCGCCACCCGCGCGGGCAGCGTCACGCCCAGCTCCTGCTCGACCGTCGCCCGCGGCTCCTTCAGCAACCGCGCGCGGAACGCCTTGTCCCGCTTGGCGCGATCGACGAACTCCGCCGTGATGAAGTCCCGCGGTCCCTTGACCGGCGACGGTACCGGCTGTGCCGCAGGCTGTGCCGCAGGTCGTGCCTCTGTCATGGCAGCTTCCTTTCAGTTGACCGGACGCCCCGGCGGCGTCCTCGCGATTGCAACCCGATCATATCTTCTCACGATCCATGTCGGCAGTAAACCAGTTGACAACCTAGGCGTGCGCGCCGCCCACCGATGCCGGCGATCACTGGCGCGGGATCGTGTGCTACCCTCTTCCTGCGCGATGCCCGTGCGGCGTCGCGCGGCTCATCGATCCGTCTCCATCACGCTGTTGCTCCCGGAGCGCCCGCCCGCATGCCAGTTGCTCTCGCCATCGACGTCAACAAGATCCCGCTCGGCCCGTTCGACACCCGCCTCTGGTGGCTGCTGATCGGCCTCTGCGTCGCGCTGCTGCTCACCTTGCAGGCGGTCGAGACGGCGGTCGAAGGCGCCTGGCCGAGTGACCGGCGGCCGACCCAGTTCGCGCCCCGCGCCCGCACGGTGCAAGCCTCCTGGGCCTGGGTGGCGATGCTCATCATCCCTGGCGGCCTGCTGGCGATCGGCAACGTCGCCGCGCTGATCTGGCGCAAGTCGCCCCACACTGACGCGCAACTCGTCGGCAGCGTGCTGCTCGGCATCGGCTGGATCCTCTTCCTGCTCTTCAGCCTCGACGTCTTCCGCCTAGGCCGGCTGATGGGCAATCTCGGCATCGTCGGTCCGCTCGCGCTGATGCTGATCCTCATCCTCGGCGATATCCTGCTCCTGATCGGGCTCACCGACGTCCTCCCGGCGTGGCATGTTGTACGCGATGCCATCGGCAATGGATTGCAGGACGTCGTCGATCGCCTGCCATTCATCGGGAACTGACCGCCGCGTTGAGGATCGCCGGACCATGACGGGTCGCGAACCAGGAGTGCCAACGGAGCAGGGACGCGCAGCGGCGCCGCGGGGCGCCGGCCGCGCGGCGCGGCCGGCGCCCCGTCTGCGCACCCGCCCAACCGTCAACCCGACCCGCAAGCCGGATCGCCCGACCGCGCCGGCCAACGGCAAGACCGCCAACGGCGACGAGGAGCAGGGCTACGGCGTCGAGCTCCACCCGATCGGCGGCGTCTTCGGCGCGACGGAGACGCCGGGGTACAAGCCCGCGATCCGGCCGGTCCGGCACATCATTCCCCGCCGTCGCACCACGTTGCGGGTGGCGCCGGTGGAGGGCGAGCCGTCCCTCATGGACGACCCGAACTTCCGCGCGCTCTGGCTCTCCCGCCTCTTTTCGCAAACGGCCCAGAGCGCCGTGCTCTACGCGCTGCTGATCCTCGTCGTCGATATCTCAAACCGCTCGTTCTACAATTCGCTCTTCGTCGTCTGCGCCAACATCCCCTCGATCGCCTTCGGCCTGCCCGCCGGCGTCGTCGTCGACACCGTCCCACGCCGGCAGCTCATGATCATGCTGAACGGCCTCCGGTTCCTTTTCATGCTGGTCATGGTCGCCATCGAGCCCTCGCTGCCCGGCGTCTTCGCCGCCACGCTCGGCGTCTGGACGATCCACCAGTTCTATTCGCCATCCGAATCGTCGGTGCTGGCCTCACTGGTGCCCACGGAGCGCTACACCTCCGCCCAGGCCCTCTCGAACCTGGCGTTGACGCTCTCCCAGCTCTTCGGGCTCGTCATCCTCGCCCCGTTGCTGCTGAAAACGTCCGGGCCGCGCATGGTCTTCGCCATGGCCGGCGCCCTCTGGGTCATGGCCGGCGCGCTGAACTTCGTCCTGCCGACCGCGCTGGACGCCGCCCACCGGGTGCGTCGCCAGCGCCGCTCGCTGCGCGATTCGCTCGGCAACGGCTGGCGCTTCGCGCTGGCCGACCGCGTGACGATGGAGGCGATCGTTGACGACGTGATGGTCGGCATCGGCATGAGCGCCCTCGTCGTCATCATGCCGTTCTACCTCGAGCGGGTGCTGGGTACCTCCAAGGAGAACACCGTCTTCGTCTTCGCCCCGGCGGCGCTCGGCCTCGTCCTCGGCCTCCGGGCCGCGCCCGTGCTGGCGCGGGCCTTCGGCAGCCTGCGTAGCGTGCTCAGCGCGTTGCTCATCTTCGCGCTCAGCGTCGGCGCGCTCGGCTTCGTCGAGACGATCTACGACTTCATCGCCCACACGATGCGCTTCCCGCTCGACGATATCTCCGACGCCGCGCGCATCTCGCCGCTGATCCTGATCGCAATGGCCCTCTCGATCCCGGCCGGCTTCGCCTCGGCGATCGTCAACGTCGGCGCCCGGGCGATCCTCCTGGAGCGGACACCCTCCACCGTGCGCGGTCAGGTGATCGCGACGCAGGGCCTCATGGGCAACGTCGGCGCCCTCGTCCCGACCTTGCTCGCGGGGATCGCCGCCGACCTGGTCGGCGTCAAATCGATCGCCGTCGGCATCGCCCTCTTCATGATCCTCTCATCGCTCGCGGTCCACTTCTACAGCCGCCGCCCGACCCCCTTGCCCGCGCCCCTCGCCTGAGTGAGTTTGGCATGGATCCCGGCGATCAATCCTGCGGGGCGCTCGGAAGCCAGCCGAGGACGATACCGTTCAGCAGTGGCGCTGGCTTGGCGTTCGGATTCATGGCCAGCAGCGAGGTCCGCAGCGGCTGCGCTTCCGTCACGGTCGTCGTCGAGATGGCCGCGCATTTGCCCCCGGGCGAGAAGGTGGTCATCGTCAAGGTGTAGGGGCCGTTCTCCGCATCGGCGATCGGCACGCTCCAGGCTCGGTCGGACTGCCCGTCGATGATGTCCAGCCGGGCGGCACCGTCCGTCAGCATCGGCGTCAACGCGACGATCCCGCTGGCGCGGCCGGAGATCAGCCCGGCCCGCCCGAAGGCGGCGATATCCGCCGCCGGCGCTCCGGTGAGATCCCCGATCTCGGTGTCGAGCAGCGCGTAGGCCCACTCGGCCGGCATCTCGCCGCCGCGCGCGGCGGCGAGCAGCAGCCACCGGTTGTCCCGAGGCCACCCATCGACCACATCCGCCGCGTCCGCGTGGATCTGCGTTTGCTTGAGGCTCGTCAGGTCGATATGCCACCAGCGTGACGTCCAGACCCCATTGTGTTCGGCCGTCGTCTGGTAGACCATCGCCTTGCCGGACGGGCTGACCACGCCGTCGGTCACCGGCCCGTCCACCTCGCCGACGACCTGAGTCTCGCCGCCAACGGTCGCCGGCCGGGTCATGACCTCCTGATCGCGCAGCAGTACCAGCCCGTCGCCGCCAAAGGCCAGGCCACCGATCTTCATCTCCTCGCCGAACTCGTCGACCCTGCGCTCGTTGCCGGTCGCGAGATCGCGAATGTAGACCTCCTTGAGGCCCGGCGCGGCGCGCAGCACGGCCAGCGAGTGGCCATCGGGCGAGAAGGCGGCCGCATCGGGATAGACGAAGCCGTCGAGCAGCTTGGCTTTGGTCAAATCGCCCGGGATAACGACCACCGGGTAGGAACCCGACGGCGCCAGCGCCGGTTCTTCCTCCGGCGCATGGCGGCTGGATCCGACCGCGAGCGAAAGCAGCACATCCGTGCCGCCATTGGCGGACACATTCCGGAACGACGCCGGGAACCGGGCATGTGCCCCGGCGATCTTCGCCAACGACCGTTCCGCGCCGGTCCGCACATCGACGATATCCCAGCCACCCACCTTCAGGACCAGGAGATAGACGCCGACGAGCGCGTAGCTCGGCGTGTTCGCGTAATCGCGCGGCGTGCCGGTCGGCGCGCCGTAGCGCCGGGCATCGCCGCGAGTGACGTCATAGAGCCACGTCTCGCCGGTCGCGGTCGGCACGACGAACTTGTCCTTGACCGGCGTCGGCACGAGCTTTAGCGCGCCGGGCACCGGAAACTGACCCAGCGGCGTGCCGTCCGGCGCGACGAGCATCGAGCGCTCCTGCTTGTCGCGGTCGCGGGTGAACGGCGCCGTGGAGACGACGAGCGCGCCGCCAGCGGCGCGACAATCGGCCGGAATGGCGCCGCCTGGCGCCGGCGTGGCCGCGCCCGGTGTGGCGACTGGCGGCGTCTGGGCCCGTGCGCCCGGCGCGACGATGCTGGCGAACAGCGCGACGAGGACGAGCCGCGTCAGTAACCTGGATACGTGAACGATCAACAACCCCTCCCCGGGACAGACGAACGCCAGCGAGCGCACACGCACGCGGGAGCCATCCGCGTCTCGCCAGACTGGACCAGCGGGCAAGGTAGCCCGCCGTCGCAAGGCGCGTCAAATAGCCACGACTACTGCGGCTCCGTCTCGGTGATCGTCACCTTCTGGATCGTCACCGGCTCCTTCGGCACGGACATCTCGCCCGTCTCGCTTGGCCCGACCGCCACGGCGGCGATCTTGTCGACGACCTCCATCCCCTCGGTCACCTGACCGAAGATGCTGTAGTTCTTCTGGAGCTTGCCGGACTGGTTGTCCTGGACGATGAAGAACTGGCTCCCGTTGGTGTTCGGCCCCGCGTTCGCCATCGCGACGGCGCCGCGGGTGTAATCGAGCTGCGTCGGCAGCTCGTCCTCGAACTGATACCCCGGCCCGCCGGTGCCCGTCCCGGTCGGATCGCCGCCCTGGATCATGAAGCCCTCGATGATGCGGTGGAACGGCGTCTTGTCATAGTAGCCGGCCCGCGCCAGGCAGACGAAGTTGTTGACCGTCTTCGGCGCCTGCTTCGCCAGCAAGCGGATCTTGAAGGCGCCGAGATTGGTCTCGACGGTCGCAACGTATCCGGTCTTCGCCGGGTCGATCACCATCTGCGGCGGCTGATTCCACTGCATGTGGCCGCTCGCCATGTCCGGCTTGCCGGACCAGCACTCACCGGCCTTCGCCTCCTTCTTGCCGCCGCCGCAGGCCGCCAGCACGACCCCGGCCAGCACCACCACCAGCGCCAGCC
>JAICKJ010000388.1 GCA_025928015.1 Thermomicrobiales bacterium
GAGAACATCCCCGAAATCGCCAACGCCGACGTTGCCGCGCGCCTGGGTCGCGAACCAGTGGCCATGCCCCACGCCGCCGCGATAGTTTGGCAGCAGCACCGCGTAGCCATGGTGGGCGAGCCATAGGCCCCAGCGGAGCGGCTGCAGGTTCCATTCGTTGCTGGAGCGTCCGTAGGGGCCACCATGCACCAGGACGACCGTTGGCAACGGTCCCTCGCTCGGCTGCGGTGGCCGGATCAGGATGCCGTCGAGTGCAAGGCCATCCGGCGCCTGCCAGTGGAACGACTCCTGGGTGCCGAAGGCGAACTCGCGCAGTGGTGCGTGATGATCGCTGATCTGGCGCAGGTTATCGGGCCGTCCAACATGGATCTCTGGTGGTTCGCTGCCGGATGTGCGCACGACGGCCAGGGTCGGCTCACCATCGCGTATGACGATGTCTGCTCCGCGCAGATCGCCCTCGGGATAGGCGTAGAGCCATTCCGGCGCACCGCTCACGGGATCGAGCCATTCGAGATGCGTGCTCAAGCCTTCGGCGATTGTTGCGACGAGTCGCGTGCTTCCCGGCACCGCGCGCAGGCCGGCCACGCAATACTCGGCAGTGGCATCCGGACCGATCTTCCGCGCCGAGTGGGATCCATCGGCGGGCACGGCGTAAATGGTGAATGAGCCTTGTGGCTGTGGATCGTGTCCACCAATGAATAGGAGCAGTCGACTATCGGCGCTCCAGGTCAGATCGCGGGGCGTCCAGCCGCCGTCGATGGCGATCTCCTGCGGCGCGGCGCCGTCCGCGACCGGGATGACAAAGAGCCGGGAGTGGATACCCGCTTCTAGCTCGGGGGTCGGTCGGGCGATGTAGGCGATACGGCTGCCATCCGGCGACCAGGTTAATTCCGAGACGTGCAGTTCTCCGGACGGCAGCGTGCGGGTTGTTGCGTTAGCGAGGTCGAAGAGATGCAGGCGGTTGAGCGGCCAGCGTTCGCCGTAAACCTCGGCGTCGTCCCGTTCGCGCTCGCGCCGCTCGTCCTCGTCATCGGGTTCGTCGGGCGCGAGAAAGGCGATCGATCTGCCGTCCGGCGACCAGGCGAAGCGTTCGATGCTCCGCTTGCGCTCGACCAGCAGTTCTGCTTCACCACCGTCGCGTGGAATCCGGTAGAGCGCGCGGCGTCCCGGCTCGCCGCGCTCGGAGAGAAACGCAAGCCATTCGCTATCCGGCGACCAGCGCGGCTGCTCGTCGCGACCTGCTCCGGACGTGAAGCGGCGTGCCTCTCCCGAGGCGATCTGCGCCAGCCAGATATCGCCCTCGGCGTGCTCGACGCGGCCGTAGGGCGTCGCGACGTAGGCGACCGCTGTCCCATCGGGCGAAATCCGTGGATCTTCCGGGTAGGAGAGTGAGACGATCAGTTCTTCCAGTATTGCCACGCGCGTCCTCCGATTCCCTGTGTCACATCATCGCCAGCTGGCAAGAGGGCAAGGATAACCGACGACGCGAGCGCTGAGAACGCCGTGCCGATGACACAACTGAGTCGGGCTGGACTTGCTCGGCTACGATCCGGCGAAAAAGCGTCGAAGATCGCTTGTTAGCTGCTCTGGTACTTCCTCGGCCATGTGGTGGCCCGAGTCCAGACCATGCCCGTCTAGATTCGGCGCCCAGTCGCGCCAGACGGCGAGCACGTCGCCGTAGAGCGTGGGCAGGTCGTCGCCCTCGGCCCAGAGCACGAGCGTCGGGCAGGCAAGCTGGCGACCCGCTTGCCGATCGGCATCGTCGTGCGCCCGGTCGATACCGAGCCCGGCCCGGTAGTCTTCACACATGGCGTGGACCGTTTGCGGATCGTGCAGCGCGGCATGCAGGTCGGCGTAGGCGTCGTCGCTCATCTGCTCCCGCGCGATCTGGTACCAGGCATCGGGATCGGCGGAGATGACCCGCTCGGCTGGTTTGGCCGTCTGCCCCATGAAGAACCAGTGCCACCAGCTTGCCGCGAAGGTGGCGTTGCAACGCACCAGGGCTTCGCC